>JACKKP010000008.1 GCA_024236375.1 Rickettsiaceae bacterium | reverse complement strand
TGTGTTTCTATCATCAATCCATTATACTGTAGGTTCATGGCCTGCTGGCATACTTGAGCTATTAAATCTCTTTTTCCGGCTATATGGCTGGGGTCGCAAATAATAGGAATATTGGGCAATTGCCTTTTTAACTCAATAGGAATTTCCCAGTTGGGTACATTTCTGTATTTTGTTTTATTATAGCTTGAAAAACCTCTGTGTATGGCAGCAATCTGTTTGATACCCGTATTACTAATTCTTTCTATTGCTCCCATCCATAAACTTAAATCAGGATTTACAGGATTTTTTACCATAATAGGAATATCAACACCTTTAAGTGCATCTGCAATTTCTTGAACAATAAAAGGGCTAACTGTAGAGCGAGCTCCTATCCATAGTACATCTATTTTAGCTTCAAGTGCTTTTTCTACATGGTAGGCATTGGCTATTTCTGTGCAAACAGGTAGATTCGTTTCCATACCTGCTTTTTTTAGCCATGTTAATGCTTTTTCTCCTACACCTTCAAAAGAGTTGGGGCGGGTACGGGGTTTCCATATTCCTGCACGAAGCATATTTATTTGAGGTGCATTTTCTTTTATTGCTAGTGCTGTTTGTAAAACTTGTTCTTCGGTTTCTGCACTGCATGGCCCAGCTATAAATAATTGCGATTGAAATATGGAGTTATTATTTATCAACTAATAGTTTTTTTAAAAATGAAAATATTTCAGCTTCATCACTTACTATCCCATTATAACTGTCACTTCCATAATGACCAGCTTTTTTTAAAGTTCTAAGTAAAATTAAATTTTCTTGACCTGGATTGTTTTGTAAAGCTGCTGCAAATTTAAAACTTTGAAATGGAGGTACTCTTTCATCATTAATAGCTGTAAAAATAAGCATATTGGGGTAGTTGACGCCTTCTTTAATGTTTTGATATGGAGAATAGCTTAATAAATTATTGAATTCTACCTTATTATTTACAGAGCCAAATTCATATCTATGTAAATTACCTACTGTATAATTTTCAAAATCTAACATGTCATAAACACCCATTTCAGGTATTACGGCCTTAAATAAATCTGGTCTTTTAATAGCAGCGGCAGCTACTACTAATCCACCATGAGAACCACCTCTTAGAGCTAATAAATTATCGTTTGTGTAGTTAGAGTCTATCAAAAATTCAGAAACTTTAATGATGTCGTTAATACTATTAATTTTGTTTATTCCAGCACCCTCTTTATGCCATTCTTTACCTTTATACCCACCTCCACGTATATGGGCAACAACATAAATACCTCCATTCATAATAAATTTAACAATTGCAGGATTGAAATTAGGTCTTGTTGAAATTCCAAATCCCCCATAAGCATATATTATTAATGGTTTTTGATGGTTTTGTAAACTATCTGAATAATACATGTCTATAATTATTTCAACATCATCATCAGTTTTTACAATTTTTTTTTCAAATTTTAATCTGTCATAATCATAAATTACATTTACAGTATCTAAACTTTCAACTTGAAGAGTTTTATTATTAATTGCGTATGATATACTTGGAGTAACGGGATTATATATCTTAAAAAGTGTTTTTTCATCTCCTAATTCGGCATTAAATCCGTCAGCATACATGTTTTTAAATAGTTCAATTTTATGTAGTGGTTTACCAGTATAATCGTATGCTACTACTATTTCGGTTGTATTATATGTGTAATGACATAGTATAGTGTCTTTTAGCAATACCGTATTCATTAATATTGCATCATTAATTTCATTTACTATTTTCTCCCATTTATAAGGATTATTTGGGTCAATTTTAACTAATATTCCAGAATTGCTTTCATGAAAGGTAAAAGCTATTAATGAGCTATCATTACTTCCTATAATTTCAAGGTCGTACTCTATATCTTTAAAAAGGGTTTTCAATAAAGGATATGGTTCGTTATAGTTAATATAATAGAAGTTATATAAGTTAGTTTTATAATTTTTTTCTTTGATTATTAGAAAATCTTCAGATGGAGTAACATAACACTGTATTGTTCCAAAAACATTGTGTTTATTGAAAAAATACAAAGAATCTTGAGTTTGTTCTGTACCAAGTTTATGATAATATAATTTAAAGTTACTATAATTAGATAGGTAGCTATTTTGTTCAGATTTTATATAAAAGAATCCATCTCCTTTCCATTCAATTGAAGAAAATGTAATACCCAATAAATGATCATCTAAAAATTTTTTTTTATTTAGTGGCTTTATCTTTATTTCATTCCAATCACTTCCGTTACGGTTAAAGCTAAAAGCTAAATAATTTCTATCAGCAGATACACTAAAATTAGTAATGCTTATTTTGTCTTTAAAAGATATATTAACAGGATTTACAATTATTTTTTCATTATCTTTTTTATCTACTAAAAATAAGCTAGGACTAGTGTTTTCATCAGTGTACTTCATCCTAAATTCTAAGTTATCTTTTTGAAAAGTATAGCCAGATTCAACAAATCCTAATATTTTTATATAAGTTTCATTTGAAAATTTATCAGTCTTATTATTTATGTATTTGTTGGTTATAACATTTTGTTTTTTTACCCAATCCAAGACTTCTTCATTATTCAAGTCCTTTAACCAATCAAAGCAATCAAATAAGGTTGTGTCAATGTATTCTTTTGTTAGGCAATCTGATTTTGTATAAGGGTAGTTGATATTGTTTTGAGCATATATACAAGAGGAACTAAGGCATAAAAAAAATAATATTTTTTCGACTAAATTTTGCATATGCAATTTATAAATGATGAAGTTAAAAAATAAATTAGTACTTTACCATACT
>JACKKP010000007.1 GCA_024236375.1 Rickettsiaceae bacterium | reverse complement strand
GAGCTAACGGCTGTTTTGGCTCATGAAGTAGGGCACTACAAAATGAATCATATAAAAAAGAGTATAGCAATAAGTATTATTCAAATTGCGGTCTTATTCTTTTTGTTTGCTTGGCTGTCAAAAAGTGATGCTTTAGCTGCGGCACTTGGCGTTAACGAAAATAGTTTCCATATTAGCTTTATAGCTTTTTCATTGCTTTACGCACCTATCTCTATGATTTTGGGAATTTTTATGAATCTATTGTCCCGAAAAAATGAATTTGAAGCAGATAATTTTGCTAAAACTACCTATAACGGACAGGCTCTTATAAGTTCCTTAAAAAAATTATCTAAAAAACATTTAAGTAATTTAACACCCCATCCATGGTATGTATTTATTCATTACTCACATCCGCCTTTGTATGAGAGGATTAGGAATATTTTGAAGTAGATTTGATTTTACTGTGCGTGAGACACCACCGTGGAGGGAAGTTTGTAAGTGGGACACCCATTAACCGAAAACTCTGTAAAAAATTAAACTGTTTGAAGAACGGAACTCTGCCTTTTTGATTTTTAGGAGTTGAGATTATAATGGGTCGCTGAAAACTTAGTGCGATTCTCCGCCAGAGGGCGGACAAGTTTTTGTAACTTTTCTTCTAAAGAAAAGTTAATGTAAAATACTTCATGGGTATTTTTACGGATAGTTATAAAACTTCTTGTATATTAACTTGCATTTTAGGCATTTTTTTGTTAACTTGCAGTATAATTATTATTCACTCAAAATTTATTTCTAACGTTATCTCTATTAACTTTTACCTTATTTTCCTTTGCTCAAAATACTAATATGGTAATTAATAACAATTCTATTTCATACCAATTTTTTTCATCTTTTGACAATTCTGGTAGTTGTCCTACTTCTGCTTGGACGTCATGTTTTGATGTTTCTTTTGGGACAACGACAGGTTTTGCACAAAATCAGAGTTGCTCGTATTTTACTAATATTAATGGAGTAAGGGGAATTGTTTTAAAAGTTCACAACTCTCCTTCTAACCCTTATGCAGGAAATTCTTATTTAGTTAGTTTTTGTGATACAAATGGAGACTTGCTTAGAAATAGTTCTAAATTTACATCACTGCCAGGCAATGGTTTTTTTTCACTACCTATACTTATTGTTTGGAATCTTGATGGCGTAAATAATAGAATAGAGATTTCTATTGAAGAATTGTAATGTTTTTGAGAACAATCATATTACTATGTGTTATATTTTTATACGGAAATTTGAATGCACAAATAGTATATGTAGATACCACTTTTGGTAATAACGGGCGAGTTATTACTACAATAAACCCTATAGGGCATTGGGGGTATGTCCCTTCTGTTTTACAAAACGATGGCAAAATTGTTGTGGCATCTAACTTTGCCATACATCCCATTTTAGTAAGATATTTACCCAATGGAGATATAGATAGTACCTGGGGGCAAAATGGTTTTGTAGAAACAGTAAATTTGAATTTTGAAAGTACTGTTCAAATAGGTAGCTTAATTGAAGTAGAAAATGATAAAATTTTAATGATGGGGTATTCAGACCCCTCAGGTCTTGGTCCTGTAACTTTTCTTATTAAGTACAATAGCAATGGTTCATTAGATACTACTTTTGGCAATAATGGCATTGTTTACCATTATGAAAACAATACTATAGATAACACGCTGTTAGTGTTTGTGCCATTTAGCATGGTAGTAAGTAATAATGTTATTTATGTTTCCGGATATCCGTTTAGTTTTTCTTTGCCGGTAAATTCTAATGCTGCAATTGTTGCTTTTAATCTTAATAGCGGCTCACGAATACAGTCTTTTGGGAATTTAGGTAGAAAAATATATGATCATCCTAACCCTAATAATAACTTACAAGGATTTCATGCTGTTATTTATAAATATAGTGGGAATCGTTTTTTTATGACTATTAAAAATGTTGTGTATAGATTAATGTCTTATACACTGGAAATAGATAGTACTTTTGGCAATAGTGGTAGCGGATATGTAGAGTTAAATTGTTTAAGTGAAGGAATTGACGGTTGGTTTGAAGACGAGGCAGCATTAATACTAAAAGAAACTAATAGCGGTAAACTGATAGTAGGTGGCATATATAATAGAACTGATACGGCAAATTGTTTTAATACACAAAGGGGATTTATGATAGGAAGACTACTGCAAAATGGTAGTGTTGATAGTAGTTTTGGTAATAACGGGTTCACGTTTTTTAATTTTAGTACTACCTCTTCAGATTTTTCATATTTAGCAGATATAAAAATACTAAGCAATAATTATTTGTTAGTAGCCGGAAATACAAGTGATACCTTTTCCTTACCAAGCTCTTTCCCAAATGGCAAACTTAAAATGTTACTTTTTGATGATAGTGGAAATTTAGTGCCTTCTTTTGGGAATAATGGAATATACACAGAAAGCAATTTTCATTTAATAGACAGTTTAGATGGATTAACCAGCATACACATTACAGATGAAAATAAAGTTATTTTAGTTTCAAGAACACCTCATTTTAATATTTGGCCTTCTACATTAAATTCCCCAACGCCCACAGGAAATTTGTCTATTAATTTGAGCCAATATATTATTTCTCGTATGCCCGAACAAGCAAATGATACCATTTATGTAACAGATACTATTTATATTAATGACACTACTTATATAATAGATACAACTTATGTGAATAATAATGATACTACAGTAATTTATGATACAGTTGTAGTTTATGATACCATTAACAATATCAAAAATGCAATAGAAAACAATATAAAAATTTATCCTAACCCCACAGATAAGTACCTGCATATAAATTCAGATATTCCTCTTCAAAAGGCAATTGTGTATGACTATTTGGGTAAAGCAATCTTGTATAAAGAACAAGAATTAAACAAAATAAATGTAATGGATTTACAATCGGGAGCGTATATTCTTACACTTACAACAAAAAAAGGAATAACCTACTACTATAGGTTTGTTAAAGAGTAAATATTTTTGTCGTCTATATATCTAATCGTCTAAAAAATTATCCTTCTAATCAAGCCAACTCAATAACTGTTACTTCGGGCAAAATACCTATTCTGCCAGGGTAGCCTAAGTTTCCAAAGCCTCTGTTTACATATATTTGTTGCTTCTCTTTTTGGTACAAACCAGCCCATTGCTTATAAGTATATTGCGAAGGACTCCATTTTAGCCATTTGGTTTCTACTCCAAATTGAAAACCGTGTGTGTGCCCCGATAATGTTAAATCAATATCTTTAAATTTTTTATTTATAACGGCATCCCAATGGCTGGGGTCGTGGCTTAGTAATATTTTTGTAGCTTCGTTTTCTATGCCTTTATATGCTTTT
>JACKKP010000006.1 GCA_024236375.1 Rickettsiaceae bacterium | reverse complement strand
AGAATTAATTGAAATTACAATCAATCAAGGAAAAACAATTGCCGCAATAATAGATGCAAATCCACAAATAAACAAAGAGCATATTGCAAAAATAACTGATGAGGTTAAAGTAGTAGCTGATAAAGCTTTAGAGTTATTTAATGCGGAGAATGTACAAAAAGTAATTAAAGAACTTGGAACAGATATTGCCGAGGATAAAGAACTACCTAATATTATAAAACAAGGAGTAAAAACTATAGCAAAAATTGCTGCCCCTCAAGTCTCTCAGTTAGCAAAATTTGATAAAATAGTAGATTTTGGCGTTGATTTATCTATTAACCTTAGCACTACAGGCTTAACAAGTGCTGAAGAAGTAAATAATTTGGTAAGAAATACAATTTTACCAGTTGCAACTAATATAACTACCACATTTTTAAGGAATAGTGGTAAAATTGATGAATTAGCTGGAAAAGTCAAAATTATCATTAATGAAAATCAATCTCAGCAAAAAGATAATATTGTAGAAAAAGCAACTAGTAATATCAATTCTGGTTTAGAAGTTGCTTCTAATATTATGAATTTATTGAATGAATCAGAAATCAAAACAAGTTTGACAGAAAATTTACATAAACTTGGTACAGATTTGCAAGAGGCAAAATATGCAGAAATGTTATTATCCAATGTGGCAAAGGATATTTTACCAGTTAATGATTTTATAGCTGACAGAGAGAAAGCAGATGTAGTGATTAAAGATACTGCAATATTAGCAGAAAAAACTGTGGCAGCAGTGTTAGCTGAAGAAAAAAATATCGCAGCTATTTTTGATTCGGTCACTCATGGAATAACAGTAGCTCAATCTCTATTATCTACTGACCCTGAATTGGTAGAAACTGCTCAATATGTTAGTAAAGTAGTAGATGGCGCGGTTACTTTGCTATCTAATGATAATATTGCAAAAGTCATAATCGATGAAATACCTAATTACATAGAAAAACACAGTAAGACTTTTGTTGATGTAATTACTAGCCAATTTGCAGCGCAACAAGCTAAATCCGCTGCAAATAATAAAGATAATAATATAAATTCCCAAAATCTATCTGCAGAAGAAGCGGAAACGAGTAAAGATAATAATATAAATTCTCAAAATCTATCTGCAGAAGAAGCGGAAACGAGTAAAGATAATAATATAAATTCTCAAAATCTATCTGCAGAAGAAGTGGAAACGAGTAAAGATAATAATATAAATTCTCAAAATCTATCTGCAGAAGAAGCGGAAACGAATAAAGATAGTAATATCAATTCCCAAAATCTATCTGCAGAAGAAGCGGAAACGAATAAAGATAATAATATAAATGCTCAAAATCTATCTGCAGAAGAAGCGGAAACGAATAAAGATAGTAATATAAATGCTCAAAATCTATCTGCAGAAGAAGTGGAAACGAATAAAGATAATAATATAAATGCTCAAAATCTATCTGCAGAAGAAGCGGAAACGAATAAAGATAATAATATAAATGCTCAAGAAGTAGTAATTCGGGTAGCTAAAAACATAAATGGTTTACTCAATGCTTTACAAACTGCAGAAGGTCAAGAATCTAAACTAGCAATAGTGAATAACTTAAAAAGACTGGGTGATCAGGTTGGGAAGGAAGGATATATAAGAAAACTAGCTCCTGTAATAATAGAACCATTATTAAAAACTGAGGCATTTAAGCCTTTTACAGAAATGGTTACACCAGATATTATTAATGAGACTAGTGTTATTGCCGAAGGATTTATAAGTACTGGTTTACAAAATGGTGAGGTAGTATTAAATATTGCAAGTAGCACTATTGATTTAGTACAAAATTATGCACCGAGCGTGACTGGTGCTAATCATGCTGAAGATTTTGATTCAAAAAAGCAAGCATTACAAGGAGTAAAAGCAATAAGTAATATAGTTGAAGGGGCCACTACCTTATTAACTGATGAAGGTATGGCACAAATATTATCTAATAAGATACCAGATTATCTCGAGCGTCAAGGAGACAAAATTTTCAGTACAATCTTTACCTTAGCAGAAAAATTCATTAACGAATCAACACAAGAGCAGAGTACAGAGCAGAGTGCAGAGCAGAGTACAGAGCAGAGTACAGAGCGGAATACAGAGCGGAATACAGAGCGGAATACAGAGCAGAGTACAGAGCAGGTTCAAGAGCAGGTTCAAGAGCAGAGTAAAGAGCAGAGTACAGAGCAGGTTCAAGAGCAGGTTCAAGAGCAGAGTAAAGAGCAGAGTAAAGAGCGGGTTCAAGAACAGAGTACAGAGCAGAGTACAGAGCAGGTTCAAGAGCAGAGTAAAGAGCGGGTTCAAGAGCAGGTTCAAGAACAGAGTACAGAGCAGAGTACAGAGCAGAGTACAGAGCAGGTGCAAGAGCAGGTGCAAGAGCGGAATACAGAGCGGAATACAGAGCGGAATACAGAGCAGAATACAGAGCAGAGTACAGAGCAGGTGCAAGAGCAAGGTCAAGAGCAAGGTCAAGAGCAGAGTAAAATACAAGAGGTTGCCAAAGAAGTACTTAGTAATATGGGTAACTTTTTCAATGCTTTACAAACTGCAGAAGGTCAAGAATCTAAACTAGCAATAGTGAATAACTTAAAAAGACTGGGTGATCAGGTTGGGAAGGAAGGATATATAAGAAAACTAGCTCCTGTAATAATAGAACCATTATTAAAAACTGAGGCATTTAAGCCTTTTACAGAAATGGTTACACCAGATATTATTAATGAGACTAGTGTTATTGCCGAAGGATTTATAAGTACTGGTTTACAAAATGGTGAGGTAGTATTAAATATTGCAAGTAGCACTATTGATTTAGTACAAAATTATGCACCGAGCGTGACTGGTGCTAATCATGCTGAAGATTTTGATTCAAAAAAGCAAGCATTACAAGGAGTAAAAGCAATAAGTAATATAGTTGAAGGGGCCACTACCTTATTAACTGATGAAGGTATGGCACAAATATTATCTAATAAGATACCAGATTATCTCGAGCGTCAAGGAGACAAAATTTTCAGTACAATCTTTACCTTAGCAGAAAAATTCATTAACGAATCAACACAAGAGCAGAGTACAGAGCAGAGTACAGAGCAGAGTACAGAGCAGAGTACAGAGCGGAATACAGAGCGGAATACAGAGCGGAATACAGAGCGGAATACAGAGCGGAATACAGAGCGGAATACAGAGCGGAATACAGAGCGGAATACAGAGCAGAGTACAGAGCAGGTTCAAGAGCAGGTTCAAGAGCAGAGTACAGAGCAGAGTACAGAGCAGGTTCAAGAGCAGGTTCAAGAGCAGAGTAAAGAGCAGAGTAAAGAGCGGGTTCAAGAACAGAGTACAGAGCAGAGTACAGAGCAAGGTCAAGAGCAAGGTCAAGAGCAGAGTAAAATACAAGAGATTGCCAAAGAAGTACTTAGTAATATGGGTAACTTTTTCAATGCTTTACAAACTGCAGAAGGTCAAGAATCTAAACTAGCAATAGTGAATAACTTAAACAGACTGGGTCAAGAAATAGAACAAAACAAATATATACAGCATATAGTTCCTAAAATATTTGCTTCCCTAAAATCATTAGAAACAGAGCTTCCAAGCTCAGACAATATCACAAGAGAAGAGCAGCAATCAGAAGCAAAACAACATGAGGTAAATATAGTAGAGGGTAATCCAGCAATTGATAATGAGCTAAAACTTGGCGAAGGTAGTAATAGATTAAAAGAGATGGTCAAAAACATTAACCACGTTACATCTATACGAAATTTTAACACTTTTGTAGAGCATTCGAGCCAATTATCGGAAAAAATATTATCCATAGCATTATCACATAGTAATGAAGCGATAGATATAGCTACTAGCATTATCGCACTTGGTCAAAATGTTATTACAACTAATAATAAAGAAAATAAAGTTAATGAATTAGAAGCTACAAACCTTACTGATGCACAGTCTATAGAAGTTCCAAACCTAATACAGCAGGCAAACACAGATATTCAAGTTGATACTTCTGCCAAAGAAAATATTAGCAAATTGGCTAAAAATATTGTGCATTTGGTTAATGATACAAGAATTAAAGATTTAGTTGCCGAAGATTTACCACAATATATAACTAAGAATCAGAGTGTCATTCAGCAGATGACCGAGAAGCTAACTACTAAATATGAAGGAAAGATTCAAGAGCAAGGTTTCAGTAAAGAATTTATAAATAGAACTGCTGAATTAAGTATGAAATTACTTACTGATCCACAAGTGAAACCTATATTTCATTTAGTAAGTAATGTAATTAATAATAGCGATATCAATAATCAAGAAGCAAATAATGATATCGCGAGCTTAATAGAAAATATATATAATATAGCTTTAAGTAAGGATAATAAAGGCAAGGATAACGAAGTAGCACAACAAGAGAATAAGAAGCAAATAATAAATAAAGTTGGTGATATAATATTTGCTGCAAATACATATGATGAGGTAAAATCAGTCGTGACTCAAAATATTCCAGAATTATTGCGCAAGAATCAAGATGATATTGCTGTTTTAGCAGAAGAGTTTTTAAATAAGACTGAAATAGGACAACAAGTATCAGCAAAAATTAGCGTAGATATTGAAAGTGCTTTAAAAGTTGTAGAGAAAAAATCTGATACGTTATTATCTTTAGCAAAAAACTTTCATAATAAAAATTATAAAGCTTTAGTCGTCAATGTAATAGATTTAGCTACTTCTCCAAAAGTAATAAAGTTTTTTGCTAAAACTACAAGTCGTACTATTGCACAGAAATTGAACAGTCGGGATACAAAGGAACCAAGAACTTATGTGAGTCGTATAAATTCTAATCACAAGAATAAATCAAGTATACAGAGGTAAATAAATCTACGCATAACTTAGACTGCAAAGGAATTACCACAACCACATTTTGCTGAAGCATTTGGATTATTAATTTGAAAGTAACTATTACCAAGTTCCTGTACAAAATCAATGGTACACTGATCTAAAAAACTTTGTGACATGGGATCAATAACTATTTTGATTCCATTAATTTGTAAAACATAATCATCTGGGTTGATGTCATTAGTCAATTCATATTCATAAGAAAAACCAGAACATCCACCACTATTAACGGCAACTCGTAGAGCACAAAATGGTTTTTGGTTTTTGGTAATAAGTTCTTTGATTCTAGTTATAGCGCTTTCAGTAATTTTTATTTCCATTATATTTTCTGTTATTAACTATCTCAGCCTGGTAATGAACGTAGGCTGGGTAAAAATTATTTGAAAAAATCCTTTATATCATATATTCTAAAATCATTATATTCAAGGTTATTTGTTAATTATGCTTAAAAGCTATGCTTGCAAGGCAGAAAATTCCCGCGGAAGGTTATATCCAGAGAAAACTACACCATATCGCAATGAATTTGAACGTGATAGAGATCGCATAATTCATGCGAATGCTTTTAAAAGATTGCAATATAAAACACAAGTATTTGTTAACCATGAAGGCGATCATTATCGTAATCGTTTAACGCACTCGATTGAAGTTTCTACCATCTCACGTTCAGTTTCTAAAGCATTAGGGCTAAGTGAGGATTTATCTGAAGCAGTAGCATTAGCTCACGATTTGGGTCATACGCCTTTTGGTCATGCGGGCGAAATCGCACTTAATTTATGTATGAAAAATTACGGTGGTTTTTCGCATAATGCTCACTCATTTAAGTTACTGACTTATATAGAGCAAAGATATGCATCTTATGACGGTTTGAATTTAACTTGGGAAGTATTAGAAGGTATTGTAAAACATAATGGGCCAATAATTCATAAAAAAGAAGAATATCAATATGTATTTGATTATGATGCAAAACATGATTTAGATTTAGCACGATATTCATCTGCTGAAGCTCAAGTGGCCGCCATGTCTGATGATATAGCATATATTTGTCATGATTTTGAAGATGGTATTAAAGCAGAAATTTTGACAGAAAAACAATTATGTCAAATTGAGTTACTTGCGAAATTCATTCATGAAGTCAGAACAGAACATATAACAATTGATAGTGTGAGATTGATTTATGAAGTGGGCAGGAAATTGATGCATCATTTCGTTAAAAGTGTACTTGAACAAACCAGAGAAAATTTACAAAAATATAATATACAAAGTGAACAACAAATTCGGAATTTAAATTGTAACTTAGTAGATTTTACGCCAGAAGTTTATGATCAGATAAAAATTATAAAATCTTTCATGCGAGAAGAATTATATACTCATCATAAAGTATTATCAGTCAGTGATGAATGTAAAAACATTATAGAAAAATTATTCACATTATATGCAGATAATACATTATCATTACCAACTGATTGGAATGATTTACTTCGGAATAATTCAGATGAGAAATATAGAATGTCTGTCATTGCTGATTATATTGCTGGCATGACAGATCGTTTTGCTATAAAACAATACAAATCTTATTATAAATTGAATAGTAATACCTTAAAATTATGAATATTTTTGACGAACTATGGCGTGATCTTCGAAAGAACGGACAGGTTATTTGCCAAGACGAAACTATATGGGAAGAAGCTACTTTAGAAATTCCTAAAGACCACTTAAATGGCGATATATCTACTAATTTAGCTATGATCATTGCTGCAAGGCAAAAAAAGAACCCACGTGCAATTTCTCTGGAATTAAAAGAACATTTTTTAAATATTGAATATTTAGCACATATTGAAGTAGCTGGTCCTGGCTTTATTAACTTTACCATTAAAGCTAGTAAATGGCACGAATGTATTAATAGTATATTATCTGAAAAAACAAATTTTTGGGATTGTAATATTGGTAATGGACATAAAATTAATGTTGAGTTTGTTTCCGCAAATCCAACTGGCCCTATGCATGTTGGCCATGCAAGAGGGGCGGTATATGGTGATGTGTTAGCAAATATTTTGTTAAAATGTGGTTATAAAGTTACTAAAGAATACTATATTAATGATGCAGGTTCCCAGATTGATACACTGCTTGATAGTGCATTTATTCGCTATAAAGAAGCTATTACTGGTGAAACATTAGAAATAGAAGAAGGTTTATATCCCGGAGATTATTTGATAAATATTGGTCAAAAACTTGCTAAAGAATTTGGTAAGGAATTGCTTAGTTTAGAGCATTTTTCTATGCGACAAAAAATAAAAAAAATTGTTGTAGATGCTATGCTTGATTTAATTAAATTTGATTTAGATCAACTGGGTGTACATCATGATGTATTTGTCTCAGAACAATCTTTGCATAATAATGGTGATATAGATAAAGCAGTAGAAATTTTGCGTAATAAAGGGTTAATTTATCGTGGTTTCTTACCAGCTCCCAAAGGCAAGATTGATGAAAATTGGCAACCGAAAGAACAATTATTATTTAAATCTAGTGACTATGGTGATGATCAAGACCGACCTGTGCAAAAAAGTGATAATTCGTGGTCTTATCTGGCAGCAGACTTTGCTTATGCCAAAAATAAGATCGAAAGAGGATTTGAAACATTAATTTATATATTAGGAGCAGATCATAGTGGTTATGTCAAAAGGATAAAAGCAGTGATTGATGCCCTCGGGGAAGGTAAAGTTCAAAGTGACATTCGTATAAGTCAGTTAGTAAATTTTGTTAAACAAGGCAAACCGATTAAGATGTCAAAACGTAGCGGAAACTTTATGACCGTTAGTGATGTAACTAATTATGTCAGCAAAGATATCATCAGATTTATCATGCTCACACGTCGTAATGATATGACACTAGATTTTGACTTTGATAAGGTTAAAGAACAATCAAAGGATAATCCAGTTTTTTATGTACAATATGCTCACGTAAGGCTTAATTCTATTTTATCAAAAGCCCAAGAAGTATCACAAGAAGCTTATCAAAAATTTGTTAATAGAGAATTTGATTTATCTTTATTGTCTTCTGAGATAGAAATTCAGTTAATTAAGACATTAGCCGCTTGGCCTAGAACATTATTTTCGGCAGCAAAATTTTTTGAGCCACAAAGAATAGCATATTATTTAATTGATGTTGCTTCGCAATTTCATACGATATGGCATTTAGGCAAAGGACAAGCAGATTATCGGTTTGTAATGGAAGATAGTTCAGATTATACTGCAGCAAAATTAGCCTTAGCTGAAGCTATCAAACGGGTATTGCAAGCTGGTTTTGAAGTGATTGGTATTGAGCCTATGGAAAAAATGTAAATAAAATGTTATTTTTTAATATTAATGAAAAATACTAAAAAAATATTTGTTATATGGTTGATATTCATAGGCACTTTTTTAATGTTGTATCATTTTTTGTCTCAAAAAGAAGTACAAATAATAACTATAGAAGCACAAATAGGTCCAACTAAAATTAGACCAGAAGAACCAGGAGGGATTGTCATTCCTAACACAGATAGTTTGATTTATAACCAAGAGAGTTTTAATAAAAAAACGATTAAACTCTTGCCATCTCCAGAAAATCCTATTGAAATAAAAAGAGTTAAATTAGCCGCTCCTTCAGAAGGAATAATCTATAATGATTCAATTGATGATATTTTAAATAATTTGGAATATTATGAAAAATTATATAGTGAATTAGCTGATCAATCTGATCAATCTGAACAAGATGAGGATAATAATATAATTACTCCTACAAACCTTGTAGCTGAAAAACATAATTTAGACAATTTAGATAATGTAAAAAAATCTATAAAATTAAGTGGATCAGATCTCGAGATAGAACAAGCTGTTTCAAAAAGAAGGCAGTTCACTAATGTTAATAAGAATAACCCTGGTAAAAGTGGTTATCTGATACAGCTTGGTGTGGCTTTCAATGAAAATGATGCACAAAATAAATGGCAATTAATCAAGAAAAAACATTATAAATTACTCAGTGATAATGAGATGATATTACAGAAACGTCAAGGTACTAATGGCAAATTTTTTTATCTTATCATGAGTGGTTATTATGGATCTTTTAAAGATGCAAAATATATTTGCCGTCAGCTAATTGCTCAAAAACAAAGTTGTATTATTACTAAGTAATTATTTATCAGTTTCTTTGTAGTAAAAAATAAGGTGGTGAGCAAAACTATCTTTCTGCTAATAATCATAGAATCTCTTAATTATTCTTGCTCTAACATAAACCTTACTTAATAATAAAGTATTTATAACAGCAAATCTGTATCTTACTAAAAATTTTTATCTATTTAAAATCTAGAAAACACTTGAATTGTTAAGCCTTAAGTTTTAAAGTTATTATACTAAAATTAACTATAAGCTATATGTTTGAAACCAAGAAACATCAACTTACTGCGGAACAATATATAGATATTTATAAGAAAATGCTTTTAATTCGTAGATTTGAAGAAAAATGCGGACAATTATATGGAATGGGCGAAATTGGCGGTTTTTGCCATCTATATATAGGACAAGAAGCTGTGATTAGTGGTATAAATGCTGCAAAAACTTCGCAAGATAGTACAATTACTAGCTATCGCGATCATGGTCATATCATTGCTTCAGATATTGACCCAAAATATGTAATGGCAGAACTTACGGGAAGAGCTACAGGTTGTTCAAAAGGTAAAGGTGGTTCTATGCATATGTTCAATAAGATTGGAAAATTTTATGGTGGACATGGTATAGTAGGTGCACAAGTGCCATTAGGTACAGGTATTGCTTTTGCTGAAAAATATAATAAAACAAATAATGTCTGCTTAACTTTTATGGGAGATGGGGCAGTTAATCAAGGACAGGTCTATGAAGCCTTTAATATGGCAGCAATGTGGAAATTACCTGTAATCTATATTATAGAAAATAATCAATATTCCATGGGTACTTCTGTCTCTCGTTCCACTGCAATGGTAGAATTATATCGTAAGGGGGAATCATTTGGAATTCCAGGTGTTAGAGTGAATGGTATGGACGTAGCATCTGTATATGATATTACAAAACAAGCACTAGAGTTTGTCAGAAAAGGTAAAGGGCCGATCATTATTGAGGCTCAAACTTATCGTTTTCGTGGTCACTCAATGTCTGATCCTGCAAAATATCGTAGTAAAGATGAGGTAGAAAAATATAAAAAAATTGACCCAATTATTTCTGTACGTGCTCATATTATAGAAAAATCTTACCTTAATGAAAGTCAAATTTTAGACATTGAAAAAGAAATCAAAAAACAAATTGTTGAAGTTGAAGAATTTGCTATTTCATCTCCATTACCAGATATAACTGAATTATACACAGACGTTTTTAAGTAATTTATATGGCAATAATAACTGTTAGAGAAGCATTAAACCAAGCAATCCGTCTCGAGATGCAAAGAGATGATAAGATATTTGTTATGGGTGAGGAAGTGGGTGAATACCAAGGGGCGTATAAAATCACACAAAACTTATTACAAGAATTTGGCCCCGGAAGAATTATTGATACGCCAATTACTGAGCATGGTTTTGCTGGTATTGCAATTGGAGCAGCATTTGCTGGTCTTAGACCAATTGTAGAATTTATGACCTTTAACTTTGCTATGCAAGCATTTGACCAAATAGTGAATTCAGCTGCTAAGACTAATTATATGTCTGGAGGTTTGCTAGGATGTCCTATAGTCTTTCGTGGTCCTAATGGTGCGGCTGCAAGGGTAGCGGCTCAACATAGCCAGAATTATGCTGCTATTTATTCGCATATTCCTGGACTAAAAGTAATAGCACCCTATGATGCAGAAGATGCAAGGGGATTGCTAATTAGTGCGATTAGAGACGATAACCCAGTGATCTTTTTAGAAAATGAAATAATGTATGGTAGGTCTTTTGAAGTCAGTGATGAAGTAAAAATTGTTGAAATTGGTAAAGCTAAGATAGTTCGCGAAGGAACTGATGCAACAATTACCGCATTTTCAATTCAAGTCGGTATGGCCCTAGAGGCTGCTGAAATTTTGTCTACACAAGGAATTAGTGTAGAAGTCATAGATTTACGCACTATAAGCCCTTTAGATGAAAAAAAGATTATTACCTCTGTTAAAAAAACTAATCGGTTAATCACTGTTGAAGAAGGATGGTTTTTTGCTGGTATAGGGGTAACAATTTCGTCAATAGTTATGCGTCAAGCATTTGATTATTTAGATGCACCAGTTGAGATTGTGTCTGGAGAAAATATACCGCTACCATATGCAGAAAACTTAGAAAAATTAGCGCTTCCTACGGTTGATAAAATTGTAGAAGCTGTAAAAAAAGCTTGTTACAAAGAATAGAAGGAAAGAAAATGCCTATAAAAATTTTAATGCCTGCTTTATCTCCTACAATGGAACATGGTAATCTTGCTAAGTGGTTAAAAAAGGAAGGTGATGAGGTAAAAGCCGGCGAGGTTATTGCTGAAATTGAAACTGATAAAGCTACTATGGAAGTAGAAGCGGTCGATGAAGGGCGATTAGCCAAAATATTGGTGAAAGAGGGTACAAATGATGTGCCGGTAAATTCATTAATCGCAGTTTTAATTGAAGAAGGAAAAAATACTGAAGATATAGAAGCCTTTATCAAAGCCAATATCACAGCAAACACAATAATTAAAGACGAAAAAGAAGTACCTAGAGACAATATTGAGGTTATTCAGGACATAAAACCTACAACTGCAACAGCAAAAACAGAACAGATATTACCTACACCTCAGAAAGAACATAATACACGTATTTTTGCTTCTCCACTTGCACGAAGAATAGCTGAACAAAAAAATTTAGATTTAACTCAAATAAAGGGTACAGGCCCACACGGCAGAATTATTAAAGCTGACGTAATTTCGTTAAAAGAGACGACTAATAATAAGGAACAAATTATTAGAAATGATATTGTTTACAATGTTACTCCCCATAGTAATATGCGCAAAATTATTGCAAAAAGATTATTACAATCTAAACAAGAAATTCCACATTTTTATCTCTCTATTGATTGTGAAATGGATACTATGCTGGCAGTGAGAAAGCAGATTAATAATCAATTTGGAAACGATAATGCTACAAAAATTTCTATTAATGATTTATTAATTTTAGCAGCTGCTAAGTCTCTTAAAGCTTCACCAAAAATAAATTCTAGTTGGCAAACAGAAGGAATATTAACCTACAATAATATTGATATCTCAGTGGCAGTAGCAACTGATACTGGATTATTTACTCCGATAATTCAAAATGCTGATCAAAAAAATATATTTGAAATATCTACAGAAATGAGGTATTTAGCTGATAAGGCTCGAAAAAATTTATTAAAACCCGAAGAATATCAAGGGGGTAGTTTTAGTATTTCGAATTTAGGCATGTATGGAATAAAAAACTTTAATGCAATAATTAACCCACCACAAAGCTGTATATTAGCGATTGGTGGAAGTGAGAAGAAGCCAGTAATAATTGAAGATAAAATCGAAGTGAGAACTATGATAAATCTTTCATTATCTTGTGATCATCGTGTTGTGGATGGAATAGAAGGTGCCAAATTTTTGTCCATATTAAAACAATTTATCGAATCACCAATATTATTATTTATAGATTAATATGGAAAAATTTGACGTAGTAGTTATAGGAGGCGGACCAGGTGGTTACGTTGCCGCAATTAGATGTGCTCAATTAGGACAAAAAGTTTGCTTAATTGATGAAGAAAATTTGGGTGGTATATGTTTAAATTGGGGGTGTATACCAACTAAATCCTTACTTAAATCTGCTGAATTATATCAAACAATGATGAAGTCAGAAAAATATGGAATTTCGGTCAAAGAAATCAAATTTGATATAAAAAAAATTGTTGAACGTTCTATAAAAATATCTGAGAAACTAGTTTCTGGTATTAATTCCTTAATGAAGAAAAATAAAATTACAGTAATTAAAAATAGAGCAATATTTAGAAATAATAGCGAAATTTTAGTAGGTCAAGAAATTATACAATTTAAAAAAGCTATAATTGCAACAGGTGCAAGAGCAAGAATTTTAAAAGGATTTGAACCAAAAGGTAATATTTGGACTTATAAAGAAGCTTTGCGTCCAAAAACCTTACCAAAGTCAATGATAATTATTGGATCGGGAGCAATTGGTATAGAATTTGCTTGTTTTTATAATTCTTTTGGAGTAAAAGTTACTGTTTTAGAGGCACAAGATAGAATAATGACTTCAGAAGATGCAGAAATATCTGCACTTGCACGAAAAGCTTTTGAACAGCAAGGTATTAAATTTCTTACTAATATTGAATTAGTAAGTCAGCAAACGACAGCAAAAAATGTTAAAGTGATGTTCAAGCAGCATGGTACCGACAAGTCTCTAGAAGCAGAAATTATATTGATGGCTATAGGAATTGTAGGTAATATAGAAAATTTAGGATTAGAAAACACTAAAATCAGAACAGAAAAAAATCATATTCTAACAAATGATAATATGCAAACTGACGAGCATAATATATATGCAATTGGAGATGTAGCAGGAGCGCCATGGCTTGCTCATAAAGCTAGCCATGAAGGGATTATTGCAGCCGAACATTTAGCCACTGGGAAAGCTCATAGTTTAAAGAAGGAAAATATTCCAGCGTGTACTTATTCAAATCCACAAATTGCAAGTGTAGGACTTACTGAAGAAGCAGCTAAAAAAGCTGGTTATCAACTAAAGATTGGGATATTTCCATCTTATGCAAATAGCAAATCTTTAATTATTGAAAGCGAAAATGGTATAGTAAAAACTATTTTTGATGAAAAAACAGGGGAATTACTTGGAGCTCATATGATTGGTTCAGAAGTAACTGAATTAATTCATAGTTATGTAATTACTAAACAAATGGAAGGTACTGAATTGGATTTAATTAATAGTATATTTCCGCATCCAACTTTATCCGAAATGATACCGGAATCAGTATTAAATGCTTACAAGCGAGCAATACATATATAAGAATTAGATGACAAAATTTTCAGAATTAATTCAAATATTATTTACTAAAATTTTTCATGATCTATCAGGTCCAGTGGGTGTAATTAATAATTGTTTGGCATTATGTGATCATAAAAGCCAGTGGATTAGATCTCAATCACGAGAAATTGTGCTAAGCGAAATGAAAAATCTAGTAATGGAGATGAGATTATATAAATTCATTTTTGGTTATGATTATGAAGATTTTTTGATGGATAATAATCATATTAGCAAATATTTTTTAGAACTTGAAAATAATTCTGAAGCTGACATATCTTTAGAAATTAAAGATCAGATTCATATTAATGCACAAGTTATAAAATCTTTGCTTTGCCTTATAAAATTAGAATTAGAATACGGTAAAAATAATCCAAATAAAAAAATTAGTGTTTTTTTAAACCGAGAAGAACTTCTGATTATTGTAGAAGATAATGAACCAGAATATATACACAAATTACTAAAATTTTTTGACGGGATTTGTAAAGATATCACTCTAAATAACTGTTATTTACATTATATTCAATTATTAACTAATGAAGCTGGATATCAACTAAAATTCGAACGCGATAATAATATTAGAAAATATATATTTAATTATCAATAAAGAGGAGTAAAAATGTATCGTACAGAAGCAGATTCTATAGGAGAAATCTTAGTTGAAGATGATAAATATTGGGGAGCCCAAACTCAGCGTTCAAAAGAAAATTTTAAAATAGGTGATCAAAAAATGCCTATAGAATTAATTAAGGCATTAGCAATCGTCAAACTATGTGCAGCGAAAGTAAATAATCATTTAGGTATATTAGAAACTCAATTCTCCGAAGAAATTGTTGAAGCAACGCAAAGAGTGATTAATGGCGAATTTGATGACCAATTTCCTTTAGTAATTTGGCAGACCGGTTCGGGAACGCAAACTAATATGAATATGAATGAGGTGATATCCAATATCTGTAATGAAAAATTAATAGGTAAAAAAAGTACTAAGGGACCAATTCATCCAAATGATCATGTCAATAAGGGACAATCATCAAATGATACATTTCCAACCGCAATGCATATTGCAACTATTTTAGCGGTGCATGATAAACTACTTCCTGCTCTTGAACGTATGTCTGCAGTTTTAGAAAAACAGTCCCAATCATGGAAGGATATTATTAAAATTGGACGTACTCACTTACAAGATGCAACCCCAATTAGCTTAGGTCAGGAATTTTCAGGTTATGCACGTCAGATTAAGATGAGTATTAAGCGTATTAAAATAAATTTAGAAGATGTATATTATCTAGCCCAAGGTGGCACTGCTGTAGGTACTGGGATTAATTGTCATAAGGATTTTGCTGATTTATTCGTTAAAGAGGTAAGTAATTATACTAAATTTGAGTTTAAAACTGCGCTGAATAAATTTGAGGCTTTGGCCTCTAATGATGCGTTAGTCGCGTTCTCAGGAGCTCTTAATAGTTTAGCAGTTAGTTTAATGAAAATAGCAAATGATATCAGGTTTTTAGCATCAGGACCACGTTGTGGTATTGGTGAGATAAAATTGCCTGAGAATGAGCCAGGATCTTCAATTATGCCAGGTAAGATCAATCCTACGCAATGTGAAGCTTTGACTATGATCGCTGCACAAGTAATGGGTAATCATATGGCAGTAACCATAGGAGGTAGTAACGGTCATTTTGAGCTTAATGTATTTAAGCCTTTAATTATCCAAAATATATTACATTCTCTAAATTTACTAGGAGATGGCATAGAAAATTTTATTAAAAAATGCTTAATATCTATAGAACCCAATATAGAGAGAATTAATTTCTTAAGAGATCAGTCATTAATGCTAGTTACAGCTTTGAACCCTTATATTGGTTATGATAAAGCTGCTATAATTGCAAAAAAAGCTTATAAAGAAAATATCACTTTGAAAGAAGCAGCAATTCAATTAGCTTTTATTTCAGAAGAAGAATTTGACAAAATAGTTAACCCACAAAATATGGTCTAAATAAATTTCTGCGCAGTCAATTAATTAGTTTGATTGACATATTAGTGCTATTGCTTTAGCGTAACTAAAAATAATTATTACGGAATATATTAGTGAATCAGTTATCAAAAATTCACGCTTTTATTGAGCGTATAAGACATAGTAATTTAAGGCTTTCTGTATGGCCGATACGTTCTTATGAATTAAAGAAGTTTTTGCCAATAGCTATATTAATGTTATTTATCTTACTGACGCAAAATTTAGTGCGTAATATCAAAGATAGTATTGTTGTTACCCATATCGGTACTGAAATACTAAGTTATATAAAGCTCTGGGGTGAAATGCCAGTGGGAATAATTTTTGTAATTATCTATACAAAACTCTGTAATATAATGACTACTGAGCAAATATTTCGGTTAGTCGTATCAATATTTTTAATTTTTTTTATTGTTTTTGCTTTTGTAATTTATCCTAATCAAGAGTTTTTTCATCCAAGTAAAGAATTAGTAGATTACTACATAGTAAATTTTCCTCATCTAAAATGGTTTATTACAATGTGGGGGCAGTGGAGCTTAGTATTATATTATATTGCAGGAGAATTATGGACAGTTATAGTATTTTTTCTATTTTTTTGGCAACTTGCTAATAAAATAGTTAAAACTGAGGAAGCAAAAAAGTTTTATATATTTTTTGGGCTATTTGGGCAAACTAACTTATTAATTTCTGGGTTGATTATAGTCTATATCACCAAGAGTGATAATTTATTTTCTATATTATTTGGCGGTGATAATAGTTCGATAATGGTACTTAGATCAATGAGTCTATTGATATTATTATTTGGCATCATTAGCTTGATTCTACACCGTTTTATTGAAGTAAAATTTGTTTATAATATAAAAAATATTACTTTTAAGAATCAACGTACTGATCTGTTGAAACTCAATTTGCTACAAAGCGCAAAAATGGTATTTACTTCACGTTATCTTGGGTTAATTTGTATATTAATGGTGTCGTATAGTACATCGATTAGCTTAATTGAAGGTTTATGGATGTCCAGATCTAAGGCTTTATATCCTAATATAGTTGATTTCATGTCATATCAAGGAAATGTATTATTTTGGACAGGTATTGCTACTTTCTTTTTTATTTTTATTGGTAATTATGTAATCAGGAACTTTGGATGGTTTTGGGGAGCTCTATTGACTCCATTAATGACTCTATTAGCAGGAGGATCCTTTTTCGTATTTGTTTTATCTGAAAATTATTTGCATTATATTTTACCATTTTTATCTAATATTGCACCTTTATCAATTATAGTATTTGCAGGCAGTATACAAAATATATTGAGTAAAGGAGTCAAATATTCTTTATTTGATGCTACTAAAGAAATGGTCTATATCCCTCTAGACGATGAAATGAAAGCTAAAGGTAAAGCAGCTGTTGATGTATTAGGTGCAAAATTGGGAAAATCAATTGGCGCTTTTATACAAATGATTAGTTTTACTATCTTTCCATCTTGTAATCATGAAGATATAGCAAGTTTGTTATTAACTCTCTTTGTGATGACTTGTGTTTTATGGATAATTGGAGTTAAAATTTTAAATAAAGACTATGCGTCGTTTTTAGAAAGAAATAAATAATAATATTTTGTAGAATTAGCGTAATAACTTTATAGTAAGATAAAAATATGATTTAATCATATATGAATGATATAATAAATGACATTTATGAACGCAATAATTCCGATTACAGTGGCATATGGTGATGGTATTGGACCAGAAATTATGACTGCTACTTTAGAAATTTTGAAAAAGGCAGAAGCACCAGTTCGTATTGAAATTATTGAAATTGGAGAAAAACTTTATAAAAAAAATTATACTTCTGGTATTTCGTATGAAACATGGGAGTCCATTAACAGAACCGGTATTTTGCTGAAAGCGCCAATTACTACTCCACAAGGTGGTGGTTATAAGAGTCTGAACGTAACTTTAAGGAAAGCATTAGGTCTCTATGCTAATGTACGTCCAGCAATTTCTTACCATCCATACGTGTCTACACTGCATGAGAAACTGAACTTGACTATTATCCGGGAAAATGAAGAAGATTTATATGCGGGGATTGAATATCGTCACACTCATAATATGCGCGAGTCAGTTAAGTTAATTAGCCGTACTGGATGTGAGAAGATAATACGTTATGCATTTGAATATGCTGTTAAAAATGGTAGAAAAAAAGTCACATGTTTTAGTAAAGATAATATCATGAAATTTTCTGATGGATTATTTCATCAAGTGTTTAAAGAGATTGCACAAGAATATCCTAATATAGTGAGTGATCATTATATAATTGACATTGGAACAGCACGACTTGCGACAAGACCAGAAAATTTTGACGTTATTGTGACCTCTAATCTATTTGGTGATATTATTTCAGATGTAACTGCAGAACTATCAGGTTCTGTTGGGATGGCTGGTAGTGCAAATATTGGTAATGGTTATGCAATGTTTGAAGCAATTCATGGTTCTGCACCTGATATAGCAGGGAAAAATATAGCCAATCCATCAGGTTTGTTGAATGCTGCGATCATGATGTTAGTGCATATAGGTCAAGGTACAATTGCTTCAATGATTGAAAATGCATGGAAAAAAACCTTAGAAGATGGGATACATACAGCAGATATTTATAATCCTCAAATTTCTAAGGAAAAATTAGGAACTGCTGAATTTGCTCAGGCAGTAATTAAACGATTTGGACAAAAACCTTCTAAGCTTGCTGTTGCTAATTATCAAAATCACAATAGCGAAACTAATAAAGAATTTAATTATATTATAGATAATAGTGCAAATAAGAAATTAGTTGGAGTGGATGTGTATCTCGGTATGTTATACAAATCTGCTCATGAAGTAGCTCATATTATTGACAAAATTGGTGATAATAATTTAATTTTACAGACTGTAGCTTCAAAGGGATTAATGCTTTGGCCACGTGCTGATGAATTTGTAGTAGATTCGGATCACTGGTGTTGCCGTTTTATACCAAAAAAGTCTGAAATGAAACATCAATTTATTGTCGGTTTACTGAAAAAATTATCAGAGCATAAAATAGATTTTATTAAGGTTGAAAATTTATATGAATTTGATGGAGTAAGGGGATATTCTTTGGCACAAGGTGAATAACTTGAAGCACAATATTTCCTTATAACTTTTCTAATAATTAATTTTGACAAGCAATTAAGAATAAATAAAAATCATTAGGATTTTGTTTGTATTTCATTTCTGCTTCGTGTAATTGAGACAGCATTTTTATTGCTTCTATAGAATTATATTGTGTGATAATTTGTTTGAAATCAGCTAAATATTTATAAAAAATAGCATTAGGAAGTTTTTTAATAGCTAAATCATAATCTATGCCTTGTTCAATATAAGCATTCATATAATAAATATTTATGAAATAACGTATCAAACTCCTTATAATTAATATATCATTAATACCATGTTGTTTTAATTTTGATAATTCTTTTTCAAAGTGATTATATTCTTTCCGAGCAAAATAAATACACATCTGATCGCTATTTGAGTTCAGATCAATACTTAAAACGCTTTTAATATCTTCTAATTCGATATATTTTTTGTTGCCAACATAAGAAAAAATCTTTTCAATTTCTCCTTTAATAAGCAAATGATCACCTTGTAAATTAGAAGATAAATATAGTAAAGCATCTTTACTGATCGAATAATTTCTTTGATGAGATAATTGAATAATTAATTTACTAATATTTTCTTCAAAATAACAACCAATGGCTACTAATTGTGTATGATCTTCAAATAATTTTCTAATGCCTGTTTTAGGCAGACTATCTTCGGCAATAAAACAAATAAAATTTACAAAATCCTGCTCTGTTAATAGTTTACTTATATCCTTGCTAATTATATTACTTATATTATTGAATTTTACAATTTCTCGAGTAGCAAAAAGATTTGTACTATTTACAGACATTAAAAAACTATCTGGTAAAAGATCTTTACCATTATTATTAGAAACAATAAAGTTATTGTGGTTGATCACTTTCTGAACGATAGCTTCTTTCAACCCTTGGTTTGGGCCATATAATAACATTGCTTTGATTTGGCCTGTACTAATAAATGTAATTAATTTATTAATCTCGTTACTAAAAATTTTCACTTAATTTGTCCTTTTAAGTAAATGAATGATGCGTATTTTCATCTCTTCAGCAGCTGTTAAGGCCAAGCTATTGATAGTATTACGTTCTAATTCATAGTTATTATAGGGTAGTAAAGCGGTAGTATAAGAGGTGAATTGAGAAAATTTGTCGTCTAATAGGATTTGTTCAGTTGTTGTATCTTTTAATTGAAATTTTACAATTATAGTAATACGGTGCCTTAAAATATCAGTATTTAGTTGAATAATATTATAATCTTTTACTACTTCAATAGAGCAATTTAAAGAATATTTTGTTGGCCCAGTATTTTTAGGTATAATATCCAAAAATTGATTATATAATTCAACACCTTCTATAGATTTGATAGATTCAAGAGAAATTTGTTTCAATAACTCATTATATTCACTAGTATTTTTATGTAATGGTCTTAGTCCACAAGAACTAAGAAAACTAAATAGTAATATAATAATTATTTTACAGACACTCATATTACTTCGCCTTTTATACTCTTAATATATAATTAATTCTTTAGGTTAATAGTTCATTTACTGCGGTTTATCGTTTGTTTCAGTAGATTGCTTAGACTCTTTTTTAGATTTTATAATTTTTCTTCTATTTCTGTGGATTTTCTTTCTTCTTTGCGGTAAATCCTCCTGTTTCTCGCTTTTGACTATTTCATCGGTATTGTCTGTTATTTGTTGCTTTTGCTCGATTGTATTATAAATTTCAGAAGAAAAGTCTAATTGTGCTACATGTTCCTTTTCGATATTAGAATTTTTAGCGGGTGTTTTTATTTTTTCAATAGAATAACTATCTGAAGTAGCATCACGATCTATATAAAAATTTAATTTGATATTATGTTTTTGTTCAATTAGGCTAATTTCTGTTCTTTTTTCATTTAGTAATGTAAGAATAGAAGAAGCTACAGCGTAAACATTAACTATATAACAACTGGAATTATGTAGTTCATTTTCAATTGTTCTAAGTATTAACATTGCATTAGCTTCTTTGTTACGAACTATTCCTTTGCCGCTACAATGTTCACAAATATCTGAATTCATTTCAAGAAATGAAGGTTTTAATCTCTGACGTGACATTTCAAGCAAGCCAAAATTACTAATAGATGAAGTTTGAATACGTGCTTTATCGCGACTAAAAGCTTCCCACAAGTAACGCTCTATTAGTTTTTTATTTTTACTCTCGGATAAATCTATAAAATCAATTACTATTAAACCTGATAAATCCCTGAGTCTTGATTGTTTTGCGATTTCTTTAGCTGCCTCTATATTAGTTTTTAGAGCCATTTCTTCAATATTATTTTCGCTAGTAGCTTTCCCTGAGTTAACATCAATAGAGATCAGAGCTTCTGTAGGATTAATCACTATATATCCTCCTGAAGGTAAATGTACAATTGGCTGGTACAAATTTGCTAATTGTTCTTCTATTCCATATTTTATGAATATTGGTGATTTATTTTTATACTCTTTGATTTTTTTGACGTAAGTCGGCATCATTTCTTCGGCAAATTTTAGACAATCATGATAAGCGTTTTTACCTTGTACTAAAAATTCTTTGACGTTATGGTCAAACATATCGCGGATAGTTTTCAATAAAATACCATCTTCTTGGTGAATAAAACTCGGTGCAGAACATTTTAGTGTAGTTTCTCTAATTTTATTCCATAGCCTTGCTAAATAATCATAGTCTTTTTTCAATTCAATAGTAGTATGACCTAGACCTGCTGTACGGGCTATTATACTATAAGTTTTACTATTATTATTTTTTGAAAGTTCGTTAATAATGCGCTTTAATCTTTTACGTTCATCTATATTAGAGATTTTACGAGAAATTCCGTTTTGTGAATTGGTATTCGGCATTAATACACAATATTTACCGGCTAAAGAAATATAAGTTGTTAAGGCTGCACCTTTATTGCCACGTTCTTCTTTAGTAACTTGCACTAATAGAATTTGTCCTTTCTTTATGACTTCTTGAATTTTGAAACGTCTTTGTTCGCTATTATCTACTTCTTCAGATAATATGTCTATATCATCTTCACAGGCATTGATGTTAATATCAGGGTTAATTTCTCCCTCTACTAATAATGTAGTTTGGTCTAAAATGATTTCATCGGGTAAGGAAATACCAGGTTTTGTTTCTTGCAAATCTTCTGAAGTGATTTGGGATGTTTCCAATTCAGATCCAACTATATGTTGTTCTTTTTTATCTTTGTTTAGTAGATAATAATAATCAGGGTGAATTTCACTGAATGGTAAAAAACCAGCTTTTTCGTTTCCATAATCAACAAAAGCTGCTTGCAAAGATGGTTCTACTCGTGTTATTTTGCCTAGATAGATATTACCTTTGAGGTGTTTGCGATTACTTGAACTGATTTCTATATTTTCGATATTATTATTTTTATCAAGGAGCGCTACTCTTGTTTCCTCTGGAAAACTAGCATCAATTATTATTTTTTTGCTCATATTAATATATATTTCTATTAAAAAAATCTGGCATTATATAAATTTACACAATTTATTTTATAAAGATCGTCTCCATATAAAATTTAAAAGACATATTAAATAGTACGCAATACGCGAAGTTTATCTTATTAAATTTAGCTTAAGACTCGAGTGTAATTTGGTTAAATTTTTAACCAATAAATTGCCAGTATTGCATAAATTTATATACCATATAGCCCTCATTAGCAAATAATTTTTCGCATTATTAAAGTGTTTATATATTTAGAATCTTAAAGAATGAGAGTATTAAAAAGATATAAATTTGATCAATCGTTATTCAACTACAAATTAATTTTAAGGTCAAGAAAATCTATATGATCATTATTTAGGGAAATATTGATTAATAAAAAATAGAAATATCTTTTTTAATTTAATATCCAAGATTTTTGATACGAGAAGAATGATACATATCTGATCGTTTTAATTATAGTTGCTTATCTTTTTCTTTCCTAATATTTTAGGCAAATAAACTAAAAAATATATAATATGAGAGAGTTAAATATAGTTGGAGGTGGATTAGCAGGTTGTGAAGCTGCTTGGCAGGCAGCTAATAAAGGCGTTAAAGTTAATTTATATGAAATGCGTAAAGAAGATAATTATACTAATGCACATAGTACTGATAAATTGGCAGAATTAGTTTGCTCAAATTCATTCAGAAACGACGATCAAACTAGTGCTATAGGTTTATTACATGAGGAAATGAGACGGTTAAATTCTATTATTATGAAAGCTGCTGATCATACCAAGATTCCAGCGGGATCTGCTTTAGCAATGGACAGAGATATGTTTGCTGATTTGGTAACAAAATATATTTACGAACATCCAAATATTAAAGTTTTTCGAGAAGAAATAAAAGAACTACCTCTTAGTGGTGAATGGATAATTGCAACTGGTCCACTAACTTCTGATTCCTTGTCAAATTCTATAATTAAAATGACAGGGCAAGATCAATTAGCTTTTTTTGACGCAATAGCGCCGATAATATATAAAGAATCTATCAATTTTGAAATTGCATGGTTTCAATCGAGATATAATAAGCAGGGGCCCGGGGGTGATGGCAAAGATTATATTAACTGTCCAATGAATAAGGAACAATATTATAATTTTGTCAATGCGTTATTAGAAGGAGACAAAACTGAATTTAAGGAGTGGGAGAAAGATACACCTTATTTTAATGGCTGCCTACCTATTGAAGTAATGGCAGAGCGCGGTAAAGAGACTTTACGTTTTGGGCCTATGAAACCAGTTGGGTTAGAAAATCCTAACAATCAAGTTGAGCGTCCTTATGCAGTAGTGCAATTGCGTCAGGATAATGTGCTGGGTAGTTTATATAACATAGTGGGTTTTCAGACTAAGCTGAAATATGGAGCACAGAAAGCAATATTTTCTACTATTCCTGGTCTTGAAAATGCAGAATTTGCTCGTTTTGGTGGGATACATAGAAATAGTTTTATTAATAGTCCAAATTTATTGTCAACAAAATTAGAGCTAAAAGCGCAACCTAATATCCATTTTGCAGGTCAAGTTACTGGTGTAGAAGGTTATGTTGAAAGTGCAGCAATAGGGTTACTTGCTGGTTTATTTTGTACTGCAAAAATTAAAGAGCAGGAAATAACCCTACCTCCACATGATACAGCTATTGGTAGTTTACTTGCTCATATTACTACTGCTGAACATTCCAATAATTTTCAACCGATGAATATTAATTTTGGTTTAATGCCACCTCTAGAGCAAAAGATAAAAAATAAAGCAGAGAAGGGCGCAATGATCAATGCTAGGGCGCTGGAAAGTTTAAATAATTGGAAAAATCATTTATAAAAACATAAAGAGTTGATCTAATAGTTAGAAGTTGTTGGGGATGGTAAAAAAGATATTAAGTATTATTATGCCAAAATATTCGTATTTTGTTTTGCACTGAGTATACTCAATTAAACAGTTACAATATAGTGTCTCATAAGGATTATATATGGTTTTAGTAAATAATTACTGCTATAATCCCTTTCAACCCAATCTCGCCTTTGCTCTTCATACACCTCCAAAAAACCCCTTATTCTCAACTGCTGTTAATAAAGAGCAAATAATTACTAAAAAGGGTGAATCAATATTAATTCCTACTTGCAATTACCTATATATCAAAATACAATAGTAGCTTCAGGTTAAGAAAAAACCGACATTAACAGAAGCTGTTAGATGTGAAGGCGATATAGTTCATTTGGAAATAATAACTATATCGATATGTTAAACTTAATTTTAGGAGGATAAAATGCAATTTTTTACCGTAAGTCAGAACACAAAACCTGTTAAGAACCAACCTTTTTTTCAAAAGAAAATCGCATATCATAAAGATAATCAAGTAGTAAAACCAAGTTCTAGTATGCTTCTCTATAATCATTTTATATGTATTAATGGAGAAACAGAATTAGAAAAATTATTAGACAATTTACAAGTATTACAACTCTGTAAAAGGAAGCAAAAAGATCAAATAACAGTAGATTATCATTTAAAGAAAAATACTAATGTCTCGAAGCAATTTAATTCAACATATTTAACAAATATAGGGTTTCCTGAAGAAATTAATAGTTTTCAGCTAAATTCTGTTGGAGTAAACGTTGAAAAAGAGTATTTTTCAAATTCAGGCGCGAAGAACAAACATATACAAATTGTTTATTCATCAAAGGATAATAAAATATTTCAGTGTATTAAAAAAGATGGTAGTGTGAGTAAAAATAATTCATATAATGAATTGATTATTAATCTACACATGGTCCCTGGTTTAACAGAAGATTCATTAGCAGCACAATTAGAAAAAATTGCCTCTGCAGCGCAAAAGGTCAAGAATAATCAGATATTTCGAGAGCTTCTTGCAATAGAAATCACCCCTCAATATCAAATAGTACAAGATTTTTATAATACCGTTTTTAATACTGGTTATAGTAAGAAATATAAGGTAAAACTGGACAAAAACGCTGATTTAAAAACTATAAATCATCTCAAAATAGGTGAAGAAATGTTACTCTTACCTCAATCCACTCCACTACCAGTGGTAGCTAATAATAATGAGATAATAGCTGCTGATAATATAGAAGTCTTATCTACTATTATTACTAATAATGAAGACAGAACTTTTTCAGATAATTTAGAAGGGTTAACGCTAGGTATAGATACGCTGAAAATTAATGGTGAAAGTTCAGAAGAAGATACAACAACTATTTCTTCATAGGTTACTGCTATATCAAATTACTCTAAACATTAGCCACTTTCTTACGGTATGTCGAGTGGCTAATTGACTTATATATCTGGTTCTTAATTGGATTATACTGCTTCATGGTTTGTAGATAAAATAGATTATTTAACTTTAAGGATTATAACTCCTATTTGATGACAACGTAGTTTTTGATGTTGTTACGGGAGTTTTGTTCCTGTGAGGTGCTAAGGTAGTAGGTTTTTTTTGAGTATGTTTCCGTTGATATTGAAGTATAATAGTCTCATGTTGTATATCTGGCATTTTCTTGCATAATCTACTTATAAGTTTTCTGGCTTCCTGAGAAGGTTTGGCAGGAGCTAAATCTTTCTCCAATTTGCTCTTTGCACTGGTATCTATAGTAAGTTTTTGCGCTTCATCTAATAGATGTAGTAGCATATTATGATCCTTTTCATAAGGTTTATAGAATGTTGTGATGGTGCCCTGATCTAATATTTTTTGGTTTTCATCTTTTCCCAATGGGTTTAAAAGGTATAAATATTTTTGTAATTGCTCTTGTTGAATCATTATATCATAATATTGATCCATTTTGTTGACGGCGGCTTCTTTGGGATTTGTCTTGTTTTGGATCGTAGTTGCTTTTTTATCTGACTTTGAGTTAAATATTTGGCCTATATTCTGAGCCATTTGTGCAAATTTCTTTACTGGTTGCACTACGGCCTTAGATACAATTGTTGCCTGCTGATTGTTATTCTCTTTTATTTGTTGATTTTTATATTCTAATATATCTTTTTCGAAATCTTGAATAGATGCTATATTATTTGGTTGGCGTGTAGAATGAGTGAGCTGAATTATGCCTTTTTCCTCAGGAGTTAAACTGTTATATATTTCCTCCTGCTGCAAATCTAACTGCTTTTGAGCATTGAATATAATATCGCTTTTTTTATCGTTACTAAGCTCTTTCTTGAAAAGGCTTGGAGCGGTGATAGTAAGAAATTTCTGGAAAGATTCTACAAATTCTGTTAAATATCTTTTGAAGCCTTTTTCCCATTTTATATCATTAAACTTAGATTTGACTAATTTATCTAACTCATTATTCATTTTTTGTAAGTAGAATACTCTTTCCTTGGGATGTACTGCATCAGCAAAATCTATAGAAATGTTGTGAATTTCTTTTATAGATTCTTTAATGTAATTGGAAACATCAAGATTTTCTGATACTAATCCCCAAGATAATTTATTCGCAGTACTCCTTATCGCATTGCTTTTATCAACTACACCTTTGGATAATTGTATATCACGGCCGAAAACATTCTCAATACCAAAAAGTTCTTTTATAAACTCATTTGCATTTCTTCTGATGAATCCAGTCTCATCTTTGGTTGCGTCAAATTTGATATTTTTTGAGCCTCTTTTTGTAATGATCTCCTTTGCTTTATCTTCATTAAAATTAGGTTCATTTTTTAAACCGTCTTTGATATTTTGAATAGTTTCTAGCAAATTTTTATGTATCTGAGCCTTTGGATCTTTTTCTATTTGTTGAATTTGAGTACCTAATGAGCTCATGATAGTCATTAACTCGACCATATTTTCGGTATAATCTAATTTTTGTAGAGTAAATTTTTTCTTCTCGTCCGAATTTTTCATATAAATTACTATATAAATTAATAATTTAAAGTTTAACCATTTTTTTATACTATCACTATTAAAATTAAAATTTGTCCTGAATTTTATAGAATTTCAGTATCAAAATTAATGCAGCATTGAATCAGATGAAATTTATATGTTCATTAGAAGATTTATTGTGCATCTCTGTTAAAAATAAGTAAAAACTCTATATCTTGTTATAAATAATTGATATATTAAGTTAAATATTGGTTTATAAATAACATCATTATCAGTTTTTCTTATGACAAGCTCGCGTCCTATTTTAAATATAGATCTGAATATTATTGCACATAATTATAATTATTTATCAACATTCTGTAATAATGCAGATGTGGCGGCAGTGGTCAAAGCAGATTGCTATAATTTAGGCGCAAAACAAATAGTGCCAGTATTATATAAGCAAGGTTGTAGACATTTTTTCGTTGCAAATTATGAAGAAGGCATCAGCGTAAGGTCAATTAGTGGTGATATTAACATCTACGTGCTAAATGGACTTTTTGCTGATGAAACAAATATTCTGACAGAATATAATCTCATTCCAGTATTACATAGTTATGCTCAAATACTGCTATGGCAGGAACATGCTAATAAATTAAATAGAAAATTACCGTGCATAATTAAAGTTGATATTGGTATGAAGCGCTTGGGTATGTCAGCTCAGGATTTTAAACAATTTTTAGATAGTGCTTTCAAGAAAAATTTAGATATATTATATCTAATGAGTCATTTAACTTCTTCTGAACAAAAAGATAATATTGCCAATAAATTACAACTTGAAAGGTTTAATCAATTTGTGCCAATGTTACCTAATATAAAGAAAAGTCTTGCTAATTCTGGTGGTATTTTTTTAGGTAAAGAATATCATTTTGACTTAGTAAGACCTGGCGCAGCCTTATATGGTATATGCTATGATTATATTATCGATATAAAATGCCCAATTACATTATATGCTCCCATAATTCATATGCATGAACTATTACCAGGAGAATCACTGGGCTATAATGGTAGGTATATCAATAATACCCCCCATACAATATTAACTGCCACTTTATCAATTGGGTATGTGGATGGTTTTTTACCTACCTTAATTAATAAGGCGATATTATATATAGATGGAGTCCAAGTTCCAATCATTGGCAAAATTTCAATGGATTTGAGTGTAATTGATGTTTCAGCAATAGCAAAAGAAAAGTTGTTTTTAGGGCAATATGTGGAAATTATAGGTCCCAATAGTAAAATACGAGATTTGAGCAATGCAGCTGGGACAACTGAATATGAATTTTTAATCAATCTTGGTCATCGCTTTAAAAGAATATATATTGGTTAAACACTCTGTTATACTGTGTGATTTCAATAATAATACTTAGTGTAAGTGGTTTTGTATTTAGTTCATAAAACTATGATATTGAAACTTTATTAAATCAGATAATTTTAAAGAAATAAATATAAATTAAGATATTAAATAATAATGGTGACCCCTACGGGAATCGAACCCGTGTTTTCACCGTGAAAGGGTAGTGTCCTAACCGCTAGACGAAGGGGCCAACTAAATTGATTGGTAACACACTTATAATGTATCCGCTTAAGAAAGGCAAGAATAATTTTGTAAATATTGAAATTTTTTTCAGAATACACAATGTACTAAAAATATTTATTACAAGCCTTAAAATATATATATCCACTAAAAAGAGATAAAATAGCCGCTATCCAGAGTAATAATTCACCTATTAGATCTAGTGATTTAATACCAGTACCTTTACTACCAATAATTATTATAGTAATGGCAGTCATTTGTATCATAGTTTTTACTTGTGAAATTTTAGTTACTGCTAAGTTAATTTTAGTTTGAGCTAAAAATTCTCTAAAACCGGACACAATAAATTCTCGTGAAATAATCAACAAGCAGGGTAGTGCGCTCACTTTGCCATTTTGTACTAACATTATTAATGCGCAAGCAACTAAGACTTTATCTGCTATAGGATCGAATGCTTTCCCAAAATTAGAAACTAAATTATATTTTTTTGCTATATAACCATCAAAAAAATCAGTCAAGCTTATAACAGCAAAAATTATGCCTCCTAAGCGACATGCCATTACTGAATCTTCATAAGATAAAATTGCTACTATTACGGGAATAGCAACCATTCTGATTATCGTCAAATGATTAGGTAAATTTTTATCAATTCGCATCTAAAAGCGCCTATTTATAATTTAATGATAAGATCAAACTAATTAAACAAGATATTCAACTGATTCGAAATACAAATAAAATAAAGGCTAAAAACGAAAAATAAAACCATTTTTTATAAAAGATTATTATAAAGGTAGGCTAAAGTATGTTATATGCAACAAAAATATAATTAAGAACAGAAACTGCAAATGATAGGACTTAGAAAACTACTCAAATATCGTTAACTAAAGAAGAAAACCAAGTTGCTTCAATTAATATTCAGGACAATACCTAATATACAAAATAGAATTGCCACATTAAGAACATCTATAACATATGATATTAATTTCAAAATTTGCTAATTGTTTTTGCAAATTATTGTAATAAAAAACTTTATAGTTTATTGTGAATCTTATTAAATATAATTTATAAATATAAAATTATTATGAATATTGATATTGCAATTGTAGTAGTTTTCCTACTGCTGAACCTAGGTGTGGGGTTATATTACGGCCGAGGCGTTACTAATATTAAAGAATATGCTGTTGGCAAACAGAATTTTACTACCGCATCCATTGTTTCAACAGTTGTAGCGACAAGTGTGACAGGTAGTTTATTTATTATTGGCATGAGCAAGATGTATACAGATGGGCTGTGCTATTTTTTACCAGTTTGTGGGTTATCTGTATCTTTATATTTAACTGCAAAATTTATAATTCCTAGAATGAAATCTTTCATGGGGTCTATTTCAATTGCAGAAAGCTTAGGAAATAGATATGGAATTCACGCAAGAATTATCACTGCAATATGTGCCGTTATTTCAAACTTTGGTGGCATTGCGATACAATATACAGTTTTAGGAAATGCGATCAGTTATTTTTTTAGTATCGAAGTAAATATAGCTATAATTTTAACGGGTATTACTGTAACTCTATATTCTGCTTTTGGAGGCATTAGATCTGTTACTATTACAGATATTCTACAATTTATGGTTTTCGGAACTGTAATACCCTTAATAGGAATTATTTTATGGAAAACTACTTTAAACCTTGGATTAAATTATAATGTGGTATTAGAAGAAAGTAAATTGCAACTGTCTGATACTCTAAATCTTTTTGATTATAATTTTTGGACAATGCTATCTCTTTTTATATATGTAGCACGCCCTGACCCTTACCCAGCAATTTTTCAAAGAATTATGATGAGTAAGAATTTAAGGCAAGCTCAAAGGGTTTTTAATATTTCATCGATTGTGATGTTGATAATAGTATGTTCAATAGCTTGGATTAGTTTTTTGTTACTGACAATTGATCCACATTTAGAACCAAATCAATTATTACCACATATAATTGATAATTATTCTTATAGTGGATTAAAGGGATTTATTATTGTAGGAGTAATAGCAATGGTAATGTCCAGTGCAGATTCATTTATAAATGTTGCCTCGGTTATGGTTATTCATGATATATATATGCCCCTCAAATTTAATTTCAAAAATGAGTTACTTTTAACTCGCATTACTGCAATAATTATTGGTATAGTTCCAATATGGATTGCATTAGTGAAAAGCGATTTATTGTTAGCAATTGGGGCTGCAAACGCATTTTATATACCGATTGTAACGGTACCTCTACTCACAACAATTTTTGGATTTAAAACTACTAAAAAAGTTGTTTTATCTGGCATGGCAGCAGGTTTCTGTACGGTAATCATTTGGAAAATAATGAATATCTATATTGACCCAATTACTCCTGCAGCGTTAGTAAATTTTTTGACAATGATGGTGGTACATTACTTATATAAGCAGCCAGGTGGATGGTGTAAAGTAGAAATGGAAGAGGCAGATGACTTAGAAGAATCACAACAATTGGGAGTATTTTCTTCGATTTATTATTCTATTAAGCATTTCAACTTCATTGATTTTATCCATAAAAATTCACCTAGAGATGAAGCAACATATAGCTTCTTTGGTATTTTTTGTTTTATCTCAACACTGAGCACTATATATTTGACTCATCGAGAATTACTAGGCATACATAGCGATTTCATCACGTACTTATATTGCGGAATGTTAATTATTTCTACATTCTTTGGTCTACATATGATGTGGTCAGATCGAATTAGAAACCCAATATTTGTCTCAATTATATGGCATATTGCTTTAGTTTATAATATGACATTTTGCACTAGCTTTTTTCTATTAATTAGTAATTTCCATGCGGTACAAATTATAGTCTTTACATTAAGTTTGATGGTGTTGTTTAACTTGTGTCGTTGGAAAACTGCTATATTAGTCACAATTATTGGAGTAGGAATTGGTATAGTTACTTACAAGTCTTTAATAGCTGATATTTCACTCAGCGAATCAATAAATAATATTTATATTATAATTTATGTTTCTTTAGTAGCAACTGCTTCTCTATTTGCTTTCTATAAGCCAAAAGAAGATCATTTAGATAATTTAGACTTCCAAATTTTTAAAAGAGATCGTCAATTAAATTTTTTAAATCAAAAAATTTATAATTACGAATATAAAGTTAGTATTCTTAATAGTGAAGTAAATCATAGCCATAATGAAATGGCTAAATTAAAAAATGCAGTTCAAGAGCGAGAGAAAAAAATAATTGAATTAGCAGAAGAAATTAGAACTGCTAAAAGGAATATTAAAGAGCTTAATAACAGTACTTTAATAAATGATGGACGTTCTGAGGAGATTTATTTAACTATCAAAGAACGCGAAGCAGAGCTTTTAGCAATCAAAGACTCTATTATTAATGATAAAAATAAAATAGAAATCTTAAAGCATGAAGTGTTAGATAAAAGTGCTATTATTAAAAATTTAGATTCACAAATTAGTAATAGTAAACATCAAATAGAAATATTAAAAGATGAAATACAAAAAAGAGAAGAAAAAATTTCTAATCTTAGCGAAGAAGTAGTATTTTTTAAAGAACGTAATATTAATCATGAAATGGAAATTGAACGTTTAGGTGCAACTGCTCAGAAGATACTCAATAATGTTAATCATGAACTGCGCTTACCCGTCGGTAATGTAGTTAACTTTGCTGAAATGCTTTCAGAAGGCTTAGAAAAATATACTAAAGAACAACAGAAAGAATTACTTGATGAAGTGTTGCAAAACTCAAACCGCTTGTCATCAATGATTCTTAATATGCTCGATTTAGCAACAATGAATGTTAAAAACGTCAATTTAAACAAGCAAAAAATCAATATTAGTGAATTAATTGAAGATCGAATAGTTAGATGTAGGAAAATATATCTACAAGATAAACCTCTTGAAATGATAGTCTCTATTCAGCCTGGTATAATAGCATCAATCGATAAGCATTATATACAACAAACAATTGATAATATCATTATTAATGCCATAAAATTTACTCAGAAAGGGGTTATTAAAGTTAATGCTTACATTGAAAACGATTCAATCACAATTATTGTTGCAGACGAGGGAATAGGGATACCAAAAAATGAACTATATGATATCTTTACGCCATTCAAGATGGGATCTAATACAGCAAGTAAGGCTGAAGGGCGAGGAGTAGGGCTTGCATTATGTAAAGCGGCCATAGAAGCGCATGGAGGAGTCATAACAGTAGAAAGCAACGGATATGGTGCGACATTCCGAGTGATATTACCCTTTTAACTTACAAAATAATTAATAATGTCCTAAGAGTGGTAGATTGTTTTGATAAATGGATTGCAAACCACGAAAATGATGGAGCAAAGGCCTGCGATATCGCAATAGAAAAAGGTGATTATTGTAAATCTGTGGGTCTTTATGAAGATGCTAAAAGAGCTTATCATGAAGTTCCCTGTTTCACTGAGGACAAAACTATAATAAGAAACACATTCTATAAAATAGCAAATATACTAGAGGATCAAGATTATACTAGAATTAACTTTAATCAAATGGCTGATGAAGAAAATTTTTATCATTTTGATATAGTAAATACAGATTTTATCGATTCGATTGCAGAAACATCTGTTAAGTTACTGGGACATAATTAAATTTATATGTTGGTATTTTAATGTTGATAAAAATGGTAAAATATGCTAATATTTGGTAATAATTGACATGTTTGTAATTCTTTATATATTTTTGAATAGAGTTAAGTAGGGTAGAAATATGAAACCATACCGCGCGAAGAAAAAGAACAATCCAGAACTCACTCTGCAAAAAGAGCAAAAGCTTTATCAATTATATGAAAAAGATCATATAGGTGCTTTTGATGCCTACAAATCATGCAAAAACGTGGTTGTATTCGGTGAGCCTCACCGTGGAAAAAGTACTGTTATAAACTCACTGTTGGGTCACGAGTTAAAATCTATTCCTGATTCCGAGTGGAATGACGAATTTCTTATTGACTTAGTCAATCGCGATCGTGAACCTCAGCTTGAAATATCTTATAATCTTCATTATTCTCCTAAACATACAGAACTAACTCCTACTCAAGCTGAAGATATTACCATATGGGAGTGTCCAACACTTTGCAAGAATATAGATGACAAACTGCAAATGGATGAATTTCCTATTATAATGCAGTTACTAAAAACTCTTGATTCGGTAAAATTTATCTATGTTGCTGAATACAATGATATATTTGAGGGATGTAGAGGACAAAATTTTAGTTTTGCAGTTGATGTGGTAGCTCGTATATTTAGTAATATTGACATAATTAAAAAATCTATATTACTAGTAGTAACTAAAGCTCCACCAGGTAGCAACAAGAAGTTTATAGCAGACAGAATTAATGAACTGGCGCATGCGCATGAAATACCAAAAAATACACAAAAAATGATGAAGTATTTTAATGAGTCATCAATATATGTATTTTCTACGCCAGAAAAAGAAAATGAAGAATTGGAAGGACCTAAACTTGCACACATTGCAGGTTTATCATTTTGTGATGTAAGCGGATCGATTCAGTACCCACGTTTAAGTCCTTTAAATCAAGAGCTCGCCCTCAACATGCTGCAAGAGCTGCAAGAGGAGGAGGCTCAACAACAATTGGAACAAGCTGGAATAGATACGGAAAATATTTCTAATGCAGGGTTTTTTATAAAAATTGTTGATTTTTTATATGACACACTTTCGGGCATATCAATATTAAGTAAGGCTAGTCATTATGCTGGAGAAATCTTGATGGCTTTTGGTTCTTTAATTGGCATCA
>JACKKP010000005.1 GCA_024236375.1 Rickettsiaceae bacterium | reverse complement strand
TAGTCATTTCTCTCTGATCGTGATAAAGCATATGGTCAAAACAATTTGCCACTTTGCAATTTATTTATCGAAGAAGGTTTAATAGAATGTTTAATATGAGACTTATATTAATGCGACATGCAGCATCAGAAAGCAATTCAAGTAATGATTTTAATCGTATATTATCGGCAATAGGTCATAAACAAGCTGAAGAAGCTGCATTATTTTTGAAGAATTACCAAATAGATAAAGTATTAGTGTCTTATGTAAAACGTACCATGCAAACTTTAAACCTAATTATTCCCCATATACCTCCAGTGGAAATAGAAATGGTAACAGAGCCTTATGAAGGTACAGAGGAAAATATTGTAGATCTTATTTCTTATCAAGAGGATATTCATAAACATATTTTATTATTAGGCCATAATCCTCAATTATATAATCTCGTGTTATCTATGATCTATAAAGATGACATATATTATGATGAAATATTACATGGTAGTCTTTCGCCGGCTCAAATCGTAATCGTTGATTTTCCCAAATTAAATGATTGGAAGGATATTAGGAAACATAAAGGGAAAATTACAAATATCTTTATCCCTCAAAGTAATTAATAATCTACATTCATAAAATATAAGCCACATGCTTCGGCAGTAGGACCTGCTTTGGAGCGATCTTTTGATTCTAACACTTCTAACATATCAGTAGGTTGCCATTTTTTACTACCAACCAGGATTAAACTACCAACGATATTTCGTACCATGTGATGCAGAAACGAAAGGGCGCTACATCTTATTTCTATATAATCGCCATTTGTGGTTATTGCGATTTGGTCTAAGGTCTTTATAGGGGAATTAGCTTGACACTCTTTAGAACGAAAAGAACTAAAGTCATGTCTACCGATTAAATATTGAGCTGCCTTTTTCATTGCCTCAACATCAAGATCATATTTGATCCATGAGACTAAATTTTTTTCTATAATATTAATTGCAGGGCGGTTTAGAATTTTATATAAATAATGACGTTTTTTTGCAGAAAATCTGGCGTGAAAATCAAATGTTGTAGACTCGCAGTTAATAACTGCAATAGTGTGGTTACGGCAGAAATGGTTGATTGAATGCATTAGGCGTCTAGGTTCATAAATCTTCGCTAAGTCAAAATGTGCTACTTGGCCTCTCGCATGTACCCCTGCATCAGTACGACCCGAGGCTACAACTTCTACTATTTCTTTACTAAAAGTAAAAATTGCTTCTTCTATCACTTGTTGTAAAGATAATCCGTTGCTTTGTTTTTGCCAGCCGCAATAATTAGTGCCTAAATATTCTAATATTATTTTATATCTATACATAACATAATGTTGGCCTATAATTTTGAGTGATTTAGATAACTTGTCAGGTTTTTAGCGCGTACAGGATGCTGTAATTTTCTTAGTGCTTTCGCTTCGATTTGTCGGATCCTCTCTCGTGTAACATTAAATTGTTGTCCTACTTCTTCTAACGTATGGTCGCTATTCATTCCAATACCAAACCGCATCCTCAGTACTCTTTCTTCTCTTGGTGTTAACGTTGCAAGAACACGAGTAGTAGTATCACGTAAACTAGATTGGAATGCGGCATCACTAGGTAAAATCGCATTATTATCTGCTATAAAATCACCCAAGTGACTCCCTTCTTCATCACCAATGGGATTTTCTAGACTTACTGGTTCCTTAGCAATTTTCATTACTTTTTTGACTCGATCAATTGGCATTGCAAGTCTGGTAGCAATTTCGGCAGGTGTTGGTTCATAACCAAGCTCTGTGAACATTTGGCGCGAAGTGCGAATGATTTTATTGATTGTTTCAATCATGTGTACAGGAATCCTAATAGTACGCGCTTGATCAGCGATTGATCGTGTGATTGCTTGTCTAATCCACCATGTTGCATAAGTAGAAAATTTGAAACCTCTACTATATTCAAATTTTTCTACAGCTTTCATTAGACCAATATTTCCTTCTTGAATTAAATCAAGAAATTGTAAGCCACGATTCGCATATTTTTTGGCAATAGAGATTACTAAACGTAAATTCGCTTCAATCATTTCCTTTTTGGCGCGGGAAGATTGTCTATCACCTTTTTGTATTAAGCTAACAATACGTTTAAACTCTTTAACTGGTAACATTGAGTCTGTTTCCACTTGACGAAAAGCAGACAAAATATCTTCGATATTATTTTTTTCTTCAGTAACAAACGACTTCCATGAATTTTCTTTCTTTTTGTTTAAGTTATTAATCCATTCTACACTATAGTCAGAATTAGTATATTCTGCTAAAAAGTTCGCTCTTTTTATTTTATACTTTTCAGCAGTGTTCATTAATTTCATTTCTTTAGATAATAAAAATTCATTTATTTTATAAATATCACCTAATATTTCTTCTATGCGTTTGTTACTGAAATGTACCGAAGATACTTCTTCTGTCAAAGCTTTGAGCAATCTTTTATAACGATCATTATCTTCCAATTTTTCATTTTTACCATTATTTTGATAATAGTCTTTTGTTTCTTTTAAGATTTCTTCGCATAGATTAGAAATCATTTCCATTTTATCTATTACTGATGGTAATAGTTCTGATTCCATAGCTGAAATAGATAAATTATTTATCCCTTCCTCTTCTTTATCGATTTCGTCACTATCTTCTAATTCGTCATTTTCGCTGTCTTCTTCTGTATGAGCAATATCATGTATATCTCCTCTGATAGCTTCAAGGTCCACTAAATCTCTCAGTAAAATTTTCTCATTTACTAAATATTCATACCATTTGGTAAAATATTTTGCTGCAATCGGCATCTCGCAAATTGATTCAATCATAATTTTTCTGCCTTCAGCGATTTGTTTGGCAATAACTATTTCGCCCTCACGTGTCAGTAATCCTACCCCTCCCATATCTCGTAAATAAAGTCTTACCGGATCATCTGTAGAACCTAAATCTTCAGTATCAGATTCCTCACTTTCTTCTTCATGTTTACTATTTAAGACTATTAGAGGTTCACCACCTACTTCTAATGTAATATCGTCAAAATCGTCTTCATCTCTGTCGACAAGATTTATATCTGCATCCGAAAATTTTGACATTACAATTTCTAAGTCAACCGGAGTAAGTTTTTTATTGGCGCTTATAGAATTATTTAATTCTTCATATGTTACAAAACCTTTTTTCTTGCCTTGAGCAAGTAAATCATCTAAATTTTTATCATCTTCTAAAGTAAGATTATTTTTTGTAGTCATATTGATTGATATTAATTAGGTTATGAGATAGTTTGAGTATATTAATCCCTTAAAATTTCACTTAAATTTTGTAAATCAACAGATATTTTTCTAATTTCTTTTAAATAAGATTCCAATCTTGTCTCAGAAATTACGTCTTTGCTTCTTAATAAATCAGCATATTCAGACTTTAATGTGAATAAATAATGTGTTTTACATAACTGATTAAAAAATACAGTGTTATTTGCATGATCTTTTTTTTCAAAATCTTCGTGCAAGAACAAATTTTTTTGACTAGACAATAACTCAAATATTTCACAAAATCTACTATTTTTTGGATTAGGTAGTAAAGCTTTTTCATGATGATGTTGTTGAGCATTATCAATGAGCCACTCTTTAAATTCATTTAATTTTGCGTTATTCAATTTAATTCCTATTAACTCATCGATATTATCGATGATAATTTGTGGAAAATGTAAAATAAAAGCGCAAATTGTGTGCTCAAGAAATTCTAATTCTGAATAATTAATGAATTTTTTTGCTTCTGGACTAATATGTTGTTTATAAGCATTTTTACTGATTCTGTTTGTACAAAAAACATTTTCCCACATCATTTTGTTGAAATAACGCCTAAAATTATTACGTAAATTTTTATCTTGTAATGTGATACAGTAATCATTTAACTTTGATTCTAAAATTGCTCTACTTTCTGCGTTAGCAAAATTGCGCCCATCATATTCGTTATGCCAAATTTTTTCTGATAGAGTAATTCTGTTATTAAGATATTTACTAAAGGCTTCTTTACCATTATTTGTTAGAAAATTGTCTGGATCTTGTCCTGAAGGTAATTCTATAAATGATACTAATTTGTAAATATTAATTTCAGGTAGCACCATTTTTATAATTTTGTCTGCGGCACGTTTACCAGCACTGTCACTGTCAAGACAAATAATAATTTCTGTACAACATTTCCATAATTGTTGTAAATGTCCTTGAGTTACTGCGGTTCCTAAACTTGCTACAGCTTGTTTAAAACCTGCTTGATGAAGAGCAATGACATCTAAGTATCCTTCTACTAAAATAGCATAATTATCCTTATATAAAAATTTATTAGCCAAATTTTGGCCGAACGTTACTTCAGATTTTTTGAAAAGAGCAGTTTCTGGAGAGTTAATATATTTAGGCAGGGAATCATTCACAGAACGACCTCCAAAAGCTATTATTTTATTAAATATATTTTTTATTGGAAACATTATCCTTTTATTGAATATAGGATATAATTTTCCATCCTCTTTTTTGCCAAATAATCCTGATTTTACTAACTCTGTAATAGAAAAACCTTTATCATATAAAAATTTTTCAAGCTGCGTACCATTTGAAATATAACCAATACCAAATTCTTTCACAGTATCTTGAGTTAAATTACGCATTTTTAAATAAGAGATTACCTCCTTATCTAATTGAGTTACAAAAAACTCTTGAGCAAATTTTAATAATTGATGTAAGCGCTCAAATTCTTGATATTCTTGTTCTTCTATAAATGAAATGCGTGGTATAGCGATATTATTTTCTTCAGCAATTTTAACTGCAGCTTCCTTATAGCTTAATCCTTGTGTATCTGACACAAATTTAATGAGATCACCATGTGCACCGCATCCAAAGCAATGATAAAAGCGCTTAATATCATTAACCGTAAAAGAGGGGCTTTTTTCTTGATGAAAAGGACATAATCCCACATATTCCATTCTTTTTCGGATAAGTGAAACTTTTTTACCTACTATATCAGAGATTTTTATTTTTTCTCTTAGTTGTTCATAAAAATTTAACGGCAATTTCATTATTTAAAGCAAATTTAGAATTACAGCACATAAGGAATAAGTAAAAGGAATGGTGAAATTATCATTTATTCTAATAGAAGAGGAAAAGAATTCAACCATAGTAGTGGCAAGGCAGCAGATAATAATTATTTTAAAGCTTATATTATGTGGAATAATAAAATAAGAAAAAATACTTACCACAACAGCTGATACAAAAAATGCTATAGACCCTGCTAAAGACTTACCGTTTTCAAGTTTTTGACCGTAAATCATACCGATGATAGCTGCTAAACTATCTGAGATAATTAGGATAAACCAAGCATTAATTGTAAGTCCCTTAGGGAATAATAGAGCAGTAATAAATAAACCAATGAACATATAACTAGCACCGCTAAGCAAGGATTGGCCTTCTTTTTCTTCGGAGCGTAATATAGGACTAAAAATTTTTTCTATTAACTCTTTTATTTTAATCGAGTAATTCTTATATGTATCTAAGGAGAGTATGATTGTTGAGAGAATAAATAATATTATACACATTGACAATTTTGAGATAAAAATATATGAAAATGGTAGCAAAAGAGCGCTTAAATGAAAAATTTTTCGTTTGATCTCGAAATATATGTGAGGTTCTAAATGTTGATGCATAAATCTTAAATATCATAGTTTGACAAAATATATACTCCTAAATATACTCTTAACCTACAATATAGACAAGAAAGAATCATGAATAGATTTCCGATTACTGCAGAAGGATATGAAAAAATGGCAAAAGAAATTAAGGAACTGAAATATGTCCAAAGGCCAGAAATTATTGAAGCAATATCTACAGCACGTGAATTTGGTGATCTTTCGGAAAATGCAGAATACCATGCGGCAAAAGAAAAGCAGAGCTTTATCGAAGGTAAAATTGCAGATTTGGAGAGTAAATTATCACATGCGGAAATTATTGATAGTTCAAAATTAACTAATGAAAGTGTCAAGTTCGGTGCATATGTGAAAATTTTAGATGAAGAAACGGAAGAAGAAAATATATACCAAATTACAGGTGAATATGAAGCGGACATGAGAAATAATAAAATTTCGGCTATTTCTCCTTTGGGTAAATCATTAATTGGCAAAGCAGTAGGTGATATAGTAGAAGTGTCTACCCCAAAAGGTAGGAGGTCTTTTGAAATATTAGAGATTGATTTTAATGCGATGAAATAGATCTTTTACTTTTTATTAATTATGATAAACTTGTTGAAGTAACAATGATAAATTAGAGAAAAATTTATGGCTAATCTATCTGTTAAAAATTTCGATAATGGGTTTGGTGCCTACTTAGAAGAAATCAATAGAATTCCATCCTTGACGCTGGAAGAGGAATTTTTATATGCAAAAGATTATTTAGAGAAAAAAGACTTAGAAGCTGCGCATAAATTAGTTAAAAGTCATTTGAAACTTGTAGTCAAGATTGCTATGCGTTATAGAAGTTATGGCCTTCCTATGTCTGATTTAGTTGCAGAAGGGAATATAGGTTTAATGCAGGCTGTTAAAAAATTTGACCCGAAGCTTGAATTTAGATTATCCACTTATGCTACTTGGTGGATCAAGGCGGCCATTCAGGAATATGTCCTTAGATCTTGGTCACTTGTCAGGCTTGGCACTACTGCTGCACAAAAAAAATTATTTTTTAGTCTTAATAAAGTAAAAAATAGAATAAGTAATATTTATGGACGAGAAGTCAGAACTGAAGATTTTGTCCAAATTGCATCAGCCTTGGGTGTAAGTGAAAAAGAAGTAAAAGAAATGAATCAAAGGCTAGCAGGTTCAGATTTTTCTTTAAACGTTCCTGTACTAATGGAGGAAGGTAACAGAAATACCGAAATGCTAAATCTGCTACCGGCAAAACAGAGTTCTCAAGAAGATATATTGTCACAGCGTCAAATTTCTTATAATAAGAACCATGTCTTATCTTCTGCCTTATCAACTCTTAATGATAGGGAAGCTAAAATATTAATTGCTAGGAAGCTACAAGATGAGCCAGTAACTTTAGATGTGTTGAGCAATCAATATAAAATCTCAAAAGAACGTATCAGGCAAATAGAGAATAAAGCGTTCGCAAAAATTCAGTCATATGTTTTAAAGTATTGCTCTAGTGATGGACAGCTTTTGACGTGATAGAAGTAAATAGAAGTCTCATTACAAATTTTTATCAAACAAACTGCCATAAATGGGAAGAATAGCTATAATTTTGTGTTAAATATCATGATTATTTTCTTTATCTAATATGGATACTAGTTCATCAGGAGATGAAAAAAATGGTGAGTGATCAGTGTCAATAGATATTATTTTATTGCAAATATTGTTCATACGTCTTTGTTCTTCGATATTTATAGCTTTATCTTTTAAACACTCAATATATACTTTATACAACTGGTTAAAATTGTCGCCTAAAGATACTTTCTCTATGAAAGGCAAAAGTGGTTGATCTTGTATTTTGGACAAAGCTAGATTAATATCTGATTCAGCGCAATGTTGATAAAAAATGTCTTTAACAACTTTTTTGTTGATACTAATAGAACAATTATCTGTGTTGATGTTGATATGTAAAGCAATGCTGGGACAATTAGCTTTTTGTTCTTCTTCTACTAAAGAACCATTGTTATTAGGTATGAAAGCAGAAATATAAATCAATTTATCGATATATTGGGGGATATCTTGACCAACTTGACTTATAACAACACCACCCATACTATGGCCCACTAGGTATGAGTTGTATAAATTATTGCTTTTAATAAAGTCAGATACAAAATTCACGTAACTTTTTAAGCGAATGTCGCAAAAGCTATGCGTATTAAAATTATCATAATGACCAGGTAAATCGAGTGCTACTACGGAAGCCACATTAATGCTTTTTTTTAACTTAGGAATTATTTTATCAAAAGCCCATTTACCATGCCAAGCACCATGTACAAAAATATAATTTTTCATCAACTTACTCAAATGATATATCGCTATAACTAAACTTATATAAGTTAAAATTTTGTCCTCTAATTTGTCTGAGCTAGCTCCGACTAACTACACAGCTTCTAGTTTTGCATAATCCATCTGTCTATAATTTAAAGCTTCGGCTATATGAATTTTTCTGACATGAGTGGCGCCGCTTAAATCAGCTATTGTTCGCGCAACTCTTAATATACGATTATAAGATCTCATCGATAATCTAAATTTTTTGGCAGCTTCATTAAGCAAATCTTTACCTTCATCTACTGGAATTGCATAATCAATTAGAAGTTGGCCATCTAACATATTATTAAGTTTTATATTATATCCTTCATAGCGTTGAGCTTGAATTTCATGAGCTTTTAAAACCCTTATGGCTATTTCTTTACTAGACTCTATATCTTTATTATCAGATAGCATATTTTCATACGCATAATCTTCTTCATGGTAGCCAACTTCTATGTATAGATCAAACCTGTCTAACATAGGCCCTGATATTTTAGATTGATAATTCGTAGCACATATAGGGGCTTTATGACATGCTTTTTGAGCATCATTTAAATAGCCACATTTACATGGATTCATTGCAGCTATTAACTGAAAATTAGCTGGATAAGTTATGTTATTACCAGAACGAGCAATAATTACTTGTCTAGTTTCTATAGGTTGGCGTAAAGCTTCTATGACTTCTGACCGAAATTCTGGTAATTCGTCAAGAAATAATACTCCATTATGTGCCAAAGAGATTTCACCAGGTTTAATCTTGCGGTTAATTCCACCACCTATCATTGCAGCTGCAGTGCAAGAATGATGAGGAGCTCTAAATGGGCGCTCAGTGGTCAGTATGCCTCCAGGCAAAGAACCATTGATGCTTTTAATAGTACTACATTCTAATATTTCTTGTGCTGATAACGGAGGTAAAATCCCTGGTAGCCTTGAAGCAAGCATTGATTTACCTGAACCTGGTGGGCCAAACATCAATAAATTATGACCTCCTGCTGCTGCAATCTCTAAGGCGCGTTTTGCAATTTTTTGTCCTTTAATATCTCTAAAATCTGGATATTCTATATCGCTTTCAAAGTCTCCAGTGACAGGCTTTGAAAGTAATTGATTACCTTTGAAATGGTTAATTAATTCAATTAAATTACCAGCAGCTAATATATTGTCATTTCCAGACCAGGCTGCTTCTGATGCGTTATCTTTAGGACAAATGATACCTTTTCCTCTAGTAACTGCTCCCATACTTGCTGGTAACACCCCATTAACGGGCAAAATAGAACCATCTAATGATAACTCACCTAAAATTAGATATTCGTTAATCTCTTCTTTGGCAAATGCACCAAGCGTAGTGATTAGGCCAATTGCAATTGCCAAATCAAAATGGCTTCCTTCTTTAATTAAATCAGCTGGGGCTAAATTTACCAAGATTTTTTTTGCAGGAAGGCTTAGCCCAATTGAAGACAATGCCGCTCTTACCCTTTCTTTAGATTCAGCTATAGTCTTATCTGCTAGACCTACAATAGTAAATTTAGGGATGCCTGGTTCTATGTGTATTTGTACGTCTACGTCAATTATATTAATACCATTGAAAGCTAAGCTAGATACTCTAGTAATCATAAAATAAATTTGGCCATATCAACATTCTGGATAAACCCCGCAAGTCTTTGATGTACAAATTCTTCGTTAATAATGATTTGTGTTTTACCATCAGTGCCAGCATTAAAACTTATTTCTTCTAGAATATTCTCTAAAATAGTATGTAATCTTCGAGCTCCTATATTTTCAATTTCTTTGTTAAATCGTGTAGCATATTCGGCAATGGCATTTATTGCTTGTTCATTGATGACTAATTCAACTCCTTCAGTATTAAATAGGGCAATATATTGCTTAATAAGGCTATTTTCTGGCTCGTTTAGTATTCTGACCATATCATTTTTTGACAAAGAGGTCATTTCTACCCTGATTGGTAGCCTACCTTGTAATTCAGGAAGTAAGTCTGAAGGTTTTGATAAATGAAATGCTCCTGAGGTGATAAATAAAATATGGTCTGTTTTTACTGGGCCATATTTCGTAGCAACACTAGTGCCTTCAATTAAAGGTAGTAAATCTCTTTGCACTCCTTCACGACTCACTTCACCTGCTCTGTTTTCTGTTCTTGAGGTAATTTTATCAATTTCATCTAGAAATACTATGCCATTATTTTCCACGGTTTTTAATGCTTTAGAAATAATTAATTCTTCATCAATTAATTTTTCTGTTTCTTCTAATATAATGACTTTCATTGCTTCTTCCACACTTAACTTTTTCTGTTTCATGCGACCTGATCCAAATGTTTTACCTAAGATATCACTTATATTAAGTACTCCCATTGAAGCACCTGGTATCCCTGGAATATCAAAACTATTCCCCATAGAGGGGGGTGTATCTTTAACATTTATTTCAATTTCAGTATTATTCAGCTCTCCAGATATTAATTTTTGGTTGAATTTAGTTTTAGTTTCTGGTGAAGCATTTTCACCAACAACTGAATCTAATATACGTTCTATAGCTTTTTCACGCGCTTTACTTTTTACTATTTCGGCAGCTTTTTCTCGTTGAGAATGAATAGCAATGTCTACTAGGTCACGGATGATTGATTCTACATCACGTCCTACATAACCTACTTCAGTGAATTTAGTTGCCTCAATTTTGATAAAGGGAGCTTCTGCCAATTTAGCAAGTCTTCTTGCTATTTCAGTCTTGCCGACTCCAGTTGAACCTATCATCAAAATATTTTTAGGCATTATCTCGCTTTTTAACGGTTCTTCTACATAAGATCTGCGATATCGGTTACGTAGCGCGACCGCAACAGCTTTTTTGGCGTTAGTTTGTCCTATTATATGTCTATCTAATTCTTGTACAATTTGCGCAGGGGACAGACCCATTTTTTTTGTAATATTCATTTTACCTTCTCAGTGACAATATTATGATTTGAAAATACGCATATATCTGCTGCGATGTTCATAGCTTTAAGTGCTATTTCTTCAGCAGTCATTTTTGTTTCAATTGAACATAACGCTTTAGCAGCAGCAAGTGCATAAAATCCTCCGGAACCTATTGCAGCAATTTGATCTTCTGGTTCAATCACATCACCAGCTCCACTAATAATTAATATATTATGTAAATCAGCAACTATGAGCATTGCTTCTAATTTACGTAAATATTTGTCTGTTCTCCACTCTTTTGCTAACTCTACTGCGCTGCGCATTAGTTGACCCGAATATTTATCTAATTTTTCCTCTAACCTCTCAAATAAAGTAAAAGCATCTGCTGTGGATCCAGCAAAACCAGCTATTATTTTACCATTTTCTAAACTGCGTAATTTGCGTGCAGTGCTTTTCATAATACAATTGCCGAGAGATACTTGTCCATCGGCAGCAATAACTATTTGATTATCTTTTTTAAGACATAAAATAGTAGTTGCATGAGGCAGAGTTTGTTTATTATATTCGTTATTAATCATGATTTTGTTAGACTTATTGAATTAATCTTGTGAATTTGAGATAAATAGATAATAATTATAACTAGTTTTTAAATCTTTATAAAGTTCCTTTATATGAATATATACGCAGTATACACTGATTCAAGAAAAAAAGATACTAAACCAGTAATAGTAGCACAAAATCCATCATTTTTGGCAGGGATATTTGGCATTTTATGGATGTTATATTATCGTATGTGGCTACCAGCTTTATTACTATTGGTTATTTCTTTTGTTATGGGTTATCTTAAGGAAATTAATCTTTACTATTATTATGATATATCAATATTTTTCTTAATGACTTTTTTTGCAAGTGATTTAAGAAACGCATATTTACTGAAAAAAGGGTATCAATTATATGATATAATAGCAGCAAATGATTTGGAAGAAGCAGAGCTGCGATATTATACAAAAATAACAGAATTGGAATTATGAATTACGATAATAGAAATGTGTTTGCTCAAATTATCCAAGGAAAAATTAAGGCGGAAAAACTATACGAAGATGATAAATTGATTGCAATTTTAGATATAAATCCTGCATCACCTATTCATATACTGGTGATTCCAAAAGGTGAATATATCGACTTAGCAGATTTCGTTAACAAAGCTACTGATCAAGAGATTGCTCATTATTTTAAAATGGTAACAAAAATAGCTGCAGAAAATGGTGCAAAAGAATATAGAGTATTAAATAATAAAGGCAAATCCGCTGGACAGTCTGTATTTCATTTTCATACTCATATCCTAAGCGGACTTAATAATAACAATTTGATTGATGATAACTTATTATGATAAAAAAATATAATGTAGCGGTAATTGGCGCTACAGGAAATGTAGGACGTGAAGTTCTCAATATTTTAGCGGAGAAAAAATTTCCTATTGACACAATAACAGCATTTGCTTCTCCTGGTTCAGTTGGACGTTTAGTGAGTTTCGGGGACAAAGAAGTGCGTGTAGAAATGCTAGATAAGAAAAGTGATTTTTCTAAAATTAATATAGCGTTTTTCTGTGCTGGATCTACCATTGCAAAAGAATATGCGCAAAAAGCAGCTGATAGTGGTTGTATAGTTATAGATAAATCTTCTTTCTTCCGATTAAAAGATGATGTTCCGCTGATTGTACCAGAAGCAAATATTGATAAATTAAAGAAACTTGCTGATAGTAAAATCATTGCTAACCCAAATTGTTGCGTGATTCCTCTAGCCGTAGCTTTAAAACCTTTGGATAATGCAGCTAAGATTAAAAGATTAGTTATTTCAACATATCAATCTGTTTCTGGTGCTGGTAAGGAAGCAATGGATGAATTATATGAGCAAACTAAATCGAAGTTTGTTTTTGGAGAAACCAAAAAAAATGTTTTCCAAGATCAAATCGCTTTTAATTTATTCCCTAAAATCGGAGAGTTTTTGCCAAGTGGAGAGAGTGATGAAGAATATAAAATTAAAGAAGAACTAAAAAAAATTATAGGTAATCATATTAATGTTTCTGTTACTTGCGTTAGGGTACCAGTTTTTGTATCGCACGCAATGTCAGTGAATATAGAGTTTGAGAAGCCTTTGGACGCTATTGAAGCACAAGAAATATTACGTGAAGAAGAAAGTATAGCATTATATACTACAGAAAATGGATATCAATATGCAACTCCTATTGATGTAGTAGAAAGAGAAGAGGTGTTTGTATCTCGCATTAGAAATGATGCATCAGCGCCAAATAGTCTTAATATGTGGGTTTGTTGTGATAATTTAAGAAAAGGTGCAGCTTTAAACGCAGTACAAATAGCTGAAGCACTATTAATACAATTATGATGATGAATAATTTAAAATCTATTCAAGACCTGATCGAGGTCACTAATTGCCGATTTGTTTCTCTCAAATATTTAGGAGAAAAGGGTGAAATTCAGCAAATTGATGTGCCAGCTAATTTGATATTAGAAAATTCAGAATATATTATAGCAGATTTGGATATCGATCTTAGGGACAGTAAAGCTTTTATGGATCCATTTCGTAGCATGCCGACTATAACAGTTTTTTGTCATAAGCGGTCAATTAGAAATTTAGCTAGAGAAAAACTATATGAATTATCAGGCAGTACTACACATTATGTCGACTTTAGAGCTTCTATTAGTTTTTGGATTATTAATAATGAATTACAAAAAAATGATTTTTCTCCAATGCAAGCTGACCCATTTGATTTATATGCAAATTTACGTTCAGAAATTATGTCTATTGCTGATGAAATCAAAATAGACATTTTATCGCATCATTATGGTAGTTCATCTGGAGAATCAGTGATTAATATATCTGCACAAAATATGTTGAAGCTTGCTGATGATATTTTAGTAACAAAATTCATTATTAGTAATTGCGCTGCAAGTTATAATTTTATGAGTTTTTTTACTACACCTGATCATAAAAATAATTTACATGTGTCTTATAGGGATATAAACACAAATAGGCAAGTACAATATGAAATATTAGCTCATAATTATGCAGAATTATATGAATTAATTGTCACTTGTTTTCGGTTTCATCAATAAATAATATTAAGTTTATTTTATATTACAGAGATTTTTTTCTGTTATATTAAGACTTTTTATGTTATCTTTATAGGCAAAAGAATAATATATAGTAATTAAATCAAAATAATAGTTTAGTATTCGTAAATATGGCAAAACAAATTAATCAAATTACTCGATCTCAAAAAGATAATATTGGATATGATGAACAGAACGTAATAAAACAAGCTTTGAATAAATGTAAATCTGCATTTCAGATAGTTTTTGTATTTGCGTTTTGTATTAACCTTTTAATGTTAGTTACACCACTTTATTCTCTACAGGTTTTAGATCGGGTATTAGGAAGTGGTAATCTCAATACATTACTAATGCTATCATTGATTATTGCATTTGTGTATTTCACCACAACATTATTACAAATTGCTAGATCATTTACTTTGATCAAAATAGGTGAATGGTTAGATAATAATCTTTCTCCTTTAATATTTGCGCATTCCATTACAGCATCAGCTACAAAAATTAATCCTGCTTCGAGTCAGTTACTTAGGGATTTCCAAACATTAAAAACTTTTCTTACAAGTACTGGAATTAATACTTTATTCGATGCACCTTGGAGTATTGTCTATTTTATTATTATTTTCTTGATACATCCTTATATTGGTTTTGTTGCATTATTTGGTGCAGTAATTATTGTAGGTTTTGCATTTTTTAATGCTGTTGCAACAAATCGTACATTAGGAGAAGCAACTGAATTATCAGTAAGAGCTATGTCACAAGCGGAAATTGCCAGCAGGAATGCCGAGGCGGTAGAAGCAATGGGTATGATCAACAATGTTAAAGCTAACTGGGCAAAATTTAATACAGCTTCCTTAGCAAAAGTTTCAGTAGCTAGTTATCGTAATGGTATTATCTCTAACTTTGCTAGATTTGTACGTAATCTGATGCAAATGGCTGTGACTGGTATAGGAGCTTATGTAGTAGTAGTAAGTAATAGTACTGCAATGACAACTGGTGGAATGATAGCAAGTTCTATTATAGTAGGTAAAGCTTTGGCGCCATTTGATAATTCTATTGCTATGTGGAAAAGCATTAGTAGTGCATTAAAAGCATATAAAGGTATTAATGAATCATTTAACAAAATTTTAGATCGTAAACAGTCAATGCCTATCCCTAATGTTGATGGGAAATTAGCAGTAGAAAATGTCTATTATGCGCCTCCAAACTTTTCTCCAAATCCTACACAACAATTAACGCCTCCAAGGTATATTTTAAAAGGTATATCGTTTAATATACAACCGGGAGAAATTTTAGCAGTAATTGGGCCAAGCGGCTCAGGAAAATCTACTTTAGCAAAATTGATTGTTGGAGTATGGCAAGCAACCTCAGGTTCCATTCGTTTAGATGGAGGGGATGTATATACGTGGGATAGAGAGAATTTTGGTGAGCATGTTGGCTATTTACCCCAAGGTATAGAATTATTTTCTGGTACAGTAAAAGAAAATATAGCAAAAATGTCTTCAGAAATTGATCCAGAGAAAGTAGTGCAACCAGCTAAAATGTGCGGTGCTCATGAAATGATTTTATCTCTGCAAAACGGATATGATACAGATATAGGTAGTGGAGGAGGAAATTTATCGGGAGGACAAAGGCAAAGAATTGGTTTAGCCCGTGCTTTCTATGGTAATCCTAAATTAGTGGTCTTGGATGAGCCAAATGCTAATTTAGATGAGGCAGGAGAGTTAGCACTTGCACAAGCATTAAAAGAAGCTCGCGTGAGAAAAATCAGTGTAATTGTGATATCTCACCGCCCAGCAATTTTGTCAACTGTCGATAAAATCATGGTTGTGCAAGAAGGATCTGTTACCAATATTGGTACTCGTGAAGAGATACAAGGTAAGATACAGACAATTAACAATGGAATGCTACATATCAATAAAGGTTAATTACATATGAATGAGAAGAGTGATATAAAAGACCAAAAACAAGAATTGACCGCAGAGCAAAAGCAGAAATTGCAACAGCTGCAAGCTCTGATGATGCAACAAATAGCAGCAGGTAAGGGAGGGAAGAAACAGGGAGTCGCGGCTGCGCCCCAACCACCTCTTGTAACCAAAATCTTCATTGGTATCTTACAAAAAATGACCGGCGGGATTAAATTGATTGATCGATTCATCAATTTAATCGTTAAGAAAGATGGAGGGGATGACACAAATGATGTGATCAAAAGTGCGCGTTCACCAATATTATTTGGGATTTGGGTTACATTATTTTTCTTTGTATTTGGATTTTTGTGGGCAGCTATTGCACCTTTGGATAGTGCAGCAGTAGCAATAGGGACTGTAATTAGTCAAAGCAAGAAACAAAATATTAATCAGTTGGAAACTGGCATTATAAAAGAGATATTGGTTGCCCCTGGAGATAAAGTAGAAAAAGGAGATAAGCTGATAATATTTGACGATGTAAGAACTAAGGCAACTTATCAGAGCATTTTAAATCAATATAGAACATACTCAGCAATAGAAGCAAGATTAATTGCTGAACTTAACCAAAGTGATGAGATAATATTTCCAGATGAATTATTACAAAATGCAAATGATAAAGATGTAGCGCGTATATTAGAAACTCAAGTTAATATCTTTAATTCTAAAAAAGAATCTCTGAGAGCAGCAAAAGATTTGCAGAGGCAAAAAATTCAACAATTATATAAAAAAATAGATAGTTCAAAAGCACGAGCTACTTTTTTAAATAAAAATCTTGAAATCACTCAAGATAGATTAGAAGCTACACGCAAATTAAATACTCAAGGATACAGCAATAAATCAACACTTCTTGAATTTGAAGCTAGACTTGCAAATATAGAAAGTGAGATTGCTATGAATGAAATTGAGATGTTGAATACTGAACAAGAGATTTCTAAATCCAATATAGAATTACTAAATATAGATAATCAAAGTACTACTGAGGTTTCAACAGAATTAAATAAAATTCAAGCTGAGATGGCTCGTTATAAAGAGGAATTATCTGCAGCAACTGATAGTTTAGAAAGAACAGTTGTAAAAGCACCGATTAGTGGGGTGATTAACAACTTAAATTATCATACAGTAGGCAGTATTATCCCAGGAGGACAAAATATTTTAGAGATTGCACCTTTACAGGATAAATTAATTATTGAAGCGAAAGTAGCGCCAAGATTTATTGCATCCATATCAGCAGGTATGAAAGCCAAAATCAAATTTAGTGCTTTTAAATCTCGGACTGCACCGACATTTTATGGGGTTGTAATTTCTCTTTCGCCTGATTTAGTAATTGATATGCCTCAAGCAGGACAATTAGCAATACCACAATCTCAGAATCCAGAAACTATGGGAGGATATTATTCGGCAAAAATTGAGATTGATATGGATCACTTTAACAAACTTGCTAAAAATCGAGACTTAACATTAGTACCTGGTATGCAAGCTGAAGTACAAATCATTACAGGTACTAGAACTTTGCTACAATATTTGTTAGACCCTGTATATGATGCAATGTTTAAAGGGTTTAAAGAAAAATAATATGTTAAGAGCAAGAAAAATAACTTCTTGCTCTTAATTAATGAATTATATATTATAATTTCACGATATCACATTTAAAAAACATATTATGACAAAATCACCTGTAAATCCTGAAATGGTGCTAGCAGATGGAGAGAATAATATTATATTGAACGGCATAACCGGACGTAAAGGTTCTATAGCAGCTTTCTTACAAAATATTGATATTATTGAACAACAAGACCTTAGTGTTAAAGAAAAAAATGAGGTTATAAAAGTTATGAAGGAATTAGCACCAGTATTAATTGCTACAGGACTTTATAAACATGCTATTTTCAAAAACCCAGAAGTACAAGCTGTACTTGATCAAGCAGTGCAAAAGAAAAGTTAATTGCGTTTGATTAAACTATATATTCAAAGGTTGTTTATTTATTTAGTTAGTCTAAAAAAATGGATAATTGACGTTGCTTAACTAATTCTTGTATTTCTATCAACTTATTTTTTGTTACATCAGAATGGCATATAAGTTTTTGTGAAGTAATAATCATTAAGTCAGCTTCAATGCATTTATTATAATTTACTGAAAGTGTTTTACCGTTCTTCAGTTTTAATAAATAATTTTCTTTCCATATATTTTTCAAAATATTTTGAATTGGCATAGCATACCAATTTTCCCAATATAATTTGGTAAAAGAAGATAATTTATAAGGAGAATATAAAATGATTTTTTCTACAGCTTTGATAGCTAAAATATCACGTTCTTTATCAATTATAATATCAGGCGTTGGTGTTGAAGACATCATCCATATTGAATATGCCATCACGACCAATCCTAAATATCTTTTTCTACCTTGCCAGAAACATATCCAGCAAAAACCTATAGTAAATACTAATAAACTGGTTCTTGTAATGTAACCAGTTGTTACCACTGCATATGGTAGCTTACTAATATAATCAGCACTATTAATAATTATATCAATGAAATAACCTATGATAGATAATATATATACCTCAAATTGAAAAGGCATCAACAAAAGTGCTAAAATTGAGAGTGGCATAATGACAAAAGACATTAAAGGAACTGCAATGAGATTCATAATGACTGCATAATTAGCAAATTGATAAAAATGAAATATAACAAATGGAGTAGTGAAAATACTTGCTAACAAACTAGTATAAATGTTGGCAAAGAAATAACTAATAAACTTGTCTATAACAGGATAGGACTTGAACCTGATAAAATTACTATTGGAATAAAATTCATATCCCGAAATGAGACACATTACTGCAACAAAAGATAATTGAAAACTAGGATGTAATATATATTCTGGCATTATTAATAAAATAAAAAAGGCAGCAAGTAATACAGAACGCATTGGATAAGGAGAACGACTAAAAATAACGGCAATCATAAAAATACTAGTCATAATAAATGCTCTGACTGCTGCGATATTGTTACCACTAATTTGTAAATATATAAAACTGCCGATAATGGATATGCAAGCTGCTATCGTTTTTATATTTGTGTTATATGCAAGCAAATTGGAAATATTTAATATGGTTCTACTAAATATAAAAAAACTTAATGCAACAAGAGATAAATGTAGACCTGATACACTCAATATATGTGACGTACCAGTTTTACGCATTGCATCAGTGATACGTTGTGGTATAGCTTTTGTTTCACCTATAATAATTGCCGCAGCAAAGTTGCCTATTTCTGCACCTAACACATTAATTAATTTAAGGTAAATAGTTTTACGTATTTTATCAATATAACTTATATAAATTTGTGCTCTATCGATAATTTTTAGTTCGCTGATGGCGTATCCTGTGGCCTGGATTTTTTCCATTTTGAGGAAAAAACTAAAATTATATCCTTCTGGTAATATACTAGAATTAAGAGGAAATAATTTAGCTCTTAAACTTATTTTATCGCCTACAGATAAACCAGAGCTTATCTTATTTGACATGTTAATTCTGACTTTATGTACTGTAGGTAATTGTGGAATCTTTGTCTGCGTTAGAGTAAGTTGATTACCATACTGGTTAGGTTTTATTTTATCTACATATGCATTAATATCGACAATTTGCGACTTGGTAATTGATGTGGTTTGTGTTAAATAAATTCTATATTGGGTGGCGCTGATTCCTAAAAAAAACATTACTATACATAATACCACAAACCAAATATATAAAGGGCTTTCTATACGAGATATTAGTAATAACATTACAGTACATAGAGTAAATGCTATTATAGAAATCACAGGTGCAATAGGAGTAGTGATTGAATAAATTATTCCTATTGCAAATGAGAAGAAATACCAATAGCTGAGCTGATTATATTCAGCTTCAAATACGTGCTGCAAGTATTTAAACATTTACTTTAGAGTAACCAAGGATCACTTGCGCAGCTAAGTCGCTGGCTTTAGATTCTGATTGAAACCCAATTGTATGAAGTACTTTTTGTGCTTCTCTTATTTGTTGCTCTCTATAAATTGGATCAGATAATATTTTATCCGTGATAAATACGATATTATTAATATTGAAATCTGATTGTACCAATTCAGGGATAATTTTTTCACCTGAGATAATATTAATCAAACAAATATTTTTGATCTTAATCATTATTCTGATTAAAACGTAACTCAGCCAATTTAATTTATACCCAGTAAGCATTGCAGCAGAGGAAGCAGCAATTTCAAAAGTATTAGTACCTGATTTGGCTATAGCGCAGTCGCAAACAGCAAATGCTTTTAACCTGTCTGTAGTATATCTTACTTCAAATCTTACATCATATAAAAATTTTTCAATATCTGCTCTGAAATCATCATTAGTTTGTACAAATACTGCGATAATTGGGTGCTTTAATGCTAATTGTTTCAGTGAGGCTACTATAATAGGCATATGACGATTAATTTCTCCTAAGCGACTTCCCGGAGTAATAGTAATAATTTTAGCGTTTTGATTTGTAGTGAATTCTTTTTTTAACTCACTAGTTTTATTATAAAAATTCTGCTGAAAAATAGGGTGCCCTATACAAGTAGTCGGTAAATTAAATTTAGTGAAATAAGGTACTTCAAAAGGAAATAAAACTAACAAATGATCATATAATTTAGCATATTTTTGAGCTCTGGATGGTTTATAAGCCCAAACAGAAGGTGCCACTATATGAATTAATTTTATTTCTGGACAATGATCCTTTAACCTCTTTGCAACTCGGTAAGTAAAACCAGGTGAATCAATAGTGATTAATATTTGTGGTTGTTTTTCTATTATATCTTCAACTGTCTTATTGATTAATTTGTTGATTTTAAAGATATGTGGGATTACTTCAAAAAAACCCATTAAATTTATTTCTGAGATAGGAAATAAAGATTTTACACCTTCTTGTTTCATTAACGCTCCTCCCACTCCAAAAATTTCTAAGTCTTGGGTCTGAATTTTGAGGGAAGAGATTATTTGGCTACCAATAAAATCACCAGAATTTTCACCAGCGATTAAATAAATTTTCATAAAAAATAATATAAGTTGTTAACGGCAATGAATGATATGCCATAGATTATAGTGCTTGTCAATGCAAGAGTAAAGTATACGATAAGTAGATATACTATAACTATATTCGATGATTAATTATTTATCAGAATATATTATTAGCTATTGTTTAATATTCGAACCTTTGAGATTAGCGTCTTTTAGGTTAGTATTATCAAAGCTACAATTTTCACAGTTTGTATTTTCAAAGTTTGTCTCTATTAATATTGAATTATCAAAATTAGTAGATACTAGATTTTGACCAGAAAAATTAGCAAATGATAGATTCATTCCAGAAAGATCTTGTGTTTTAACTAAAAGATCAAAGTTATTAATATTATTATTACTACTTTGTGCTATTTCAAAACCTTTATTATCGATTATTGCAGATCGTAAAATAGGCGTATTAATCATTATCATTCCGACGCTCACTACATTATTGTATAATGAATTTGATATCACAGAAGAGTTAAATGTCACACTTTTAAATGCGCAATCTACAAAAGACACTAAGTCAAGTTTTGAAAAAATAAAATTACTGTTATTAATTTCTGTGGCCTTAAAACTATTATTACTTAAGTTACTATTATTGAAAGAAGAGTTTTGTATCTTATAATTTTTGAAAATATTGTTAACAAAAACAACTTTTTCTAAGTTCCATTTGGTACTTTCTTTATTAGTAAATAGAGAATCAGATAATACCGAATTTAGTATGGTTAGGTTATCAATTTGTGTTCTATTAAAAGAATTATGAGTTAATTTTGAATCAGCGAAATATAAGTTTTTACTCGAAATTGAGTCTAAGTAACTTTTGGTAATAGTGACATTTCTAAAGCGACTGCTATTTAATACTGCGCTATTTAAAAAAGCATTAGTAAATTGGCAATCTAAAAAATTACTATTTGAAATAGTACTTCTTTTAAGTGAAGTATTATAAAATACAACATCTTTAAATTTGGTATTATTAAAATTAGTATCATTGATTATTGCTTCTACAAAACTAATTTCATTTAAGTTAATGTCTTCAGCATTCACGCTGCTTAAGTCAGCTGACTCAAAACTACATGTTGATAAATCGGTCTTACTTAAAGTTGCGTTTCTTAAGTCAGTTCCAAAGAATATTGTATTATTAATACTTGAGTCATTTATCTGACTTTTGATGAATTCAGCACGTTGAAAATTACTATTTCTAATGTTCGTCTCTATAATAGTTGATTTAATAAATTTTGCACCCTCTATGACAGAATTATATATTTTAACATTTTTAAATATTGTTTCTTCTAAATTTGCATAACTGAGATTTACTTGATTAAAATCTACTTTATCAAAGACACAAGCTTGAAAATCCACTTTAGATAAATTTAGATCTTGGAAGGTCATTTTTGAAAAGTTACTTTCTTGGATTATAGCATTTTTAAAATTTACATTTCTTAAGTTATTGCCTTGGAAAGTAACTCTAATTAATTCTGCTTTAGAAAAATCAATATCAGATAAATCTTCCCCTGATAGATCAACACCTACTAATTTTAGACCACGAAGATTAGTACCAAAACGCTCTTTTAATTTAATAGAATTTTTAAGAGCAATTTGTTCATTAATATATTCTTTTACTATATCAATTTCTTTATCAGTTAAAATATCCTGATCTTTGTCACGACCAGAGCAACCAATTATTGTCAGTAATAAAATAAAATGTACTAAAATTTTCTTCATATTATTTTGTTTTAAATTTAAAATTATGCCTCAGCAGTCATTCTCTCTCTATTTTCTTCGAGTTCATCTTCTTCTGGGTCTGTTTTATTCATATGAATATTTAACGTTTTTAACTTCCTATGTAAAGCAGATCTTTCCATACCAACAAAAGTAGAAGTTTTTGAGATGTTATTATTAAACCTCTGCATCTGCGCTGTCAAATATTGTCTCTCAAAAACTTCCCTTGCTTCTCGAAGTGGCATCGACATCATATCTATATTATTTTCTGGTTTAATAATTTTTACTCCACTACTAATAATTTCTTGTGGTAGCATGTCAGCCTTTATTTTATCAATTTCAAGATTATGCGAATTCATAATTAAAGTATTTTCTACTATATTCCTAAGTTGTCTTATATTTCCAGGCCAGCTATAAGATTGAAGAGCAGCTATTGCTTCGTTGGAAAACTCTTTTTCTCTTAATCCAGAAAATTTGGCTAATTGTTTAACAAAATATCTAATTAATTCTGTGATATCTTCTTTTCTTTCAGAAAGGCTAGGTACACATACAGGAATAACATTTAGTCTATAATATAAATCTTGTTTAAAATTACCATCATTAATTTCTTTCTGTAAGTCGCGATTAGTAGAAGTAATTACTCTAGCGTTAACAGGGGTGATTTTTCCTTTTTTAGTTATGGTGCCTTCTTTCAAGAACCTTAATAATCTAGTTTGCGAAGAAAGTGAAAGAGATCCCACATCATCAATATAAATAGTGCCGTTATTAGCTGCTTCTAAACAGCATATTTTCTGGTCTAATATAGCATTTTTGTTAATTATTTCTTGCTCGCCAAAAAGTTCATATTGAACTCGATCTGCTGGTAAAATTGATGGATTAAATACAATAAAAGGTCCATTAGCTCTTTTAGAATTTTTATGAATTAATCTTGCTGTGAGTTCTTTACCTGACCCTATTTGTCCGTGAATCATGATCCTTCCAGAAGTAGGGGCGATCTTTTCTATAGTACTTCTTAACTTTGTTGCAGGACTTGATTTACCAATGAATTCTGCTTTATCTATGACTTTAGAACGTAAATCTAGATTTTCTCGTTTTAATCTTGCAGCCTCACATGCTCTTTTTAAAACTATCATTAACTTATTATGGGTAAAAGGTTTTTCTATATAATCATAGGCGCCTAATTTGATTGCATTAACAGCTGTTTCAATAGTACCGTGACCACTGATTACTATCACTGGCATTAAAGGAAATCTTTTTTTTATTATTTCAAGGATGCCCAGTCCGTCTAAATGACTATCTTGTAACCATACATCTAAAATAACTGCGGTAGGAACTTTACCCTGATCGATTAACTCAAAAGCTTGTTGGCTATTAGCTGCAGTCATACAACCATAATTACCGTCTTTTAAATTGTCAGCAATTAATTCTCTAATACTTATTTCATCATCTACAACTAAAATATTTCCTTTTACACTCATATCAATCGTCCCTATAATTATTAATTACAAATTAAACAAATAACGATAATTTTATACATCATTAATATTACTTGTAAAAAAGTTATATTGTTAATAATTAGAAATCAACATAATTATTATAAAAAATGCTAAAAAATTGCATTTTTTTCACAAAAAGTTAGTTTATAAATTAAATTAAAGGTTTATTTAAGTTGTTTTATTAATAATTGTGTGTCTAAAATTAACTTTACTTGACCACCTTTAAGTATTTCGTCATTGTTAATAAATAACTCACCAAAATGATCGGTGATTATCCTGTTTACAATTGATAATCCAAGCCCTGTGCCAGAGTTTTTGGTAGTAATATATGCTTCTTTTGCATGTTTCAGCATTTCTTCACTAAAGCCACTTCCATTATCTGATACCGAAATTTCTACTTCTTTAGGGGCAGCTTTTAATTTTAATATTATAATCTTATCGTTAGCTCTTGCTGCTAAAGATTCTTCAGCATTTAATAATAAGTTAACTAATACTCTATTAATTTGTGCTATGTCGCATACCATATAGCATTGATTGACATTTGCGTCAAAAATATAGTTAATATTATGATTAATCAGTCTGCGCGAATCTACTAAATCTTTTATTAGTGAATATAATTCATGGCGTTTAAAATTAGGTGCAGGTAACCTTGCAAATTCTACAAATTCTGACACAATATTTTTGATATCATTTGAATGTTTTATTATATTATTAACATATTTAGAAAAAGATACTTTATCTTCTATTTCAACGCTATATTTGGTTAATATCCTTTCAGCAGATAGTTGTATTGGGGTTAAAGGATTTTTAATTTCATGAGCTACTCTGCGTGCAACATCTGACCATGCCATCGCACGTTGTGCTGCACCTAATTCTTTTTGCTGAACGTCCAACTGATTAACCATTCTGTTAAAAGCCGAAGATAGAACTCGGATTTCATCTTTTTTTAAGCTCTCTAGAGGTACTTGAGCTGTTAAATCGCCATTTTTAACTCTTTCTGCAGCTTTTATTAATTCAGTGATTGGTTGGACTATTTTCTTAGCAAATTTTCTGCCCCAAATGACCGCTGATATTAGTAACAACGCACTTAATATAATAAATATCAAAGAAAATTTTTCTTGCAGTGCTGTAATATGTTTTTTAAGAGAATTATATTCTGCTACTGCGCCATTCACTTCGTGTATGTGATTAATAATTTGTGGATCTACTAATCTACCTATTAGTAAAAATGTATCATCAAAATCTTCTAATTTTAACAATACTCTGATTTTGGTGTTTCCTGAGTCTATCTCCACTATGTCTCCGCTACGAGCACGTTCTATTAGATTTGGTTGGATTGGAATGAACGATAAAGAAAAACTTAACGCAGTTTGAGCTAAAACAGTATTAGAGCTTTTTTGAAATACTATAGCCTCATCAAAGGCACGTAAACGTGACTGCGCATTTAAAACTCTATCAAATACTTGACTGTCATTTACTAAATCATAATACATAGAATTGAGATCATTTGCTACTGATATAGCAGTCTCTCGTAATTGCAATTTATGCTCAGAAATATAGGATGTGCCAACACTTACTGATTGATTTAATATTTTAATAATTTTTTTGTCAAACCATGCTTCGATACCAATACTGAAAAAATAGGCACCGAATATAGCAATTAAGATAGATGGTAATGCTGCACCAAGGGTGAAAGAAAGTACTATACGTCTTTTAAGTTTAGGAACTTTTTGTTTAGAGCCAAAGAAAAAATATGATAAATTAGGTACTAACTCTGCTAAAAACATTAACACAATAACTAAGGTAATAGTTAAAGTAACAAGTAAATGCCTAATCATCAAGCTTAAATTATCAGTCGTAAAACCTATATATAAATAGAAAATATTATATATAATCCCGCAAACAAGAAGTGCAAAAAGCAAATAATTAAATTTATCTTTAAATCTCAAAATATTCTGCATTTATATACTAAGCTGATCTATCATTTTTCAAAATTCCTTATATATTTAAACTATTTCCTTGTTTCTTTGAAGATAATTTTTTAGAACTATATTTTTGTGTTATAGCATTTTTTGAATCAATTGTATCTGCCTTTTTTCTGATATATTTTTCTGTAAAATTTAAATTCACCCCAGTATTTTTATCTGAAATTTGCTGATTTTGTATGACTTTATTTTCTGTGATATTTTCTGCTATGCCAAAAGCAATTAAAGGCCCTGCTATTAATCCAGTAGTTATCGTGGCTCCTATGCCTATCACCGAAGCAATAGGTGCAGCACTGATTACTGAAGCGATTTGTACTGCCCTGCTTAAAGTGTTTTTATGAGAAGGATGAGTATTTTTTATTTGTTCTTGTGTATGGTGTAGATTTAGATATGGATTCTTATTAAGGTCGAATGTCTTATTAATTATTTGATTTTTGAAAGATATCGGATTAATACTAACAGAATCTAGAGCTTTTTTAGGTCCTACTTCGTTGATTAATTTAGTTAATATTAATTTCATCTCGTGTAATAAATCATCATCTATTTCAGGATAATAATTATTAATAATGTTATCTATTACTACATCTTGTGATTTTTGTAAAATTTCATTATCGTCTTGATTCTCCTTATACTCAGTTATAGAAGCGACAAATAAGGTCATTGCTTGAGAAAAATCGCTATTCTCAATAGTATTATGTTCTACATATTTTCCTAAATTATTTAAACAATTTAAAATATGAGTTTCTATATTAGGTACTAAATTGAGCCTATAGAAATGATCTATAGAGATTAGGTTAGATACCTTACTTATTAATTCTGAAGGTATATATTTTCCATATTGTTTTATAATAGATTCCTCTATTAAAATTTTGTTAGACTTTATTGTATCAAATTCTTTACTATTTTTTGTATTTAGCATTTCTTAGCATCAATTTTATTTTAATTTTAAGTAAATTTGGCGAGTAATAATGTGTTAGTTGATGTATGATTGATGGTGTAATCACATCTAATGCCTCTATATGTTGTTCTAATATTACAGATCCATGTGGGGCAATTTTATAAATCTCTTGCTGTATTAAATCTAATTGTAATTTATCAGAAGTAGTGAATTCTATATCGATTATATTACATTCAATCGTAAGATTATTGCTCGTTATATAATCTTTATATTCATAGTGGTTACTTAAGGTATAGCTGATTGGTACAAGAAGCGTATATTGTTTATTTAAATCAGTGAGTTGTGTTAAGAATGTTTTGGTTTTTTGGCAGGCTAAATCAATTTTGTCTATAGTTAAAAGCTTATATTGAGCTATTGTTTCTTCAAGTTCATTATCAAAATTTTGGACCAGTTCTAATTTATTTTTGATATTATCTAATATTAGAATAGCATTTTCTTTTTGTTCAAGAGATTTCGTTAAATTATTTTTAAATATAGGTAAAAGTAACAAAAGACCAATTATAGATAATGCATAAATTATCAACTTGAAGAAAATAATATTTTTTAAATGTATTATTAATTTATTTAACATTTTATTTCTTCGGATATTGAGTTAATATAAATTTTACTGGTTCGATATAGGTGTCAGATACTTTATAACCCTCATTTGATTCTAATTCATAAGTGATTTGCTGCTCTGAAAAAGTATCTTTTAAACTTTTTAAATCTGTATCTATTAAATTCATTAATTCTACATTTGACTTTGAATCAACTATATAAGTCACCTCCATTATAATTTTGCTTTGGTTATTATTAAGATTTGCGTGATCTAAATAAGAAGTTTCTAAAGAAAAATTTCTAATGTATGATTTACTATTTTCTAACGCAAAAAATGCCTGAATAAAATTATCAGGTACTATAAGCTTTTGGTTTAATAATTGTCTGATAGTATATAGGTCAATTAAATTATTAAGATCATATGATTTAGGATACTGAGTGATTATCGCTCTATAAGTTTTCGCTATATCATAATATTCATTATTAATATCATATATTGCCGATTTTTCTTGAGTGATATCATAGTGGAGTACTAGTAATTTAATAAATAAATAAATTATTAAAATAAGAATTGGCTTGAACAATAACTTATTGATGAAATTGCATTTATTATATTGTTTGAGTTGCGTGTTATATGCCAGGTGCGAACTAAATTTTGTACTCAAATTAAGTATTACTGATTCTTGAAAATAATCATCATTTATAGGGATTTGTAATTGTAATTGATTTGGAGTGAGTGTAATTACATGATGAGGTTTACAAAAATTTTCATCTACTTCTATAATATTTTTCAATCTATTATTGACTAGTAAAATAATACATATTTCAGAACTATGACGAGTAATATATTCTTTGCACTCTAAAACTTGGTCGGTGATTAATTGCTCAATTGTACCTTTGAGAAATTCGTCTGAGCGATCTAATTTTGTTGGAAAACTCAAGTCATATAAAATATTATTTCTGCGTTTGATAATAATTTTAATTAAGTTAGGACGTAATATTGTTACAAAAATTTGAAAATGATATTGATATTGTTCATTCTTTGTAAGCAATAATATTTTTTGAATCAAAGCACTTGATTCAAGAGCGAATAAATAGATTCCTCGGTATTTATGAAATTGAATTACATATTCTACTAATTCTGTTAAAGGTGATTCATATTTTGTAGCAGCGATTAAAGTATTCCAAATTTCACTTTCACGATTAGTGATATTGTATATATTATATGCAACCAAATCATTTGGATCGTAATTTTCTTTAATAAATTTATCTACAGGATTCAATTTTACTATTGAACTTACTATTGGCAGCACATGCCGATTTATTTTAGAAGTTTTTGTGTCCACTAAGAATGCTGTATAAAAATTTTTATATTTTTCTAAAAATTTTTGATATTGCTCAGTAAAGTTATTGACCTCATAAGGTAGATAAATTTCTTCTATAGTAACAAGTTTTTTAAGAGCAGTTATTGTAATACCTTCATGGCCTACGAACACCATAATATTTTTATTATGCAGAATATTATTAAATAGGTTAATAAAAAAATCTAATTTAGATATTATACGTTGCATATTGGAAATATTAATGGAGTTAACAAATTATTATAAGATATTCTTATAGATAACAAATAGACAATAATCTATAGTGTAAATACAGAAGAGATATTTTCTATAAAAATATTGTAATTTAGCCATAAAATGAATATGCTAATAGTTCCTAAATATGAAAAATAATATTGTTTTATGTCGCATCTTACTGCTTATCATATACGTAATAATTTTATAGATTTTTTCAAAAAAAATAATCACCAACATATTAATTCTAGCCCCCTTGTACCAAGCAATGATCCAACACTTATGTTTACTAATGCTGGGATGGTACAATTTAAGGATATGTTCACTGGTATTGAAGAAAGAGAATATAAAAGAGCAGTTACTTCACAAAAATGTGTCAGGGCAGGCGGCAAACATAATGACCTTGAGAATGTAGGATATACTGCAAGACATCACACTTTTTTCGAGATGCTGGGTAATTTTTCTTTTGGAGATTATTTCAAAGAAGAAGCAATATATTTTGCTTGGCAAATGCTAGTCAAAGAATATCAAATTCCAGCAGATAAATTATATATTACCGTATATCATGAAGACCAAGAAGCGTTTGATTTATGGCAAAAAATTACTGGATTTCAGGAAGAACGTATAATCAAAATAAAAACAGATGATAATTTCTGGTCAATGGGAGATAGTGGTCCATGTGGCCCTTGTAGTGAAATATTTTATGATCATGGAGAAAAGATTTTTGGGTCTCTTCCAGGTACGAAAGACCAAGATGGAGACAGATTCGTAGAAATTTGGAATCTAGTTTTTATGCAATATGAACAAAAACTTGATGGTAGTAGAATTTTGTTACCAAAACGTAGTGTTGATACTGGAATGGGGTTAGAGCGTATTACTGCTGTTATGCAAAATGTACATAATAATTATGACACAGATATTTTTAGAGAATTAATTGCTGATGCTGAGTCAATTATCAAAGTCCCAGCAGAAGACGAAGCATTAATTTCCTATAGAGTTATAGCTGACCACTTACGATCCTGCGCATTTTTGATAGCTGATGGAGTAATGCCTTCTAATGAAGGCAGAGGTTATGTTCTAAGAAGAATTATGCGTCGTAGTATGCGCCATATTAATCAGCTTGGCGCAAAAGAACCGGTAATGTACAAATTATTACCACAATTAATAGATTTATTTGGGCACACTTACCCAGAATTAATAAGAGCACAAAGTCTAATTTCAAATGTGTTATTGCAAGAAGAAGAAAAATTTCGCATAACGCTGGATAAGGGCTTAAAATTACTGCACGCTGAGGCAAAAAATATTCCCAAAGGTGGCCAAATGTCCGGCGAAACAGCATTTAAACTTTATGATACATATGGTTTTCCATTAGACTTAACCGAGGACATATTAAAAAAGCAGCAAATAAAAGTTGATCTAGATGAATTTAATGCGCAAATGAATTTACAAAAAGAACGCGCTCGCAAATTATGGTCTGGTACCTCAGATGCTAAAAATGATTCTATATGGTTTGATATATTAAGTAAATATGGCCCCACAGAGTTTTTGGGTTATAGTTTGGAATCAGCAGAAGCAAAAGTAGTGGCGTTATTGCAAGATAATAGAGAATATAAGGAAATTGCACAAGTAGGAGCTGAATTTATTCTCATTACTCACCAAACACCTTTTTATGGTGAGTCAGGAGGCCAAATTGGTGATATTGGGATCGCATTTAGTAATAATTGTAAGATAATTATTAAAGACACTCTAAGGTATTTAGGAAAAATAATCGCGCATATATGTACTCTTGAAGAAGGATCAGTTAAATTAGATGAAGTATTATCATTAAATATTGATCAGCGACATCGAGATAATTTACGTATTCATCATACAGCAACGCATATATTACATGCAGTATTGCGCAAAATTTTAGGTGAGCATGTGACCCAAAAAGGGTCTTTAGTGTTACCTAATAAATTACGTTTTGATTTTAGTCATCCAAAATCTTTGTCTGCTTCAGAGATTTACCAAATTGAAAAAGAAGTCAATCGTATTATTACTCACAACTCTGATGTCACCACTGAGATTATGCATTATGAGGATGCAAGCAAAAAAGGTGCAATGGCATTATTTGGTGAAAAATATGAAAATGAAGTGAGAGTAGTGACGTTAGGTCAAGGTGATTGCAGCGAATTTTCTATGGAATTATGTGGAGGAACTCACGTAACACGTACTGGTAATATTGGTATATTTAAAATTATTAACGAAATAGGAATTGCTGCAGGTATTAGAAGAATTGAAGCAATATGTGGAGAATTTGCTTTTGAAGAATTTGTGGCGTGTGACAAGTTATTAGAAGAATTATCAACAAAATTTAAAGTGACACGTGGTGAAATTATCAATAAAATTGATAATTTAACTGAGCAGAATAAACAATTAATAGCTCAATTAGAAAATATTCAATTATCGCAATTAACCTTTTCTACAGCTTACTTTCAAGAGCACAAAGAGAACATATCCGGTATAGACTTACTTTATAAGTTTGTTGATCTAGATATTGATCCTAAAATTTTTAGAGTTGCTTGTGATAATATTACTAAAAAAATTCCTAATTTATTATTAGTTTATAGTTTTATCTATCAGGGAAAATTATCCTTATCTATTGCTATATCAAAAAACTTAATTGAGAAAATAAATGCGCAAGCTATAGTTAAGGAACTGATTGAAAAGATTGGAGGGCAGGGTGGTGGACAAGCTCATTTAGCCCAACTAAACAATATACCTATGGACCAAAAAGATAATATCAAACTAAATATAATTAGCATCATTGATAAATATAGTTAACTATATAATCATTCAACTTGAATGATTATGGTGTGTAGCTTATTAATATCAAGATTAACGTGTATTGATTTTATTTGACTTAGCTGTTTTTTTTGTCTGCAATTGAGATACATATGTTCCCATTTGTTTTTGACGTGATATTTGTACTTTTGTTAATAGATTTTTCTGATTATCTTGGATAATTTTAGTAAGTCTACTAAGTTCTGAAGGTTTTCTTAAAGATTTTTTTACAGTACTTATATCGTTGTATTTACTGAATGGATTATGAGCCTCGGTAAAATTCTCGCCTATCATCATAATATTAGCAGTTATGCCACGAGAATTTCTGACCTCTTTAACCATATTCTCAACTCTTGCTAAATTCTCTTGATACCGCTTAATTATTTGTCCTTGAATCTTTACTTTCTGTATTTCATCTAAATTGCCTGTTGCTAATTGCTTTTGAAAACGCATCACTTCTATATCGCATATAGTGCGTTCTAGTGCCAAAGATTGCACTCTTTGAGCACGTGTTAATTGATCTAGTTGCATTCGATCTTTATAAATTGGTGCTTGTGGGTTTTGGCAATATTGATTAATTGAATCACGCAAGTTATTATTAAATACGGATATACTTTTTTGTTGCCGTAACTCTAGAAGGAAAAAGAAAAAGCCAGATGCAAGTGATGCAGCTTCCACTACATTTACACTGGAGGTCATTAACTTTAAACTGCTATTGATTATACCTCTTCCTGTTTTTAATATGGCTTTGCCAGCAGAACTAATAATACTCCAATTAATACCAGAAATTTTGTGATGTGCTTCATTTTTTATTATAGGACGAGGATCAACTTGTATTAATTGATTAGCTAGTATTTTTTTTAAATCTGGCGCTATATTATTCAACATGAAATCTTGCTTTGCACGTAGATTTAAATATTGTAACACTTTAGAATGTTCATGTTTTAAACGTCTAGTAGCACCTAATTGAAAAGTATCAACCGCAACTCCTAAACCCATTGTAGCCAATCCTATTGTCGCTACAATAGGACCACTTGTAGCAATGATTAGTATAGCTGTAATGCTTCTAAGGACTAAGCGGCTAGTTGCCAGTTTAAATAAGGTAGAATTTAATATCGTGTTTATTGCTTCGGTAGTTTTATCAGTAGTGACTTGATATAAAGAAGAATTATGTATTTTTTTTGCGGTATTCATGCCAAATTGTACTGTTTGCAATGACATAAAATAACCTTGTATATCTTCATAAAGTTTTTGTCGCTTTTGCTTGAGTTGTTCTGCTATAGAATTTGCTCTATCAGCGATTGTTGTGTAATAAGAAAAAAAGCCTCCTTGTTCTTCTATATTATTATAAGCAGCAAAAGCTTGTTTTTGAATATTAGTAGTGTTATCTAGAGTAGTTTCAGTTGGTGTCGTCATAATAAATAACAAATTATAATAATCTAATATAATTACTATTAGTGCTTATAGCATCTATATAATAAAGATTAGATATTAAAATCAATCTATTTGTAGTTATAAAAGACACAATGCTATAGAAACGCAGCACAAAACTAAAACGCAATGAGCATTTTAATATGTTATTGTCCCAACGTCTTTGAATGCAAAATATAATAGACATAATTACTATGTCTATATGTAGAATATAAAAATTATAATATTATGAAGATGGTTCATTTATATTGGATTTCGTAGCACGAAATTTTTTCCTGTGATTGTGGATTGGGTATAAGTTATTTCTGAAATAATAAGCTAACAAATATAAACAAGAAAATGCAATCAAGGTAAATAATGCTGCTAATATCGAATGATCTGTCAAAGCCAAAACAGCAACGCATAAGGCTATAATAATAATATATAAAATTCCAGTTATACGACCATAAAAAGCCATTTTAGCATTTTGCTTAATTTCTAAAGCTGCAAGTTCGTGACGATTTTGCTGTTCCTTTTGTGTCATTTCCATTAGCTTTTTGAATGTCCCTGGATAGTAACTTTCATATTGTTCAATTATTTCAATTGGTGGAAGTAAGTGCAGATTATTTTTCTTAAAAGCTTCAACATCTGATACTTCTGAATTAAATCTTTTTTTATAACCCTTATTTAATCTGTTATTAACAAAAAATTTTTTTCGTTCTTTCATATTTATTCTCTAATATTTGCATATGATTTTTCCATATCTTCAAATACTTTTTGCATATCATATTGTAGGCAAAAATTTCTATATTTTTTAGTCTTAGAGTCAATTATAAACATGCTGAAAAAACCCGATAGAAAATATGAAATCATTATCTAATTTATCAATTTTTAATTATATTAATGTTTGGTATGTGTGGTTCCCCCCTAAAATTTACTTGATTATTAAAAGAATAGCAACAAGTTCTGTATTTTTTATCACACGAAGGAATTAGTAATAGTTGGTTATATATTAATGGATCAATGTGTTGAGGCAGATTTATATCTATTATATTTTCTAAATGACTTATGATTTTAGTAGAATATTCAACAGCAGAGTTATTTCCTAATAATATTGCTTGTCCACCGGTAAAGGAAATATTACTGTAAGTCTGCGATTGATATTTTATTCTATTATTTTCAAATTCTAAGATTTGTGCTTTGAGTGTAAAATCTGAGGGATTAATTTTGCACTTATTATCACCAAAACTTGCACGACATGTGTTGCTAAACAATTGAAGTAAAGATTGCTTATATTTAATTATCTCAGAATTACAAAAAAACCTGAATTCTAAATCTTGTTTTGAAAAAAAAGTACAAAGTAAATTACCTACTATACGCAAATTATTGTTCACTAACTGAAGTATAGTAATTGTCGCATCAGTCAAATCATCAGTTTTTTTAATAGCTGAAGCATGATAAATGCCCGAAATAACTGCAATATTATCGCCCGAATCATTCGCTTTAACATGAAGGAGATTCAAGCCGCAATAAGGATAATATTTTTTATCCTTAATATTTTTTTCAGTATCACTTGATGTAAGAAAAAAAGTTTTACCATCACGTGTAGCAATTTCAAATAAAAAACAAATACTCATATAATTATTTCTTGTATTTCAATATCATATAAAATAATAGTTCCGTCATTACACAACTTATATTTATAAGTATCTTGTTTGAAACGTACTGGAATCAAAAACTCAAAAGTTGCTGTGAATATTTTATCCGGATTTAATTCTCCGTTAACAGTAATTTCTGCATTATTATCAATAGTGAAATTATAGTAGCGCGTATTATCTAAATATAATATTAATGTTTCAATTATAGGGTACTTAATAGTTCTAACATAAGGATTACATAAATCTGGATAGGTTTTTTGTAAAAGCAATTTATTATTTTTGAATGATAAAATTTGTTTTTCTGCTTTATAATCAAAATGATCTTTAAGTAAAAAACCATATCTACTACCATTACGTCCTAGAAAAAAATTATTGAAATGCTCAAAACTATCTATTGATATTTTACATTCGCTAAGACAATAACATCTACGAACTATTTGCTGATCAGAAGAGCAAATTTCAAGACCCGATTTTGTCATGATACGTGAAGTAGAAAATTCAGAGATACCTGTAATAAAAGCAGAAATGTCTGTTGGTAAGATAATATTATGTATTGTCATTTTACTTTTTAGCTATAGAGGATTTAAAATGAATATCCGCTTTGTGTATAGCGGAATCTCTTGCATCAATAAAATTAATTGTACTTAGTTTGATGCCTATGACTTGGCAATTTACTGATAGATGACGTATTTTTAGAATGTTATCAATAACTATATCAGCTATATTACTTAATTGATAATAGTAGGTTTCTTGAATATAAACAGAGATTATAAACTCTATATTATAAATTATTCTTTGAAATTGAGATATATCTTCAAGCTTATTGAAATGCACTGTAATAAAAGGTGCTTTGACATTTAATGCTGGTCCTATATAGATTTTATTGATTAAATTGGTTAGTTTTTGTTCAAGTATCAGAGTGTTATATATGGTTTTTTGGAAGTCATGTATAAAAGTCAAAGACATAAGAATTCTACTGGATTTGAAGGGCGATTATTGAGAGAAATTTATTAGAAAAATTATGATTAATAATACGCTTAATCTCAAAAATATTCTGACGAAATGATAGACGCATATAAATATTAATATCTTGCGTGTATCTTATATAAAAATCATAATATTCTGCGCTGATTATGCTTCCAAATTCTACATTTTCTAATGTTACTAACCTAGTGTCGCATAATGGTTTTATATTTGCATAAATTTGCCGTACTTCTTGCCAATTTGCTTCAAGCTCACTCACAGATTTATTTTCTAATAAGGTAATTTTATGTTTAAAGCACATCATATAATCTCAAATTTTAATTATCCGATATGGTATTAATAGCTCTTTTATTTGCTTATCAATCAGACTAGTATTAGCTGGTTGCTCATAAGTTTTTGCTAAATGTAGTAAAATTGCTTGTTTAATTTGAGGTGGAATATTATCAGGAGCAAAGCCAGTTTGGTAATTAAAGCATATATTTTGTCCTACAAACTGATCCGCTAAAGTAATTTTATTTATTTGATAATCTGCTGTGCCAAAATTTTCTGTAATATCTTCTTCTATCATTTCTTTTGTTTTTAAAATGATTGATAAAATACTATTTATGCTTGGATATTTTAAAATAATATTTTTATGACTCTCTTCAATATTAGCTTTTATCGTTGAGCTAGTGATACATATTCTGAGCAATTTTTCAGCATAAGAAATTGAAGTATTTAGTAAATTCGCAAGCAGCATATCTTCATAATCATGAGTAATTTTAAGGAAATCTTTGATATAAGATAATTCAAAAATATTAGATTTATTTTGCTTAATTTCGTAGGAGATTTTCATCTTTTGTACAATATTTGGAGTGAATTCTTAGTGTTATAAGATTTATCAATGTTTGAGCATTGATAAATCTTATAAAGTCCAATTAAAATTTAATAAATTTGACTGCTTTAGGATCGACTACAGCTCCACCTACACGTTTAACTGCGTAAAATCTTACAAATGGTTTGTCAGTATAAGGATCTCTTAAAATATTGATCCCAGTTCTGTCAACAATTTTATACGCTGATTTAAAATCACCTACAGCAATTGCTACTTTATCTTCTTTAATATTTGGCATTTCAGCACAAATATGTACTGGCGCTCCGAAAATGGTTTGTTTTACAGAATCGGTCATTGATTGTTGCCAAATAAATCTACCAGTTTCATCTTTCATAGTTTGAATTATAGATAAAGTTTGGCGGTTCATTAAGAAGCTAATATTATGTTGATATTCTTCGCCAACCGCATTCATTGCATTTAGCAGGTCAAATGGTTTAATGTCATTATCGGCTAATCCAATATTGTCTATTTGATTATTTGTAAGTAAACCAAATGGTTTATTATCACCATCGCCGTTAATAAAAGCACTATTTTCAATGCGAGTAAAACTATCTGATAATCTGGAAATTAGCCAATTTTCTATGTTTATTTCTGAGTCATTAATTAATGTTCTAGTTGCTTTGGGCTGAGCATAAATTTCGTGCGTATGAATCGATAATTTGACTAATTTAGGTGTATCCGTTGTATTTCTTTCAGCGTTTTCTGATACCCAGCCAGCGCTAAATGTACCATTTTCGCTAATTATATCTAGAGATTTAGATGATATATTTTCTACCGAGGCAATTTGTCTCATTATAGAATGGCTAGTGATAGAATTAATAATTTGTCGGCTTAATTGAGGTGTCAATATTACACCAGCTTCGTCAGGATCTGTGCTTAAGGATTTTGTGACTAAATTATTTATCTCTCCATTTCTAATGAAATTATGAAAATTTTTATTTTCTAGATTAGAAGATAAATTACATATTGGAGTATCTGGTATATGGTTTTGCATTTTATTTATTATATTTTCTAGATTAGCAATTTTTTTACTATTATGACTCTCTTTGTTCATAAAACTTTTGATGTTAGATGATAGTTCTTGGATTTTATCAGTATTTGTATTCATTATATTTTATTATAAATTTGATAGTTGAATTATTAATTGTTCTAAGTTATTGATTGCTTTTTGATATTCGTAATCATAACTTTTGATTTGACTTATAGTTGCCATATTATTAGCAGGAAAAGTGACAACGCTTACTTCCATCAGATTCAAATCAGTAATAACGCGGTAGCCATCTTGATTATAGTTGTATTCTTTAATATCAAAGCCAATACTCAGGCCAGAAACAGCACCTTGTCTGATTAGGTGCGTTGCATCTGAACCTTCTTTAATATTAATATTAATTTCAGCTTCAATTTTTAAGCCATATTGATCTTCTTTCATTAAGGTCACCATACCAATTGGTTTAGTGATCTCATGTTGCCAAAGTAGTTTAACAGAGTTATTCATTGAAGTTTTAAATGCTCCAAAGGAAATAATATCATTATGGTTATCGACTACCTGAAACACACTCGCATAGCCTGATATAATATTATTATAACCACTGGATTTGATTGTTAATTTACGGCTTATAGCCCCTATGTGGAACATTCTATAATTTCCTCACATACTTAATTATTGTATAAAAAGCTATATATGATTTATTTACTTGCACTAATAAGTGAAGTGATATAATTTCTTATAAAAACCTATAATCTGGATATTTAAATGATTTATATTGGTTGGTTGTTGATTTTTATTGGAATATTTTTCCTATTATCTGGGTTAATTGCTATTTACCGTTTGCCAGGTTTCTATAATAAATTACATGCTACTGGTATGATAGATTGTTGTGGTATTCCATTTTGCATTATTGGTTTAGCCCTTATGCAAGATAATTACACATCATTTTTTAAATTAATTTTTATAGGTATATTAATTTTTATTGTAAGTCCTTTGTCGACTTATGGAATTGCTAATTCTTCTATTAAATCTAAAATTGACTGTGAAGGGAGAATTAAATAAATGGTAGATTTTTTTGGGCTCGCTTTTCAAACAGATTTTTGGGTTACAGAGGGGTTATTAATTCTGATATGTATATGTTTATGTACAATTTGTATCCAAATCATGAGAAGTAATAATTTAGTTGTGTTGGCGATATTAATGTCATGTTTTAGCCTATTAATTGGAGCTTGTTATTTAGTAATGGATGCTGCTGATGTCACTATGACTGAAGTTGCTCTAGGTAGCGCTTTATCGGGATGTGTAATATTAAATATGATAAAGAGTACAGGAGAGGAGTGCGCAAGTCCGAGCCGTAAAAAACTTATTTTTGCTATTATTTTGTGTAGTTTATTTGTAGTAATTTTATCTTTTATTTGTCTTGATTTACCTTTATTTGGTGAAGTAAATAATCCTTTGCAAACAGGAAGTGCTCAATATTATTTTAAGAATAATGCTACTGATATACAAATACCTTCTTTTGTAGCAGCAATATTAGCAAGTTATAGAGGATTCGATACTTTAGGTGAAACAACTGTAATTTTGATTGCGGGTCTAGCAGTAATTTTAATAACTTTCAGAAAGGACGAAAAAACTGATGTTAAGAGATCACTTGATCGTTAAAACAATTTTAAAAACTATATTACCATATGTCATATTATATGCGATATATATTCAATTAAATGGCGAAGTATCACCTGGTGGAGGATTTCAGGCTGGGGCGATTTTTGCTACTGGCCTAATTGGTTTTGAGATTTTATATGGTCGGCAGAAATTTCTTGAGTTGTACTCTATAGAAATGCTAATTTTAGCTAGTGTTGTAGGTGTCGCAATTTATTTTTTTACAGGAATAATATCTTTGTTATTTAATTATAATTATCTAGATTATTATGCTTTAGCCCAAAATCAAATTTTAGCTCAGCATTTAGGAATTTTTTTAATTGAAATCGGCGTGGGTATTACAGTGTCATCTGTACTGGCTCTAATATATATTCAACTAAGTTAAAATTATTATGCAACAATATATATTCATTTGTGCAATTTTTATATTAACCAGTGGTCTGTTTGTGATGATAACAAGTGATAATTATATTAAAAAAATAATTGGACTTGGTATATTTCAAAGTTCAGTTTTAATATTTTATATTGCACTGGGTAAAGTAAATCAAGGTATAGTACCCATTGATATATGTATGAACTTAAAAAATTGTAGCCATATTTTTTCTAATCCATTGCCACATGTGTTAATGTTGACAGCAATAGTAGTCGGTTTTGCAACTATGGCAGTAGGATTTGCTTTGATTAAAGAAATAAATAAACAATATGGTACTATATCTGAGCAAGAAATTTTAGCTCAAATACAGGAAGAGGATTATTTGCAATGAATCTATTAGTGCATTTTCCAGTATTGCAAATTTTAATTCCTTTTGTGGGCGCTATTTTGGCTACTTTGAGTTTTAGTAGTAATTGGTCTTATTTTTTAGCGTTATTTGCTATTTTAATAAACTCTATATTATCGATTTATTCATATCAATTTGTTATAGGAGATACTTTATATCAAATTGGGAATTGGCCTGCACAAGCTGGAATAGAATATAAAATAGATTTATTAAATCAACCAATAATTATCTTTTTCAATCTAGTCTTATTATTTTATTTATTATTTGGTCGTTATTTGACTAAAGCATTAGTGTTAAATCAAATATCAGAGAAGTATATTAATCTTTTTTATTCGTTACTTTTATTCGCACATACTGGTTATTTAGGTGTTGTGAGTACTAATGATTTATTTAATTTATATGTATTTATTGAAATTTCATCTTTAGCTACTTATGTGCTGATATCAATTGCACAAAATCGTTCAAGTTTAATTGGTGCTTTTGATTATTTGATGCTGGGCACTATTGGGGCAACATTAATTTTAATTGGTATAGGATTTTTATTTGCAAAAACTGGTTATTTAAATATCACTGAAATCACTAGAATTAATGCACAGCAGAGTGCAGATAATTTATTTAGCTCAATTAATTATTATGCATTAGCTTTTATTATAATTGGAATTTTACTAAAATTTGGTTTCTTTCCTATGCATTTTTGGATGCGACGTGCTTATAATGCTGCTTCACCTATTATTCTTACTTATATTGCAACGATCGGTACTATATTTAGTATATATCTTATTACGCGTTTTAGCTGGGTAATTTTTGAGATCAATCCTTCTGATAATATTATATTTTTGAATATGTTAAGGCCTTTAGCCATTATCAGTATTATAGTTGGTGGTTTACTTGCTTTGAGTAGTACCAATGTAAAAGAAGTCATAGTGTATTCTGCTACGACTCAAATTGGTTATATATTATTGATGTTTACTGTAGGTGCGTATGAAGTTGTAATTTATATCGCATTAGCAGATGCCTTAAGCAAAGCTACTTGGTTTACTATCGTAGGACATATGCAAACTAAAATAACCAACTTAAGTTTTGGTCAGGCAGTAAAGTTAAACTCCAGTGGGTTGTTTAAATTTTTAGTAGGTATGTCGTTGATATTTTCTACAGGTTTACCAATTAGTATAGTGTTTTTTATTAAAATCAAGATGTTTAATATATTACTTACTTCTGGGTTATATAAAGAATTCATTGTAGCAATAATAGGTAGTGTATTATCTATTTTATATAATTTCAAATTGGCAAAATTTTTCTTTCTCTTAGATCATGATGGACATACTATTAAAATAAACCATGGTCTCAGTGGTTTAATTGTACTAGTGACGCTTCAAATTATAAGTATATTTTACATTGGTAATATTTTAGGGGGAAGCTAATTGACAATGCAATATTTTGGTACAAATCTAATTTTATTTACCCCAATCATCATTGGTTTATTAAACTTACTTACACCTTTTATTAGTAAAGAAGATAGTAATGAGAGAAGTATTTTTTTATTCATTATTACTATTGTATTTTTACTAAACGTTATATTATTAGATTATTTATTTTTGTCGGGTTATACGTTTCATATCAAGTTTTTTTCATTTGGCATTTATTCAATAAATTTTTCTACTGAAGGTTTAGGACTAGTATTTTTAACCTTGCTTGCTGTATTATGGTTATGTTCTTTGCTCTATACTATCAAATTTTTAAATATCAATAACATGCATGATAGTAATAGATTTCTATTTTTTATGAATGCTTGTATTATTCTTGGTAGTCTTATTGCGATCTCGGGTAATTTATTTACCATGTTTTGTTGTTATGAGTTATTGACACTTGCAACAATGCCTTTGATTGTACATTTTCCTAATAATAATTGTTTTGAAGGTTTAAGACAATATGTAAAAATATTAGTGATTAGTAGCTTGGTATTATTCTTACCTGCAGTTTTAATTATCTATGAATTTGTCGGGCATGGTGACTTTATGCCTGGAGGTTTTATTGGACAATATTTTGATAATTTTTATGCAAAAATTCTATTCTTAATGTTAATATTTGGTTGTGCTAAAGCTTCTATGTATCCTTTACATTCTTGGCTGCCAGCTGCAATGGTGGCGCCTTATCCGGTCAGTGCTATATTACATGCGGTAGTTGTGGTTAAAACAGGATTATTTTGTATCTATAAAATAATCATGTATGTATTTGGTATTAATTACTTACATTCTCTATTTGCTGATAATAACTGGATGTTATTTCTACCTATAATTACCATTATATATAGCTCTTTTAAAGCGATTGGATATACTAACATTAAAATGGTGTTAGCATATTCTACAATTAATCAATTAGCTATTGCTTTGCTGAGTGCGTTTTTATTCACCCCTAAAGGTATGATCGGAGCAGTATTACATATGGTTTCTCATTCTTTTACTAAAATATGTCTCTTTTACACAGCAGGTAATATGTATAGTATTAAAACTGCCTATAGAATTGATGAACTTATTGGCCTGAATAAATTAATGCCAAAAACGAGTTGTGTATTATTGATTGCGGTTTTTTCTTTAATAGGTATGCCGCCATTAGCGGGCTTCGTAAGTAAATGGTATATATTATTAGCTGCTATGGAAGAAAGAAATTTATTTGCAATCAGTATCTTAGTAATTAGCTCAATTTTTTCTGCTTTATATATGACAAAGCTATTAGTTTTTGTCTATAAACCTGTGAGTAATAATTTTATATCTGATATAAAATTAAAACCTTATTTTGATAAAATAGCGGATGATTATAGCCGAAGCACAATCATTAATTCTCGTTTAAATACTGAAAAAAATCTACCACATTTTATGTTGTTGAGCATAGGATTGTGCACTTTGGGAGTGGTAGGTTTTATTTTTATACAAAAAGTAATTAGAAAATTTTTATTATTTATATGATCAATACATATAATTATTTTGTTTACCACCCTGTATCAATTATTTTATTGGCAGCTTTTGTACTTCTATTTATTAGAAAATCTATAGTAATTTGTAATATAATTATAATTATTACTATGATCATTAGTGGTTATATTCTATATTATTTGCCGACAGAAAATACATTTCGATTATTTGGTATAGCTGTCTCATATTCGGGTTCAATACCCAATAAAATTATCAGTATTGCATTTTTAATTGCATTATTTGCAGCCAATATAAATTCAATAGCTAATAATAGATATTATGAAATGATTTGTGGCAGTTTATATGGTGCTTGTACCATTACTTGTGTTTTAGCGGCTGATTTTATATCAATGTTTGTTGCATTAGAATTGATGGTAGTTTTTGCTACGATAATAATATTTATGGGTGGGCGTAAAGAGTCATTTTTGTCAGCGAAGAAATACTTTATTACTCATTTACTAAGTAGTAATATGATATTAATAACCATCATTCATATTTTTTTGATCTCACAATCATTTGAAATAATACAGATTGGTGAAATATTTCGTCAGACTCAATATTCAATCACTATATTACTGATTGGGTTAAGTGGCTTATTAATAAATGTAGCTATTTTTCCATTTAGTGGTTGGATGATTAATTATTACCCCACTGCTACTTCTTCAGGATTTGTATATCTAATATCTTTTACTACTAAACTCTCTATTATGCTAATATTTAAACTATTTGCTGGATGTGAATTACTGAAATATGCTGGTATTATCATGATCATTTATGCGTCTATTAAGGTAATAATTGAAAAAGATAATATGCGTATATTATGTTATTTTTCGATTATTTCTATGGGAGTTATGCTGATTGCATTCAGTACTTCAAATTCTGAATTACATGATTTTGCAATATATTATTTGTTCATCAGTATTTTAGCGATTTTAGTAATGTCACTTGCCTGTTCTTTATTAATTAATGCGACTAAGACAAGTTTAATTTCTATCAGTGGGTTCATTACTGGTTTAGTGGCGCTACTTGCTGTGCCTGGCACTTTTTCATTTACATTAAAAGATATGATTTCAAGGTATTTTGAATCTGATCGTCTCGTTTTGTGGTTAATGTCTTTCTCAATCTTTATTATAGGTTTTGCTTTTCCTTGGAAAAAATTGTTTTACGAAAAAAAATTATCTATCTCTGACTATAATATTAATTTTTCAGCTCAACTTATGATAGTTGTAATATGTTTGATTACTATTCTCTGCCTTGTATTTGGGGGTAGAATGTTGGGTATAGCAAGTACCTTATATAACGGTAATTCACTTAAACAGATAATAATTATCTTATCATCTATATTTCTGGCTTTTGTAGTAAGATATAGACGTTTTATAACAAAACCTATATCTTTGTTAGAATTATTAGGTAATATAATCTTTAGTTTGCACAAATATAAAACTAAAATAAATTTAGCCTCTTCTGAAGAGACAATCTTACTCAGTAATATAGGGTTACAATGTAGAAAATTTTTTGGAGAATTTCATAATCAGCAAACAGCAATTGCAGTAATATTTATGTTGCTAACAGCTTTATTATTTACTCTTATGATATTATTTTAACTATCAAATATAGGTCTATATTTATCTAATCTTTAGGCTTTAGCTAGGGAAAGTCTGGTTTAATTATAATTAAATATTATCTCTTATGTATCCATTATTTTATTTGAAAGCAATGAATTTGAGCTTTGCAGATAAACATATTTTGACTGATATTAATTTGCATATTATGCCAGGTGATAGGATATGTTTGGTTGGCAGAAATGGTTGTGGTAAGTCAAGTTTGATGAAAGTGATTATAGGGGAATATGCAATAGATTCAGGGGAGTTATTTCAGGATCCTACAGTGCAGATAGGCTATTTAAAGCAAGATATGCAAACTCTAGGTGATGAGTTGATTTATGATTTTGTGTTAAAAGATTTTGAGGGTAATATTGAAGAAAATAAATATAAAGCAGATATATTATTTACTCCTTTGCAAATTAATGGCTATATGAAGTTAAGTGAATGTTCAGGGGGGCAATTACGTAGAGTTTATTTGGCGCGTTCTCTAATTCAAGATCCTGAAATATTGCTATTAGATGAACCTACTAACCATTTAGATATCAAAACAATTGAATGGTTAGAAGGGTATTTATCTAATTATTCTGGTGCTTTGATATGTATTAGTCATGATCGAACTTTTCAAGAAAATATTAGCAATAAGGTGTGGTGGATTGATCGGGGCATTCTTCGAAAATCTGAGAGGGGATTTAAACATTACGATCAATGGCGAGAAGACATTATTGCTGAGGAGGAAGCGCAGCTTAGGAAGTTAGGACGTAAACTTGAAGCAGAACAAGGTTGGTTGAGCACTGGAGTAACAGCGCGTCGTAAACGAAATCAGCAACGTTTGGCAAATTTATACCGTCTTAGAGAGCTTCACAAGAGCCACCAAAGTTATTTAAATAATGCTAAACAGAAGCTAAATATAAAATTACAGGAAGAAGCAAAAAAAAGTCAGTTTATTATCGAAGCTGAAAATATTTCTTATAACTTTCCAGGAAAAACCTTATTTGATGCATTTAGTTTTCGCGTAAAAAAAGGGGAAAAAATTGGTGTTATAGGACCTAATGGTGTAGGTAAATCTACTTTTATCAAGTTACTAACTAAAGAAATTGAGCCTCAAACTGGAAAAGTGCGTCATGGAACAAATTTAGATATTACATATTTTGATCAACATAGATCAGAATTAAATCCCAACATCACTCTGAAACAAACACTTTGCCCGGGAGGTGGTGATCATGTTCAAATTAAAGATAAGTCTATGCATGTTGCGGCTTATTTAAAACAATTTATGTTTGATCCCAAAATATTAAATGATAAAGTTTTAACGTTATCAGGAGGTGAAAGGCATCGATTATTGCTTGCGAAAGCCTTAATTAATACCGGCAATTTTATGGTGCTAGATGAACCTACTAATGACTTAGATCTAGATTCACTTGAAATGTTATTAGAAATTTTAGCTCATTATACAGGAACCTTGATTGTTGTTAGTCACGATCGTGATTTCTTAGAGCAATTAGTTACTCGTACATTAATATTCTCCGAGCAAAAAATTGTAGACCTTTATGGAGGATATAAGGATTATCTCAAATATCATAATAACCAAAATAATCATATTGCAGTTGTAGCAAAATCTAAAAAAACTCAAATTGATGTCACTAAACCAGCTATCAGTAATAAGTTAAGTTATAAATATACAAGACTTCTTGAATGTTTACCACGTGAAATGGAACAAATTGAACACGAAATAAAAAATATAGAAAAAGATTTGCTAGAATCTGATTTATATAATAAAGATAATAATAAGTTCTTAAGGCTTACTCAAGCTTTACAGGATAAGCAGAAATTGCTTGATGAAAAATTGATATTACTGCTTGAGGTAGAAGAAATAAGAAATTCTCTGAAATGATCAATAATAGCATATAGCTAAATAGTAGATATACATTCTGATATCAAAAGCAAAATAATTCAACATTAATTTTTTTATGTTTTATAAAGTACCATTTTGCTCAAATTATTGTGATATAGTAATGATATTTGCGTTATAATTAGCTGATATAATTACAACAGACACAATATCAACGATAATAGAGGGGGGTAGTGTATGATTTAAATTTATTACTGCGATTATAGTAATTCTTTTTTATTATTTTATTAAGTTGAGTCATAACCAAGGGTCAGCTACCAATGTGATATTAGGATAATTAGATTTCCTTGTTTTTTGTCAGCTTTTAGTTTAAGTTTAAAATAATTTTTCAAATTGAATGAGATGTGGGCGATTTTATGTATAACAGTCCTTTGTTTTCTGTAAAAATTATATTACCTTCAGAAACAGTGTTTTCTGCGATGGCAAATTTAGTAGAATTGCCAGGAGAACATGGTGTTATTGGTGTTCTTCAAAATCATAAACCTCTACTTGCTAATTTGAAAGTTGGTAAATTGCTCATACATACTGAAGATAGTAATATTGTACGATATTACTTATATGGTGGAATAGCACGTATTAGTAATAATTCCTTGGAAATATTAAGTGATTTTGTACTAGATTTGAAAGAATATAACAAAAATAAAATAATTACAGAACTTGAACGCCTAAAATGTGAGTTACAAGATCATAAATCAGAGAAATTATATTATGACATTATATCTAATAAAATTGATCGCTACCAATCTTCACTAGAATTTATGGATAATTGAAATGCAATGTACAAGAAAAATACATTTTGATGCTGCGCACAGAGTAGTGGGGCACAAAAATAAATGTCAATATCTGCATGGTCACAGATATGTATTAGAAATTACAGCTTCTGCAAGTCAATTAGATCAATTAGGTATGGTGGCAGATTTTGCTGAGTTAAAAGAAATCATGAATGGTTGGATAGAAGATAATTTTGACCATAACGTTATTTTATCTCCTGAAGACACAAAACTTGGCGAATTAATCGCTGCAACTACTGGTCAAAAAATATATTACATTCATGCTAATCCTACTGCTGAAAATATAGTCTTATATTTAAAAGAATTTATTGTACCAAAACTATTTGCTGATAAATTTTATCATATTTCTAAGCTGAGGTTATATGAGACACCTAATGTGTTTGTAGAGGTAGATTATGTCAAACCCTACTGATTGTTGTATTATCTTAACTACTACGAATGATCCACAAATCGCAAAAATATTAGCAGAAAATTTGATTACAATAGGATTAGCTGGTTGTGTACAAATTGAAGAAATTCGAAGTTATTATAAATGGGAAGGTGAAGTCAAAAATGCTCACGAATTCCGCTTGATGATTAAAGCTGCATGTGTTTATTACGATCAAATAGTATCTTTGATAAAGTTAAAGCATAATTATCAATTGCCTCAGATAGTGAAACTTGATATTAATGATGGAACACACGAATATATTGAATGGCTTTTAAGTACAAAGTAATTTCTTAACAAAACTAAAGTATCGAATAGAGGGGAAATAATCAATGAAATTATGGCAGAAAGTATTTATAGGTTTAACAGCGGGTATATTATTTGGGATATATCTGAAAGATTATACAGATATTATTAGTCCTATAGGTACAATTTTCTTACGTTTAATTAAAATGATAATAGTTCCATTATTATTTTTTACTTTAGTATCTGGAATTACTGGTATGCGTGATCCAAGCTCTGTTGGTAGAATTGCACGAAAATCAATGTTAGCTTATATAGGTACTACTTGCTTTGCAGTTAGTTTTGGATTACTGTTAGCTAATTTGATAAAGCCTGGGGCTGGGGTCAATATTGATTTAGGAGTCTCCTTAGATCAAAAATCTGATGAACATGTTTTTGATTTATTAGTATTTTTTATAGATATTGTTCCTAATAATATCTTTGTTTCATTTGCGCAATCTAATGTATTGCAAATAGTCTTTATTTCAATTTTTACTGGTGTATTAATTAATATAGTTGGTCATAGCGTTGAACCCATCAAAGAATTGGTCCATGCAGGCTCTAAATTAGTATTAAAAATGATAGCAATAATAGTGGAATTATCACCCTATGCTGCGTTTTCTCTTACCGCTTCTGTAGTAGGAAAGCAAGGGGTAGAGGTGATCTATAGCTTGAGTCGTTTATTTGAAGCGATTATGATTGCCTTTATATTACAATATCTAATTTTCGGTTTAATGATTATTATATTTTGTCGTATGTCGCCTATGCCTTTTTATAGAAAAAGTATAGAATATCAGATGATTGCTTTGTCTACAGGTAGTAGTAAAGCAAGTTTAGCTACTACAATGCAAGTATGTAGAGAGAAGCTAGGGGTATCTGAAACAAGTACTTCATTTGTATTACCCATTGGGGCGTCGGTCAATATGAATGGTTTGTCGATCAAGTTGGGTTTATCTACTATGTTTTTTGCCCAAGTAATGGGAGTAGATTTATGCTTTGTTGATTATGTTGTGATAATACTTACAGGTACATTGGGATCAATTGGCGGCGCTGGTATACCTGGTTCATTTATTATTATGTTACCTATTATGTTAAGCTCAGTCGGATTGCCTGTTGAAGGTGTAGCGCTATTAGTGGGTATTGATCGAGTACTAGATTTATTTAGTACAACAATTAATATCACTGGTGATGCCACAATTACCTTATTAGTTGATAATTCTGAGGGTACATTAGACAAAAATATATATTATAAAAAAACAGAAGATATCGCGGCGAGGTGATAATGAGATTCGTGTATAAACTTTTATTGAGTGTTTCTGTCTTACTAATGTTCAATATTACATTAGCTGATAATGAATCAAAACAAGTGGTGCACTCCAATAATATTCCTGCAACTACTGATAAAATTATTAGAATAGCAGCTGGAGATTTGTTAGATGGATATTATATGATTGGATTGAAATTATGTAAATATATTTCAAATTCAAATAATGGTATTAGATGCGAAGTGATTCCTACTAGTGGTTCTCAACAAAATTTACAATTACTGCATGAAGGAAAAGTAGATTTTGCTTTTTCTATTGCAAATTTGGCTTTAGACGCTTACGAAGGACGCGGAATGTTCGCAGACCAGGAGCCTTTTAAAGATTTACGTCAGGTGCTTAATTTACATGAAGTTTATTTTACAGTGTTAAGTAAAGATCAAGATCAAATATTAACTTTTAAAGATTTAGATAATAGAAAAATTTCTAATGGACCTGCTGGCTCAGATAGTACAGCAGTTTATAATGAAATTTTTAAATTATATGATTTTGCTTATGCTCCCGTGGATGTTGAAATATTATATGAAAATTATGCAAAAAAATATTGTAATGGTGAAGTAGATGCTTTAATGATTCTGACAGGGCATCCTAATGTGTTAATTAACTTAATTACTAATCAATGTGAATCTGATTTTGTTTCAATGGATCCCAAAAAGTTAGATATATTTATAAAAAAATATCCTATGTTTTATAAGACAATTTTGAAAAAGGGAATTTATCCAGGTATTACCGAAGATCAGGAAACTGTTGCAGTAAGAGCTATATTTGTGGTAAACAAAAATTTAGATACACAAATTATGCGTAATTTTATTGATTATACAAGCATCAGATTTGAACAATTAAAACTTTCAGATGAAGTTCTAAATGAATTAAATGTAAAAGATTTCACCAAAGGATTTGTAATCCCTGGTTATTTTGATAATAGATATGCCCAATAACTTAATTAATTAGCAATAAAATTATGTTTAAAAATATAGTTATACCAGTAGATTTAGCAGATAAACAGTGTTTAAAATCTATTCTACCTTCAGTGCTAAATTTTGTGAATGCTTTTAATTCAAAAATTCATTTAATTCATATAATGCCAAATTTTGGTATGAAAATGGTTGAAGATTATTTGCCAAAACATTGGATGAATGAACAGAGGACAAGATATAACAAAATTTTTGATGAAATAGTAGAAAAATACGTACCAAGCGATGTTGATATAACATGTCACATAGGCAGGGGTGCAATTTATGATGAAGTCATCAAATATTCTGAAACGATCAATGCAGACTTGATTATGATTTCTGCAGTAAGGCCACAATTACGTGATTATATGCTGGGCCCTAATGCTTCTAAAATAGTAAGGCATTCCTCTGTGTCAGTATTAGTAATCAGAGAATAGATTGGCATACATTTTGATTTAATATAATATTTATAAAATATTGCTGACTTAATATATAAATTTGATGTATCAAATAGAATATCATAGGGCCAAATTCAACACTAGAATAGTAATAAATTATTATTTATTACTATTCTACACTCTTTTTTAATTATATAAACGCTTATTTTATTCGCATTTTATGCTAGAATCTAATATAGAAAATCAAAATTATTATCGAGTTGCTAGTGCTATAAAAAATCAAGATATTATAAAACTGATACAATGTATCAAAGCCGGTATAGTCAAATTTGATATATCATATGGACCGTGCGGTACAATCTTAGACTATGGATTTCAACTAAATAACATGGAGATGTTAAGTATAATTTACTTAGCTATTTTAAATGCTAATCAATTTACTAACCTTACTTTTCATCCTAGACAAATAAATCAACAATTTATCGAGATAATTCAATCTTTTGAAGGACAGCATGATCCTGAACTAAGGGAAAAGCTAGAATTTAAGATTGCTATCATGCTTGATTTAAATTTAATAGATTTTACCTCTCATATCCCTAATTTACTTTTTCATTCTGATTACAAAATTTTGGACCTAGCATTATCCTTGTTTTCTTCTTATATATTTGAAGGATTAATTGATTACTTGCTGAAAACTGGTGTAGATGAAAACCAAATATGCAAGTTAATATCTTTTGATATTATAGCTAATAAAATGCTTTTTGATAGTAGATCTTCTTTAGAAATGATGCATTTAATTAAAAGCAAAATTTCTAATGAATACATAATTCACTCATTGTCTAACAGCTGTAATATGAGTATAAATTGGGGGGAACAGATGATAAAAAATTTATCTGAAGTAGTGACATTGGATGATTTTGAGTCACCAGAATTCATCTCTTATATTAACTGTGATATGACAAATAACTCTGGCGCTGAGCAGTAGAAGTTATTCAATATACGCAATAAAAATTTTCTTGTAAGGTGAAATCTACTTGCAACTAGTTATTTTGTAATTCATAATTAAGTTTATATTATATATTTTAACTCTTAAGTTAATATTAGGTAAAAGTATAAAGCTTTAATTATATCGTCATTCTATGATTAATAATTGGAAAGAATAGCAAACACCTTATCTTAATGCTAAGAAATAAGTATTCAGTAAAATAATTTAAATTAATATAAGTAATATGGGTTCAGAATTTGCAGAATTAAAAATCAGAAATAAATTATATAAATTACCTATTAGAAATGCCACTATGGGACCAGATGTCATTGATGTAACCAAACTTTATTCTGAAGCTGGATATTTTACTTATGATCCAGGATTTATGTCGACTGCATCATGTTCTTCTACTATTACTTATATTAATGGAGAGCAAGGTATTTTAAAGCATAGAGGATATGACGTTAAATTTTTAGCAGAAAATAAAAGCTTTTTAGAAGTAGCTCACTTATTACTCAATGCAGAATTACCAACTAAATCAGAATATCAGAAATTTTGTGAAGAAATACATGATCATTCTTTAATCAATGAGCAAACTCGTAATATTTTTGGTGCTTTCAGACATTCTGCACATCCTATGGCGGTTATTTTATCAGTAGTCGGTTCATTATCAGCGTTTTACTATGAATCAATTAATACCAACACTACTGAAGGTAGACAATTAGATACTATTCGGATTATAGCAAAAATGCCTACTATTGCAGCAATGGCGTATAAATATTCGCAAAGTCAGGCTTTCGTTTATCCACATCCAGATTTGGATTTTATAGAAAATTTTTTATATATGATGTTTTCAGCTCCAAGCAAACATTATAAAGTTAACCCTATTTTAGTTAAAGCGCTTAATAAAATTTTTATATTACATGCTGATCATGAACAAAATGCCTCAACTTCTACAGTTAGAATGGCTGGTTCTTCAGGTCCTAATGCCTTTGCATGCGTCAGTGCTGCTATTGCATCTTTATGGGGCGCTGCACATGGGGGGGCTAATGAGGCAGTATTAAATATGCTTAAAAAAATTGGTAATATTGATCAAATTCCTGAATATATTGAGAAAGTGAAGGATAAAAATAATCATTTTAGACTGATGGGATTCGGCCATAGAGTTTACAAAAATCATGATCCTAGAGCTGAAGTATTGAAAGAAACATGCAAGGAGGTGCTGTCTGAGCTCGGACAGTTAAAGCAAAATTCGTTATTAGAAGTTGCAATGGAATTAGAAAAAATTGCTTTAAATGATCAATATTTCATTGATCGTAAGCTTTATCCTAATGTAGATTTTTACTCTGGAATTATTTATGAGGCGATGGGAATCCCTTCACAAATGTTTACTGCATTATTTGCGGTAGCGCGTACTGTAGGGTGGATGTCCCATTGGAAAGAAATGTGGGAGGACCCCGAAAATAAAATTGCACGACCTCGTCAATTATATATGGGACAAAAATCGAGATGATTCTTTCCATAAAATAGATCAGAGAATTTGGTGATATAAGCCCTTTTTGTCGACTCAATTGATTAGTGACTCAGGGCTCATAGACTTAAATTCTCTAGCAGCTACTATAATAATACTTATTCTTTAGTACTATAATCATCAGCAAAGTTGAAATTTTTGAAATTATCACCGCCATAATCTTCTGCCCATTCATAAGCATTTTTGCCCATAAAAAAATCACGAGCATTAGGATCGCAATTATATTGTAATAAAGTCGTAGCCGTGTTCGTATCTCCATTTAAAATGGCTATATGTAGAGGAGAAAATTTATTATTTTTGTCAAAATTACAATTCATCTTTTCAAATAAAATTTTGGCGACTTCAGGCTGTTTAAACTTTGCTGCTACATGGAGTGCAGTTGCATTATATCCTGCTTCATTATATTTAACAAATCTTGCTATGCCTAAAGAGTCTGCTTGGTGAGGATCAATATTTTTGTCCATCATTAACTTAACTACTTTAGTCAAACCGTATCTTACTGCTATAGTAAATGGGGTGTCTCCGAAACCCAAATTATGTAATGCATCTGCACCTTCATCAATGGCGTCATTAATTGTTTTCAGTCCTTGTTCATTTTGGTCCACTTTACATTCATTAATGCCTCGTAATAATTTACTTAATAATGGATTTGGTATTTCTTCTCTTCTTTTGGACATAGTAATAAACTCATTAATTAATCTATATAAAGATATAAAGGATTTATATAAGGCACTAAGTATTTTTCTGACTTTGTTCAGATAAGATTGTAAATGAGTTAAATAAGAAATTTTTATACTAGATATAATTTAACTGGATTTGCAAGATGAGGTAAGCTAAAATGTCAGCCAAATAAAACTTTTTCAGCAAAATTTTATATATGAAAGCGATATTTCTATCAAAACTAATTCCACGTGATACTAAAATTGATTTCATGAAATTGAGATATATGACTTATATTATTTCTATTTTATTAGTGATATTGAGTATGGCATCTATTTTTTACAAACAATTTAATTATGGCATAGATTTTATCGGTGGAATTAATATTGAAATTCGTACTAATGAGACGCCTGACCTTGCAATAATGAGGCAATTATTAAATGAACTGAATATTGGTGAAGTGATATTGCAAAGCTTTTCTGATGAGAATGATCTATCTATTAAAGTAGGCGTTAGTAACGAAGATGATTTAACAAAACAAGTGGAGCTAATAAAACAGACTTTAGCTGATAATTTGACATATCAAATAGATTATAGAAAGATAGATTTTGTCGGGCCGCAAGTAGGAAATCAAATGATTATATTTGGTACTAATGCTATGATTTTATCATTTGTATCAATTATGTTATACGTTTGGGCCAGGTTTGAGTGGCAATTTGGTGTTGGTGTAATTGTTGCCCTTATCCACGATGTAATATTAGGGCTCGGAATGATGAGCGTCATGCAATATGACTTTAATTTGAGCACAATTGCTGCTATATTGACTATCATTGGTTATTCAGTGAATAATTCTGTAGTAATTTACGACCGCATTAAAGAAAATTTGCGTAAATATACTAGTAAAACTATTGAACAAATCATTAATATGAGTATTAATGAAACTTTGTCTCGTACTATTATTACTACTATCACTACACTGCTGGCAAATATGGCATTGATCATTTTTGCAGGTGAAGCAATACACAGTTTTAGTATATTAGTATTTTTTGGAATTTCGATGGGAGCGTTTTCTTCTATATTTCTCTCTGCACCAATATTAACTTTATTTAATTTAAAACATACTAAATATAAACAATATGAAAATATCCGCTAATGAAATAAAAAATGGCACTATATTAGAATATGAGGGCCAATTATGGGTTGTGATCAAAAATCCTGAACATACTAAACCTGGCAAAGGTGGAGCTTATGTACAAGTTGAGATGAAAAATTTGCGTACTAATAATAAACTTAATCAAAGATTTAGCTCCTCTGAGAATGTTGAAAAAGCATTTTTGGAGTCAAAGAAAATGCAGTTTTTATATATTGAAGGGGATAAAATTGTCTTAATGGACCAGGAAAATTTTGAGCAAGTGAGCATAGATAAGGAAATGCTAGGTGAGAAAGTGGCGTTTTTAACAGATGGGCTTGAGTTAAATGTTTCTTTTTATAATGATATGCCATTGAGTATAACATTACCAGCTAATTTAGTGGTAGAAATCGAATATACAGATCCGATCATAAAAGGTGCTACTGTTACTTCTTCTTATAAGCCAGCAATTTTAACTAATGGTCTAAAAGTGATGGTACCACCATATTTATCTCATGGAGAAAAAATAGTAGTTAAAACAGATGATTTAACTTTTGTAGAAAGGGCCAAATAATGGAAGGTGATATTGCTTTAATGACCAGAGCGGTACGTAATGCCTCTCAATTTTTGTTAAGAGATTACTACGAATTAGAACACTTACAAAATTCTACTAAAAGTACAATAAATTTTTGTAATAAATCTTGCCAAAAAGTGTTGTCTAAACTGCAAGAAAATTTATCTAAATATTTTAAACATATTATTTTTGATAAGGATGAGGTCAAAGGAATTACAATTACTGATAAGACAATATTAGTAGAGATCATGGATGGGTTTGAGAATTTTTCTCGAGCAATACCTAATTTTGCCATTATGGTCACCCTTATGTGTAAAAAAGGTGGTAAAATTTACGCCGATAAATCTGTAATTAATTTTCCAGCCACGGGTGAGATGATAAGAGTAGAAAAAGGGCAGGGTGTAATACTTGAAAGATATGATAGTAATGTTGGCAACCTGAAGCTAAAAATGTCTCAAACAAGCCAATTAAGCGATGTTATTATTTCTGTTGACAAAGATTGCTTATCTGAGGTGAGATCTTTCGATAATTTTAGATTTTATAATGCGCCTTTATTTTCTATTTATCAATTAGTAGCTGGTAAAATCGATTTAGTAATAACTAAAGTAAACCATATTACTTTTGAAGGTATTAAACTATTTATAGAAGAAGCTGGTGGGAAGATTTTGGTAAGGCAAGATAAGTTGATAGCATCAAATTTACCATTATCACAAAAAACTGAGCTGATAGCACTATAATATTTCAATATTATTATTTCACAAGCCCAAATAATTTTGTATAATATTTATTTAATGAATTAAGTAAAATTATAAATCAAATTGGCTAGGAAATTTTCGATTAATTGTGATTTTGGTGGGCAAATGTCTCCTTTTACTATATATATAGGGAAGCCAGAGGGAAAACATCACCCGTTGCATTTTCAGGCAGATTGGCTTACTAAAGAACGAAATGGAATCATTCCTCCTGAAGTAATGGATGCTATTACAAAACTCCAAGAACTCGCAAGAAAAGATGGCATTCCACTTGAAGATTTATGTGTCTATGCTTTAGGCACAGAAGAAGAAAAGAAAGAGATGGAACAGATTTACGCTGAGGAAGATGATATGAGTGACGCTGAATCAGAAGAAATAGCAGTAGATAGTGGCGAAAATATTGAAGCTGAGGTTAATACTGAGCCTAGTTCGGATGAAGAAACTTCAGAAAATGATAATTCCCCTGCTAAATAACCTATATCAGATATAGTTTAATCTAACAAAGCTAACATTATTTTACTAGATATGATTTCAACTGGCCAATTCTATGCTCTAGATTTTGTGTTGTTTACTGCATTTTCTATATTGGCAATATTAGAGCGAATAATATAAGGTAATATTTACATTTTTTATTTATACTAGGCCTCAGCCACGCCCTTGACCTTGGTCTTTTTTTCTCAATGGGTTTAATTTTTGCACTCTGTTTGCAACGTTATTTTTAGCATTTCGTATCATCGTGCCTAGTTGCGATGCTTTATTTATAAGTGTTTTTGAGATAGAGTTTCTTTGTTGTTTTTCTGGATATTTTTTCTCCACGTCTGCCAATTTATCATTTAAATTTTGAGTTGCATATTGGGTTGGTATTACTTTATCTTTAGCTTTTTCGTTGACTTGAGTTGACGCCAATTCTGCAATAGCTGAAGTTAATAGCTGAAGTTAATAGCTGAGTTTTTTCGTCATTAAGCTTAAATTTTCTTTTTGCGTGTAAAGCTTCAAGTGCTAGCTTTTCATTAGGAATAATAGATGCCATAGGTTTATCTTTATTATAAGTTTCTACTGCATTTTGTACTAACATTCCTATGTTATTACCAAATGATTGGATATTTTTTTGCTTTTTAGTAAATTTTTTGATAATTTCTTCTGCTTGGGCATTATAATTATTGGCCATAATTTTTCTCTTGTTCTATAATTTTATTTTATTAATTTGTCTCATAAATTGTTTGTAAAGTGATTCATTATATTACCTCCCCCTTCCGCTGTCTTTACCTTTGAATTTATTCAATGCCGTTGTTATAGCTTCCTTAGATCTTGCAGTTGCACTTCGTGCAGCTTCCCCAAGTCTTGCGGCCGCAGCTTTTGCGGCTATAGAGAGTTTAGGTTTTGGTTGGCCAGAAATTTTTGATGTCTGCTGCTCGGCTTTAGAGTGCCATTTTTGTATGTTAGATACTTGTTGTTTTATTTTACCTTCAAGTTGTTGCGTAAATTCTCTAGACTCATTCTTTACCGCATCAGATCTTATTTGTTGCAAAGCTTGACTAGCTTGTGGATCACCTTTAACAAGTTCGTTTGCTATTACAATTGTATTAGCTGCAGTTTTTATCCTAGAGTCAGTAGGATTTTCTATAGCAAGCGTTAATGCTTCTTTAACATTTTTTTTGGCAGCATTTATTTTATCGACATTTGTCACCTCAGGTGTATTTTTATCTGCCATAATTTTTCTCTTGTTCTATAATTTTATTTTATTAATTTGTCTTATAAATTGTTTGTAGAGTGATTCATTATATTACCTCCCCCTTCTGGTTTCTGGGTCATTTTTTTTACCTATGAATTTATTCAATGCCTTTGTTACAAGGGGCTTAGTATTGTTTATTGTACTTAGCGCAGCTGTTCCAATTTGTTCAGCTGTTGCTTTTGTAAATGCATTTAACTTACCTCCAATTTGTTTTATATCTTTCTGAGCGTCATGGGCCACTCTTTTTGTAGTGTTTATCATTTTCTCTTTTTCATTTGGATCTAAAGATATTATATTTCCTCTTTTTAGCTGTCTTCCACTTTGTTTGAGTAGAGCGTGTGCTGATTTCTTGATGTCCTTTATATCACTGCCGTAAGTTATTTTTCTTAAACTTAGTTGAGTTTGAATTTCCTCCGTGTTGTTCTGCAATGTAGTTTTTGCATTTTTCACCTGCTCAGTGATTTGATCTTTTCTATCCTTGAGACCGTGACTTGCTTTGACCACTTTGTCTCCTAAGTTTTTTGCCTTTCTGATGCCTGTCTCTATCGCATTATTATAGTTATCTACTAATTTACCCTGTGCAGCTTCTATTATATTTTCCGCTTGATTCTTGGCAACTTTAGGAGCATTATTCAAGTTCTTTATGAATTGATCTTTTCTGTCCTTGAGATCGTGACTTGCGTTGACCACTTTGTCTCCTAAGTTTTGGACTTTTTTTATACTTGTCTCTCTTGCATTATTATAGTTATCTACTAATGTATTCTGTGCAGCTTCTATTATATTTTCCGCTTCATTCCTGACAACTTTAGTAGCATTATTAGCCAGTGTTCGAATATTAGTTTTTTTAGCTTTCTTACTGATATCCGTGTTGTTGCGAGAGCTGCCAATAATATTTTTCTTCTGTTTTTCGGACTTTTTTGTTATTGTCGGCGTTTGTGTCTCTGGTTTTTGCCACTTAAGTGAGGCTTTTTGAGGGTTTCTAACAGTTGTTGTTATTCTTTGTTTAGCATCCTTTGCTTTGTCTATCAGCTGCCAATTACTTTGTTTTGCACTAAATTCTGCAGTTTTATCATTTAAGTATCGAGTAATTTTTTCAGCAAGAGATAAATTACTCTTTGGAAGAGGATGTTTTTCTAAACTATTTGCAAAACTACTTATGTTTTTGTCTATATGATCTCCAAAAGCTGTATTGAGCTCATTAATTTGTTGGTCATCAAGTTTTAAATCTTTTTGTAATTTAGCATTTAACTTTGCAATTTTGTTTAATTTATCTTCGGACTTTGAAGAAATTACCTTGTCAATAGCCTCTATATATTGCTCTTTCGTTTGCTGTTCTTTAGAATTTGGCTCAGCGGGTAAATCGTTAATTACTGTGTTATAATCTTTATGTTCAGCTGTAATTTGTTTTGCTGAGTCATAATTTTGATTTGCATGTTTAACTATAATTTGTTTTGCTGAGTCTAAGTGTAAGGGTGTCAAGTCCGATGATTCTACAGCAAGATTAGTAATTTTTGCTATTATCTCGGTGGCTTTGTTTTTTTGCTCTGGATTTAAATTTAACTCATTTGCTAAATCTGCTAAGCCCTCACCTATTTTTTGGTATAAGTTTTCTAGATTTTGTTTTAGCGGCACTAAGTTTTGAGCATCTGGATCTTTAAAGTTTTTGTAATCGGTTTTAACACTCTTGATAAATGAATCAATTGCTTTATTGTCGCTCTGCAGTTCTTTTGTTAAGTGATCTTTACCCATTTCTATCATATTTAGAGCAGTTTCTAAGTCATTGGCCATATTACAGTGTACTTTATTAATATTTACTATTCATTATATCATCAAAACACTAATTTAAATTTAATACAGTATAGTTTTATTAATTTATTATATAATCTGTGGCCTTTATCTGACATTAATTTTATAAAAACTAATTTTTGGCATTAAATTGAGAGCGTGAATTGTTGTTTTACAGATAATTGTAATATTTCTTCTGAGATACTAAAATCAGTCCACATTCTATTTTATATTTTAGGATAGCCTCTTTTGCTGTTGAAGGCTATTTTAACTGTTGAGGCAACAGCCTTTGGTATAGATTTAACATTTTTAGTTAAATTTTTTGCTGCGTTCATTTTTTCTGTTATATCATCAATAGTATTCATTGTTTTTACTGAAGCGCGTTTTCTAATAGATTTATTAGAATTTTTTATGTCTTTTGAATTAGGAGTAGAGGGAGTTTTACCTGATATAAATTTAGTATGGGGACTTTGAGGAGAAGTATGAATAGCGCTATTTTTAAACGGATCTAATTTGACTCCTCCGTCATTTAAATATTTATCAAGATTATTTCTTAAAATTCTAATCGGTTTGGTGACCTCTTTGCGGCTCTTTGCCAATGTGTTATTTGCATGTTTCTTAATTGTTTTATTTAAGTGTTTCTTAATTGTAGTTTTTTTTGTAGTTTGTGCTTTGAGGCTATTTTGTTCTTTTTTTATTGCTTCCTGGGCTTCTTTTTGGTCTAGTTTTTTAGCTTCTTCATTATACTCGCGGATATTTTTATTAGCAGTTGATTCTATTACATCACCTAAATTTTGGTGAGTTGGTATAGATTTCATATCTACTTTGTTTTCTGGGGCAGATTGTATATATTTATTTACTTGTTGTTCAATATATGCTCCTACTACTTGGCTAACGTCTTTTTTTTGTTCGTTTGATAAGTTAAACGTATCTTTCATGTCTTCCACTACAAAGCTTGAAAGTTGAATTGGTGAAGTGATTTTTGAAGAATTTACATTAATTTGTTGTTCGTCTTTGATCTCGCTAACTATTCGTTCACAATATTTCCAATATTGATCTAGCTCTTTTATATTATCACGCTTCACTATATTATCACGCTTCACTATATTATTTAATGTCGTGATAAAAGCTTCTTTGTCTGGATTATGAATTTGATCTGCCATTATTAATAAGATATAATTTTAGTTTATATATTTTTAGTATAACTTAACTGCAGCGATACTATTAACAATAAATTAATTAGATAAAATTATAACTATAAGCTGTGATGTCTTGGGTACAATTTTGTATATCTAAAATTATCAAATCAGACTAATGACATTAAATATTAAATTTTTTATCTTGTATAAGAAGTATAATTCTTTGCTGGCCGCCTCAGCTTCGTTGTCATTTTATCAATTTGAGATCGCTGAGTATTGCTTATATTTGTTGAATTAACAGTACTATGGTCAATGTCTTGAATTGATAAATTTTTAGTATCTAAGTTCTGACCTGATGGATTTAATGAAACTCTTGTGTCATCTAAATTTTTTTTTAGATTATTTGTATTACGGTTTATAGTTATCAATAACAGAACTTGTTCTTGTAACTCAAGAATTTTCAAGGCCAGATTTTTGAGTTCTTGTTGTATTATTATAAATTGTTTCTTTAAATCTTTTATTATATCAATATTGTTATCATAAATTTTTTCTTTGAGGCTATTTTGTCCTTTTTTTGTTGCTTCCTGGGCTTCTTTTTGGTCTAGTTTTTTAGCTTCTTCATTATACTCGCGGATATTTTTATTAGCAGTTGATTCTATTACATCACCTAAATTTTGGTGAGTTGGTATAGAGCTCATATCTACTTTGTTTTCTGCAGCAGCTTGTACATATTTATTTATTTGTTGTTCAATATATGCTCCTACTACTTGGCTGACATCTTTTGTTTGGTCTTTTGATAAGTTGAACGTGTCTTTTATGTCTTCCACCACAAAACTTGATAGCTCAATTGGTGAAGTTATCTTTGAGGAATTGGCATTAATTTGTTGTTCGTCTTTGATCTCGCTAACTATTCGTTCACAATATTTCCAATATTGATCTAGCTCTTTTATATTATCACGCTTCACTATATTATCACGCTTCACTATATTATCACGCTTCACTATATTATTTAATGTCGTGATAAAAGCTTCTTTGTCTGGATTATGAATTTGATCTGCCATTATTAATAAGATATAATTTTAGTTTATATATTTTTAGTATAACTTAACTGCAGCGATACTATTAACAATAAATTAATTAGATAAAATTATAACTATAAGCTGTGATGTCTTGGGTACAATTTTGTATATCTAAAATTATCAAATCAGACTAATGACATTAAATATTAAAGCTTGAATTATAAGAAATATATAGTAATTTAATGATTCGTGATTTATGATATGATAATAAAATAACATTTATAATATAGTTGTTTTTTTGTTCTTCGCATCAAAATAATTGCACTTTTTACTTCATAAATTTTATATTAAGAATAGATGTATAACGAAATAATATCTTTTATTCCGCACGGAATTTTCATTATGAAAGGTGTGCTAGTGACTTTGGAATATAGCATTATCTCAGTATTTTTTGGCCTGATCATTGGTTCAGGATTGGCAATTTGTAAAGTATTAGACTTAAGAACATTGCGTATTTTTGCTCATGCTTATACCTCTATATTCAGAGGTACGCCGGTATTAATCCAGTTATATATGGTATATTATTTTGTGCTACCAAGTGTATTCGATATTAGATTGAACATATTTTTTGCAGGTATAGTGGCTTTTTCTCTTAATTCTGGAGCGTATATTTCAGAAATTATTAGAGCAGGGCTTGAATCTGTGAATCCTGGACAGATAGAGGCGGCAAAAGCTCTAGGTATTAACCCGCTACTTCGTATGAAAGATATAATATTGCCTCAGGCCTTTCGATATATTTTGCCAGCGCTTGTGAACGAGTTAATAAATTTAGTAAAAGAATCAGCATTAATTTCTATTATTGGGGGCATGGATTTAATGCGTCGTGCTCAGATTATTTCAGCAGAGACTTTTGATTTTTTTATGCCGATGGTTACTGCTGCCCTTTCTTATTATATATTAGTGCTGATCATTAGCAGCTTCTCTTTAGCGTTAGAAAAACGGTTAGCTATATGATAATATTGGACCAAGTTACAAAAAATTATAATGATAATGCTGCTATCAGCAATGTTAGTCTAACATTCGATAAAAGAGAAACTACAGTAATTATTGGTTCTTCAGGAAGTGGTAAATCTACTTTACTTCGGTGTATAAATAACCTTGAAGTTCCTACTCATGGTTCAGTTATAATTAACGGACAAAAATTATCCAAAAATAATAGAAGTAAGTTATGTTTTAAGATTGGCATGGTATTCCAGCAATTTAATTTATTTCCACATATGGATGTATTAACTAATCTTCTTTATGCGCCATTGCATGTAATGAAAAAAAATTATAAGCAAATGCAAACAAAAGCTCTAGATTTGCTCAAAAGCTTTGGTATGGAAGAGAAAGCATATTCGATGCCAAATGAATTATCGGGAGGACAAAAACAAAGAGTAGCTATTTGCAGAGCTTTAATGATGGATCCAGAAATGATTCTGTTTGATGAACCAACTTCTGCACTAGATCCAGAAGTTGTAAAAGATATAATCAATATTATCCAAGCGCTAAAGTCCCAAATGAGCATGATTATAGTCACGCATCATATAAAATTTGCTAAAGTAATTGCTGATAGGGTGATTTTTATGGATAAAGGAGTGGTGCTGTCAGATGAGCCTGCTAAGCAATTTTTTACTAAATCAATATCTCACAGGGCTAGATTATTTTTAGATAATGTTGGAGATTTAATTTAAGTTGTTACTAAATATAATCTCTGATTTATAGTTTTATAAGAAAATATTTGTACCTTATTAGATCTAGTAATAAGCTATTTTAGCTAATACTACATATTTCTGATAGAGCTAATTACTACTAGCGTATACTCTAATCTTTGTCATAAACTACATTTATATATAAATCATTGATTGATAAATCTTGACTTTGATCAGATAAAAATTTAGTAAATTTTATTTCTTTTGCAGAAATTACATTTTTTAAATCTTGAATTAAGTCCACAGAATTAATCTGCTTAGTAATTTCAATATATTTTATGCCTGCTTTAATAGAAAGATTATCACGCGCCTTAATTTTTCTCACTAATTCAATAATAGAAAACAATATATTGCATTCAGTATGATCAAATTGATCAAAATGTGCTTCTAAATGTGGCCAACTAGATTTAGCATGTATAGATTCATTACTAGCATATAATAGGTTATATAATTCTTCAGTAATATGTGGAAGAAAGGGTGCAAATAATTTTAATAATACCTTAAAAGCATAATATAATGTTATATGAGCACTTTGAGCACCTTTGTGGTTATTATTATCTTCGTTATAAGCTCTAGTTTTGACTATTTCTAAATAATTATCACAAAATATATTCCAGAAAAAATGTTCTGATTTGGAAATAGCAGTTGCATATTCATAATTATCAAATGCATGAGTCACTTCTGCAATAAGATCAGATAATTTAATTAAAAAATACTTATCTATATCACAGCAAACCAGGTGTTTTGCATCAACAAAATCTTGCTGTTTGATATTATCTGGTATGGAACCAAAATATTGCGAAGTAAATTTTGCTGCATTATATAATTTATTCACCAGCCTTCTGCCGTTTTTCATGATGTCGCTTGAATATGCTGTATCAGCCCCTAACCTTGCATTAGAAGACCAGTAGCGAATTATATCAGCGCCAAATTCTTGCACTAGTTGCACTGGTGAAATAATATTGCCTTTCGATTTAGACATTTTTGTTTTATCTTCAGCTAAGCACCAGCCACTCACCATAATATTATGCCACGGAAGTGTATCCTCATGTAAATGGGCTTTAAGCATAGTATAATATGCCCAAGTTCTTAAGATTTCATGAGCCTGTGGGCGTAAATCGGCTGGAAATAATGATTTGTGTCTAGAAGCATTCTCCATATAGTGTGTGGATATTCCATGAGAATTCAGCTGAGGCGACACTGAACTAGTAGACCAAGTATCCATTACATCTTTGTCTGCTTCTACTTCTTCACGTTTATAACCTTGTGGTAAATCTTTAAGAGGATCGACAGGTAATTGATCTAAAGAGGCTAGAATGATCTTTCCTTCTTCGCCTTTTCGCTTAGAATACCATACTGGAAAAGGTACACCGAAATATCTCTGCCTGGATATACACCAATCTAATGATACGCCATTTATCCAATTATCTAATTTAATTTTCATAGAAGAGGGGTGCCATCTCAGCTCATTAGACTTTTTAATTAACTCCTCTTTATGATCTATAGCTCTGACGAACCACTGCGGTGTAGTAAGAATTTCTAATGGCGTGCCTGAACGCTCAGCACATTTCACAAGTTGAAGTTTTTCAGTTTGAGATATTAATAATTTTTCTTCCTTTAGAATATGGATAATTTGTTCTCTTGCTTGTTTAATTTTGAGTCCAGATAGCATAGAGGCAAAATGTTGCGCTTGAGTTATGTTAGTACAAGTTTGATCAAAAGGGATATTATCTATAATTCTACCATTTTCTGTAAAAATGATTTTTGTAGGTAATTTATGTCGTCTCCACCATAATATATCAGTTTGATCTCCAAAAGTGCAACACATAACTAATCCTGTGCCCTTTTCTGGATCAACCATATCGTCCGGTAAGATTGGCACTTTGACGTTAAACAAGGGCGATAAAGCAAATTTGTCTTTTAAGTTTTGATATTTTTCATCGTCTGGATGATAAAAAATTGCTACGCAAGCAGGTAATAATTCTGGTCTGGTAGTTGCTATGATAATATCTTCGTCATCTTCAGTACGAAAAATAATATCATTCATGAAAGTAGTTTTTTCGTGTTCTTCAATGTCTGCTTGTGCAAGAGCGGTTTTATCAACTGGGTCCCATAACATTGGCTGAGAATCACGGTAAATTTGCCCTTTATTGATTAAATCTAGGAAAGACATTTGTGAGATCTTAATAGAGAGCGGATTAATAGTACAATATTTTGTATCCCAATCAACAGAAAGAGCTATACTATCAAATAATTCTTTAAATTTTTCTTCTTCTTCTTCTATAACTTCTTTACAAATATCAATAAATTCTTGTCTCTTGAGCTGGTTAGCGCGTATATTTTTTTTCTTTTCTACTAAACGTTCAGTGGGAAGGCCATTATCATCAAAGCCTATTGGATAGAAAACATTCATGCCTTTCATTCTTTGATAGCGTGCAATAAAATCTGTATGAGTATAGCTAAAGACATGTCCTATATGTAATTGCCCAGAAACAGTTGGTGGCGGTGTGTCTATCACATATGTTTGATCACGTGATATTGTATGATCCCATTGATATATTTTATGTTCTTGCCAAAACTGTTGCCATTTTTTTTCGCTTTCAAAAAAATTATATTTTGCTGGGAAATCTATCATTGTAAATATTTATATTGTATTTGATTATATTCTTATTAAACTTGCCGTAAATCATATTACATTAGCCCTAAAATGCCAAATATATTTTTTACGCGCTTTAAACCCTATATTGCTCTTACTCGTATTGCTTCACCAACTGGTTATTTATTATGTTATTTTCCAGCTACTTATGGCTTACTTTTAGCAAATTCTTCTAAAAATAACATTTATTACATAATTTTATTTTTTATAGGAAGTATTCTAGTTAGGAGTGCAGGGTGTATTATCAATGATTTAATGGATAGGGATTTCGATCTACATGTTGAACGCACTAAAAATAGGCCATTAGCAAGTCGCATATTGAATATAAGGCAAGCATTATGTTTGTTAATAATATTTTCGTTGTTAAGTTTTGGCATGTTACTCACTTTGTCACGCACAGCGATATATCTAGGATTTATAGCGGTAGGATTAACAATCATTTATCCTCTAGCTAAAAGATATACATATTATCCACAAATATTACTAGGTTTTGTCTTTAATATGGGGTGTTTAATTGGGTATGCTACTCATACAAATCAATTATCATTGAGGGTAATAATATTATATTCAGCGTGTATATGCTGGACAATTGCTTTTGACTCAATTTATGCTTTTATGGATATTGATGATGATAAAAAAATAGGAATCAAATCAATTGCAATTATATTAGAAAAGTTGCCTTATAAAATAATTTTGACAATGTTATATCTAATATTTTTTCTATGTTTTTTTGGAGTCTTTGCTTCTAATTTAGGTTTTATAGGAATTTTATGTATATTGATTGCAATTAATATTGCTATTTGGAGTATCAAGACTTTAAACATCACAGAGCCAAGTAATTGCTTATTGCGCTTTAAAATCAATAACTTAATTGGATTTATTTTATTTCTTGGTATATTTCTTGAAAAACTCTAAAAAGGTTATTATATTGTTACTATGTATAAAGTTTTTAAGAGGTGTAAAATGATAGAATACGTAAAATCAGTGGCGGCAAAAGAGAGTCGTGGATTCGACCAAGGCCTTCGCGAATATATGTTAAAAATATATAATCATATGGCTTTGGCATTGCTCTTAACTGCTGCAATGGCTTATGCTACTTTAAATTTTGAACCATTATTGCGCCTAATGTATAATATAGGTCCCAATGGTGAATTCTTAGGTACTACAGGTTTTGCAATGATAGTGACTTTTGCTCCATTGGGAATAGCCATATATTTCTTTATGGGCATGGGTAGGATGTCTCTCCAAACGGCCCAAAGTTTATTCTGGGTTTATAGTGCTGTGATGGGGATGTCTTTATCTAATCTAGGTTTGATATATACTGGACAATCTTTAGCAAAAACATTTTTAATTTGTTCATCAGTGTTTGGTGGAATGAGTTTATATGGTTATAATACTAAGAAAGATTTGACTTCAATGGGGTCATTCTTGATTATGGGCTTAATAGGCTTATTGATTGTAAGTGTAGTCAATTTATTTTTGAGAAGTGCTGCGATCGATTTTGCTACCTCCTTTATAGGTGTTGCTATCTTTATGGGTCTTATAGCTTGGGATACTCAGAAATTGAAATCTATCTATTATTCAGTAGGAGGTGGTGAAATGGGCAAGAAATTTGCTATTATGGGAGCCTTCACTTTATATCTAGATTTTATTAATTTATTTCTATATCTATTGAGATTCTTTGGCACCAGAAAAGAATAACTTATACTCTGAATATTATATCATCTGTTAATAAGGCGAAGTTACCTTTTCGCCTTATTTTTTTATTAATTAAATGACAAAAAAGATACTATAAAATTTTAATAATTATTTTGAATGGTAAAAACATCTAGATCACAAGAGTAATTATTTTAATTATTGATAAAATAAATTAAGTTAAAACAATAAATTAATAGTTGTAAAATGAATAATATAATATTTGATGATATAGAGAATTCTGATGTAGAACAAAGTGATGATGAGATTGATGATTTATCAGAGTTCACCCAATTATTAGGGCAAATTTGGTTCAGCGTATAAAATAATTTTAGTTGGATAATGTTTTAGAAAAATGGCGATAATTAGAGCAGCAATCATTATTATAGGTAATGAAATTTTATCTGGTAAAGTGCAAGATAAAAATGTTAATAAAATAATTAATATCCTAACAGAAGAAAAAAATATTCTTGTAGAAGAAGTAATTTTTATCAAGGATAATAGACAAGAAATTATCAACAAAGTTAGCACTTTGAGTAAAAAATATGATTATGTATTTACTACTGGAGGGATAGGACCAACGCATGATGATATTACTTCTGAAGCGGTGTCGAGCGCTTTGAATGTAGATTTTATAGTTAACGAAGATATATTAGCTAGATTGACAAAATATTATAATTCAAATAGTCAGGAGTTAAATGATGCAAGGATCAAGATGGCTTGTGTACCAAGGGATGCTACATTATTATATTGTGATAAAGCAACCGCTCCAGGTTTCAAAATTAAAAATGTGATAGTTGTCGCTGGTATACCTAATATAATGGAAGCTATGCTTATGGCTGCTCTCCCATTACTTAACGAAGGTGATAAATTCTATAATAAAGCGATAGAAATTTTTGCAACAGAAACTAATATTGCGGCTGAACTTGAGTTATTACAGAAAAAATATAGTGATGTAGAAATAGGGAGTTATCCTTTTTATGATAGAGAGGTGCTTGGAACTTTGGTTACTATAAATTCTTATAATGCACAACATTTAAATATAGTATATACAGAACTAGAAAAAATTGCTGCGATCCATAATTAGCATAAATTCAAATTATTATTGTGCATTAGTTATCAAGGTATAAAAATATTAATTCTTGAATTCATTAAAGTCAGCCACTTTGCTGGTTTCGAATTTATGGTCAAAGTAATATTCATGGTTAAATATTTAAGTATGGCTTAGTTTATTTAGTTAGTAAGGTTGTATAATAAAAAGCTATAAGCAAATTTATGTACATGACAACAAAGAGAGTTATAACTTCAATATCACTTTGAATATACTCAACCCTCTTTATCACTATAATAATTACTCGCTATTCTGCTGTAAGTAAGCAATCACATTTGCTATGTCTTCTGGTTTACTTAAACCAATAAAGGACATTTTAGTACCTGGAATAAATTTGCTGGGTTTATGTAAAAAAGCAAATAAATTTTCTATATTCCATTTACCTTTATACTCACTTAATGCTTTTGAATAAACAAAATCTTGTCTATGCGCTGTCGGACCATTCACAATATTCCATAAATTTGGTCCTATTTTATTTGATCCTCCTTTGTCAAAACTATGGCAAGAAATACATTTCTTTATTATTTTTTGACCTTCCGCTGCATTTGCTTTAGACATTAATTCAGCAATATCTAAAGGTTTTTGTTCTTCAGCTGCGACATTCGTACTCATTTCACTTACTTCAATTTGGTAACCACGCTCATCAGGTTGCAATTTTGGTTTATATAGAATATTAGCAGTGAAACCTACTAACATTGCAATTAAGCTAGAAAGTAATATGGCGGCAACAATTTTATTCAGTTCTAGACCTGACATGATATTCTAATTTATATTTTTAACTCTTCTAAATCCCATTTCGCTCTAGGTTTGAACGATACACTATTTATTATACCTTTTTCTAATCGTAAAAGTCCAGCAAAAGCTATCATTGCAGCATTATCAGTACAAAGATTGATTGGTGGCGCAATAAATTTATAACCATTATTCTGAGCTAACTGCTCTAGATTAATTCTAATTGCTTTATTAGCTGCTACCCCCCCAGCAACAACTAGTGTCCTAGGCTGTCCGATATGTAGTTTTTCATATTCATACATAGCATATTTAGTTTTATTAGTTAATATATCGCATATAGTTTTCTGAAAGCTCGCGGCAATATCACATTGATCTTGCTTACTATAAGGAGAGATTTTTTGTATTTGCAGGCTAACTGCAGTTTTTAAGCCAGAAAAAGACATATTAGCATCTTTTTGATAATATAACGGTTTTGGAAAATTAAATTTTTGACTATCACCATCTTGAGCTAGTGTTTCGATAATCGGGCCTCCTGGAAAACCAAGATTCATCATTTTAGCTACTTTGTCAAATGCTTCTCCAGCTGCATCATCTATCGTTTGCCCCAATATTGTATAATTTCCTAAATTATTTACAGAGACAAATTGACAATGTCCACCGCTAATTAATAATAGTAAATAGGGAAACTCCACTTCGTTTGTTAATTTTACTGTAAGCGCATGACCTTCCAAGTGGTTAATAGCAATAAAAGGTTTTTTTAGTACACTAGCAAGTGTTTTGCCATACATACACCCCACAATAACACCACCAATTAAACCAGGCCCAGAGGTTGCTGCAATTGCATCTATTTTGTCAAAAGATAAGTGTGCTTCGGATAAAGCTTGATCTATTACTGACTGAATATGATGTAAGTGTGAACGAGCTGCTATTTCAGGAACTATACCTTTATAAGAAATATGTTCGGTATTTTGGGTCTTTACAACATTTGATAATATTTTCTTGTGATCAGTTTGTTGAAAAGATAATTTTCCTGAGGCGTCTTGCCCTTTGTAATGTGCAGAGATTACTGCAGCTGCAGTGTCATCGCAACTAGCTTCTAAACCAAGTATATTAATGTGCACAATTTAAGTACCCTGATTATTATATAAATTCTCGATAATATATTTTAGAAAATATTTGATATCAAGCTGGTTACAAGGTTTTTCCAAATTAAAAAAATTCTCGAGTTGAGTAGGAATATATTCCATCACATTACTCAATACAGCAAAATATAAATTTTTTGCTGGAATATAACCTGACTCACTGCGAATTGCAACTGCTCTGCCACTATGATGATAAATAAATTCTCCATTATCCATTTCTATCATAAAAATTCCATAACCAGTATAATGTTTTTTTCCTATTATCTGACAAGGTATTTCGTAGTGTTTACGCACCATTAATTTATAGAGATTTTTTGGTAAAACTTTGCCCGAATGTAATGCTTGTTGCCATATTAGTAAATCTTCTACATTAGATGCGACACCACCATCAGCAAATGGCACCATCAAAAATTTTAGACCATGTTTCGCTACAGTTAAATATGGTCTAAAACCTGTAGGGGTAGCAAAATATCTAATTGGATGATTTACTATATTACCATCTTCAATCTGAGAAGCTATTGCTTCTTGCAGTGGAATTAAACGTGTATGCTTCATGCCCAGGGGCTTAAATATTTCTTCTTCATAAACAGTTGCCAGATCTTTTTTTGTGATATGCTCTATGATCAAACCTAAGAATATAAAATTAGTATTACAATATTCATAATTTGAGCCAGGTGTAAATGCAAGAGGCGTTTTGCCTGCAAAATTTGCTATATCTCTAGTGATATCCTTTAGGGTTTTACCAGGATCAATATCCAAAGCCATAAAATACTCAACCAAACCACTAGTATGAGTAAGTAGATGATGTATAGTGACTTCTTTTGCCCATTGTGGCACTTTATTATTTTCCCAAATACCACTTTTTTTATTTAGATGATGGGCGACAGTATCTTTTACATTTAACTTCCCACGAGCTTGTAATTTTAAAATGATTGAAGCGGTCATCACTTTTGTAGCTGAGGCAATTGGCATTTCTTGGTCAAATTTCAATTCCTCATTTTGTTCCATAGAGAATAATCCTTTTGCGCCTTTTAATATAGCATGATTACCTTCCGTAAATAAATATGTACAGCTCACAAAACGTGAATCTAGATATTCTTGTGCGAATCTTCTGATATCGTCTTGTAATTGTTGATCGCCATATGCGTTCAAATACGAGACAAAATATATTAATAAAGAAATCCTCAAAAAAATCTTTTGCATATTAAAGTTATAGATAAATTCTTATTCTAGAAAGCTAGAATCATAATGATAGCTAAGCTTTTAGTCAAATAAAAACAACTCAAAACATAACAAAATTTTATATCAAAAATTGAAAGGATACATAGTCAAATAATTATATTTTCCTATATAAAGCAAATAATTTTATTGAAGAATTTCTTTTATAGCTGGATAAGTATATATAAGATATTCAATCTCATTTTTTATATCATTAATAGAATAATCTTGATTGTTCGAAATGATATGTTTTTTGCTATGATAAGCTACGATTTTATATTTTTTCTTCAACAAAATTAGTGAAGAAGCATAAAACTTATGGCAGTTACGTTTAATTTTTTTTTCGCTATATTTAAATAACTTGCCTAAATACCAGTCAATACTCCCTTTATTTCTACTATTCAATATTTCTTGATAATGGTCAATATCTACTACATGATAATGGTTTTTATATAATAAAGAAAATTGATTATTATTTATTACAGTATATACTTCGGAAGCTTTTGTAGAATTAGTGACAGAATTTCTATAGATGGATATATATTGCTCTAAATCGATTTCTCCATTCAAGAAATGTCCAATAATATTAATAATACTTGTAATAGCATTACTATAACTATATCTGTGTACTATACCTTTCGCTATTCTTTTGAAACATGATGATAAGATAGAAGTTGGTATGTTTTTAGCAATATTATCTATTAAAACATCCGCTATATTTTGTTTAGCTGTATAGTGTATAGTTGGCCAATGTAATACTTTCATATATTTAATCGGTATACCTGTTTTTTCATCAAAACTCTTGACTAATCTCTTTAAACTATGGCCTGAAAGTGCTAATAATCCTTCTAAAATAAAATTATTATTTTTTAATTTTGTTCCTAATAAAGGAATTTGATATAACCATTTTAGGTAAGTTTGATCAATATTGTCTAAATTTAATATATTTGGAAATAAACGATAAACTTTCCCTATATGTTGATTGCAGGCATTAACTAAGTTAGGTGCTGAGAGATAAGTAGTAATATCAATGTTATTAATATCAAATTCAGTTTCACAATTCTTTATATTTATCTCAAAATTGTTCATGTGTGCGACTGAACCAGGACTATCAAAATTGATGATTTTTACTTCTGGGTAACCAAAATCACGATGACAATAATAACCACTCATCTCAGCAAGCCATGCACCCAAAGAATGACCAGTAATCGAAAGATTATAGCCTTTCTCTTTTGCATAATTTACAGCCTGTTTAGTAAATTCATAAGATTTGAGTTGTTGTGCCACTAAATTTTTGCCAAATATTCCACGAAAATCTGTTTGTAAGCAAGAATCCTTATTACTAAATAACCCGGCTAATTTATCCATGATATTATTTCCTTCAATTTGCGTACCTCTATGCGCCAATACTAATTGTTTATTAGTAATATTTTGATAAATGACACTATAATAGCTACTAACATTATCATGTAAATCATCTAAAATTTGCCAGTTTTGTAAATGTTTTTCATAATGTGTATCAGATATAAATTTGATTTCACTATTATTTCGCGAGATATTTTCATATACATGTAAACTGAGTAATATATGTGTAAATACATCGGCGCATCGAGATCTTTTTTCCGATGTGGCGGTAATGCTAGTTTCTATTTTTTTAACTAAATTTTTGCACCGAGCTGGAAGAGGTCCCCAGACAATATCAGCTTTAAATCCTGTCTTCTGTATATATAAATATAACTTTTCTAATTCTGGTTTAGATAGGTGAATTGTGCTTAGATCTAATAATTTTGTATCACTATTAACACTGCCTAATATTGAAGATAAATCATTTCTCATGTTATTTTATACTTTTAAATTAAGTATAAAATAACATAGATTATAAGGTTTTATCACTAAGACTATACTTAGAATATAATGGTAAAATAATAATACTATAAAAGTTCTTTAGTTTTAATTTTAATTAATTCTACACCGGGTTGATCAAAAGGATTCACTTCAGACATTTTACACAGGATAATAGTTTCAAGCATCATATTAGCTGTTAGTTCTCCAATCGTGCGAAGCGACAAATTAGGCAATATAATAGAGCGCACAGGTCTACCTATAGATTCTAATACTTCTTTTGTGGCTGTGAAGTTTATATTATTAATTTTATATAAATAGGAAAATATACTAAGATCAATATTTTTTGTAAAATCTAAATGTGTAACATGTAAAAAATTATAAAATTTGTCATCTGCGCCTTCAATATATAGTTGTAGAGTACTATGTTGATCATTTGGGCCTAAGCCTCGAATGGGGGTGATTGCATGATTATTTTTGCCTAATGACTCTGCGATAATTTGGCAATACCATTCTAAAAAAGGATCAAACTGCTGCAAGTATGCTAAATTCACCATAATAGGTTTCCTAACAGTCATTATATTTGCTGCTGCAATAATAGATGGTGCATGTTTATTACTTATGAAATCTTCCAATACATATTCTGCCCCTTTGATGTATTCTGCTACATCAAGACCTGCAATCGATGCGATGAATGTGCTAACATTAGTAAATCCTGAAAAGCGTCCACTAATTCCAGCTCTATGAGGAATAATTGTCGCTTTAATATTATTCGCAATCTCTTTCAATTTGCCGTTAATAGTATTGGTTATAAAGAAAAAATGTTCCCCGATTGAGTTTGTGATAGTATTTTCGTACATTTTGATCATCATTTGTGATAATGAAATAGTTTCAAGTGTATTACCTGAATTACTTATTACAATTACAATACTGTGTTTAAGATTAATCTTTTGAGCCAAATTTTGAAAATAAATGGGATCAGTATTCCCCAAAAAATGGATATTTTTTTCTTTTGGAAGACCATGTAAGGTAAGTAAAGCTTGAGGATTAAGTATAGCTCCACCCATTCCAATGATAATAATATCTTCACATGGATTTTTTATATTTTTAGCTATTTTAGCAATGTTAGTTAGCTCTTTATATGAGCTTGGGAAATCAAAAATTTTATATTTGAGATTTGTTGTCAGATCACTAATTATCTCGTCAGCTTGCAGCCTAGCTTGTGCTAAATTGAGTTGATATTTATCTTGATCTGCTGAAGTATTTGTATAACTAAATTTTATCATCAAAATAATCTTTATATTTTATAACTAAATTTATAGCATTGATCCAAAATAAATAAACGCACTTAGTTATAATACCTAAAAAGCGTTACTTTACAAAGCTATAGGAAATAAAAATTTGTTGTTAATCTTGTGATAGAATGAAAATATCAACTACCTCATAAAAGCTTTATGAGATATAGAGTGATAAAAATCTACATTTTGATTTAAGTAAATAATATAAATTACATGCTCAGTATAGTTTTCAGTATATATTCACTGAGCAATAATAATTAACAGTAATTACCCAGCATTTTTTGCTGCTCCCCAAGGCATAGGGAGACCTTTTGAATCCATGACTAATTCTCCTGTTTCTTCATATTCTGCAGCAAAAAAAGATTGTGTCGCCAGAACTAATTTCACAGGTTTAATTTTTTTTCCTTGATGAAGAAAAGCCTTAATTTGACCACGTCCTTCTGGGTTATTTTTCGACGCTGTTTTTGCTTTCGAAGATGTTTTGGATTTACTCATATTCAAGATCTGTTATTATTTTATCGTAAATTTACAAATAAACGTCGATTTAGTCAAGAAAAAAATTTACCAAAACCGCTTCTTAAGAAAGATTTCTGGTCCATTTTAGAAGCTTTTTTGAGCATTTTACTGATTTGAGTATATTGTTGTATTAACATATTGACTTGTTGTACATTAGTGCCAGAACCACTAGCAATACGTTTTTTTCTGGAAGCGTTTAAAAGGTCAGGGTTTTTACGCTCTTTTTTTGTCATAGAAAGTACTATGGCCTCTGTCTGATTCAATAATTTATCCTGATTTTGGTTAGTATTTAACTGATTAGTGATTTTTGAAATTCCTGGAATCATTTTCATAATACTGCCAAATCCTCCAAGTTTTCTAATCATTTTTATCTGTGCAATATAATCATTGAGATCAAAATTACCTTTTTTTAATTTGTCTGCTGTTTCTTGAGCCTTTTCTTTGTCAATTAAACTACTTGCTTTTTCTACTAATGAAACAATATCGCCCATATCTAAAATACGCGATGCTATTCTTTCTGGATCAAAATTTTCTAAATCTGCTAATTTTTCACCTGTACTTAAGAACTTTATCGGTTTTTTGATAGATGATTTAACGCTCAATGCCGCACCCCCCTTAGAATCGCCATCTATTCTAGAGAGTATTACGCCAGAAAGGTCAAGTTCCTGGTTAAATTTAGTAGCAACTGTAATTGAGTCTTGGCCCATCATAGAATCTATTACTAATAATGTTTCGACTGGATTAATCAATTGCTTAATAAATTTGACTTCATCAATCATTTGGTGATCAATATGAAGGCGTCCAGCGCTATCATAAATAACTACATCATATAGAGATAATTTGGCTTCCCTCAATGCACGTTGTACAATATCTGATGGTTTTTGTTCATGAATTATAGGTAAAGAATCTACACCAATGGATTTAGCTAAAATCTCCAATTGTTCTTGTGCAGCTGGCCTATATATATCTAACGATACTAATAACACCTTTTTATTTTGTTGCTTCAACTTTAAAGCAAGTTTTGCACTAGCAGTAGTTTTTCCGCTCCCTTGTAAACCCACCAGCAATATATTTGCTGGTGGCGTCGTATTTAAATTTAATTGATATAGTCCTTCTTCTGACGATAATAATGAGATCAGTTCATTATGGATAATTTTAATTATCATTTGGCCAGGTGAAACTGATTTGATTATTTCAGCACCCTGAGCTTTAATTTTGATATTTTCGATAAATTCTTTGATCACAGGCAAAGAGACATCTGCTTCTAGTAAAGCAATTCTGATATCTCGCATAGATTCATTAATTTGTGCTTCTGAAATTGTACCAGTACTTCTTATTTTATCGAAAATTTTTGTCAAATTATCTGTCAGAGCTTTAAACATATATATATCAATTTTATTTTATGATACGTGAATGTAATACGAATGTAATACAAATGCAATATCATTACTTGATATAAATATGCTTAGTAGCATTAAGTTTCTACACATAACTTATCCTCAATGATCACTTTTATTGTGATAATCTAAATAGCGTTGTTCTTCTTCATGTCCATGATTATGAGTACATTCATGTTCATGATGATTAGCACCTGCAAGATTCGTATATGGAATAATTGGAGGTATAAAAGAAGGATGATCATTTTCCGTTGCCTTTACAAGCTCCAATATTGTATATAAAGATTTTCCTTTATTTGAATGTACAGAATGACTGTTATCTTGATATTGATTATAATGTGGTCTTGTTGGCTGTGAAGCATTATATAATGATCCATGTTCGTATTCGTAGGCGCTTGGATTATGATATATGTGCTGTTTGGGTAACTGTAAATTAAATTGGTTTAATTCCCAATCTGTAGCATGAGTAAATGTTTTATTTAGCTCTTTTCTAGGCGGAATAACGGATAATGTTGAACCTTGTTGTGTTGCATGTTCATGATTTATGACTTTCTGGTGGTGATGAGTTTGATCATATTGGTTTTGTTTATAAACTTCACTTTTTGAGATACTTTGTGCAACTTTTTTACCAAATGAATTAAAGAGATCATATGAAGATATATCTGCTTGTTCTTTATTTTCATGATTTGACACAATATTCGTGTTTGCGGACTTTAATAAAGAATTTTGCTTATATGGTTCACTTTGACTAAAGACATGATCATTTTTAACTGTTTTAATTGGTAATATTTCAGAGTGTATTTCTTCTTTATGCTTTACTTTATGAGAAGGTTGGGATTTGGCATTTGAATCATTACTATGAATATCATCTTTATGATGGCTCAATTTGTTTTTTAATGAGAGATATAAACTGTGGAAATAACCAATTTTTTTGTCCTCGTTATGAGTCTCTTTTGTGGCATGATACTCACTGTTATTGCCATTAAAACTTTTACTACGTGTTCTTGGGCTGGTGATTGTATGATCAGTAAATTCATCCGTTGTTATATCCATAGCTCTTGGAGTTATTGGAACAGAAGATAAATTAAATTCTATTGGAGATTCAATTGTAATTGTTGGAGCTGAATGTTCTGCTAATATCTCATGAAGTTGTTCTAATGTATTTATTGATTGTGTGACTTCGGGTGCTGAAACAGCAGCGTGAGATAAATCTACATTAGATTTTGCCTTCAATAATGGTGAAATATGTTCATTCTTAGATTCTAATGTGTTGGTAATTGTTTTTGTATTAATCTTGTTAAAATAATCTGCTTCATTCTCTATTGTGCTAAGAGTTGACAAGAAGTGTAGTAATTTTGTATCAAGCACTCTTACAGAATCACCAACATCAGAATAATATATTTCTTTAGGAGAACTTTGTGTTTTTAAAGCACGTCCTTTAATATAATGTTTTGAGTTTTGATTTACTGAATCTCTCAGCTGAATATCTTCATTTTTAGTCTCTGCTGCTAAATTTAATTCTGATTCTGCATTTATAGCGTCATGAACGACAAAATTATTATGTTTTTGTTCAACTTTTTCCTTGGAATGATGATCTATTTTAGTATTGTGTTCAGAAATCAGTTGATCTTCTGTTTGCTCTATCTCTTTAACTTCTGTTAATTTAACAGTGTGTTTGTTTAAAAAAGGAGTAGATTGTGAAGTAAGGTGAGTTTTTACTATACGATCCTCAACTTGTGATTGTACATTATCTATAATTGTTGAGTTATCACTTTTTGATGTTACTTCCTTATTTTTCAATAAGATTTTTGATTTTTCATTTAATATATGTTTTTTAGAGTGGTTGTTAATATTTGATGTGTGCATATATAATACCTCGTATTAATGTTCTTAATCATAAGCATTAAATAATTATTAATTAATTAATAGCTTATTAACTATTCTAAACTAAAAATCATCCAAATAGTTAATATATTTACTAATAAATTATTTTTCCTAACAATATGGTGTATTTTTGTCAATTATAATTAACTTTACTTAATATAAAATTAGAAAATACAAGGGGTTATACTAAAAGTTACTTAACATTTAAGTTAAATATTTTAATATTTTGTAAAACTTGATATAAATAAGAACTTGGTAAGTAAAAGGAAGACTAAAATAGTAATTTTTTAATTCCTTTTATTAGAATTAAGTGTAGTTTGGACATTTTTTGACATACGATAATAAACAGTATGATAACTCTTAAGAGTTTTTGGATACTTTCTGCTTCTAATAGAGATTGATCCAAAACCTCTTATTTCAACACGATTTTTTTCTAGTAGAGTTTGGGTAATTTGATTAATAATACAATCAACTGCGAATTTGACATCGCTTGGTTCTAGGAAATTTGCTTTTTTCAACATCCTATCTATTAAATCTTTCTTGGTCGCCAAATGTTTACCTTTAATTCATAATTAATTTTATGCTATTACTAGGTATGCTAAACATATTATTTATTTTATTTTGCATTCCATCTAATAGCAGATCTATTAATTTTTCCTTAGATTTTAACTCTATGTCAACTATTTCAAGTTTTTTAGAGATGTTTTTTTGACTGTGTAACCAATTTGCTGCATCCTCATAGCTACCTATAATATCCACTAATCCCAGTTGAACCGCTTGTTTTCCGGAAAAAATCTTGCCATCTGCAATTATTCTGACCTGTTCTTTAGGAATATGTCTACTAATTGATACTTGTTCGATAAAATACTCATGGGTATTGCGTACCACTTCCATTACAGATTCTCTGGCTTCTTCCGAGGTTTTTTCTGTCATATTTGGAAGAGATTTTATTGGATTTGACTTAAAATTCTCAAATCTGATGCCAATAGCTTTGGCGAGTTCTGTAATTTCAGTAGTTTGAATAATAACTCCAATAGAGCCTGTAATAGTACCATTATGCGCAACTATATAGTTCGTGCCTAAAGCAGCTAAGTATCCCCCAGAGGTTGCTAGTGATTCAAGTACTGCTACTACTGGTTTTTGTTGCGAAGCTTTCTTAAATTTGTTGTATAACATTTCAGAGCCAACTACATTTCCTCCGGGAGAATTAATGCTGACTATTATAGCTTTAACGTTATTATCATCTATTAATGATTGTATCCTTTCTAAACGTGGTATATCATCTAATATGACATCATGAATTTTAATTCTAGCGATATAACCTTCTTTATTAGAAATCGCATTACTACTTTGGAAGAAATTCTTAAAATTACCACCTGGGTTACCAAAGCCTAAAAACGATATTACAACTAATAGCAAGACAAGTGAAAATAATTTCCATCTTGTAATTGATTTTTTGTGATGATTTCTCTCTATTAAATAATCAGGTGATATGGTCATTTATTTCTCTCTTATTAATCGTGCTTGTTGTTGTTTCCAATCTTTCTCTTTGAGTGTTTCTCGCTTATCATATTGCTTTTTGCCTTTCGCCAGGCCTAATAATAGTTTTATTTTATTCTTGTTATTAAAATATATAGACAAAGCTACCAGACTATAACCTTTTAATTTTATTTTACCTATAATTTTATTAATTTCGCGTCTATGAAGTAACATTTTCTTAGGACGTCTTGCTTCATGATTAAAACGATTTGCTTTATCATATGCGTCTATAAAGCAATTATGTAAAAATATTTCATTACCAGAACTAGTAGCATGTGAATCTGCTAAAGATACTTTGCCTGCCCGAATGGATTTGACTTCGCTACCTTTAAGTACTATTCCAGCCTCAAACTCATCTTCTATAAAATAATCAAAATTGGCTCTTTTGTTACGCGCAACAATGCGTTGATATTCTGACATATTTATATTTCTTCTATTTGCTTAACTATATTGACTATATTTTGAATAGATTGTTGAGCATTAGTGCTCGCATCAGTAAGTGGCAAACGAATTTCATTTGTGATGAAGTTGAGTAAATATAATAGATGCTTGATACCAATCGGGTTGCTTTCAATTGAGGTGGCATTAATTATAGGTAATATTTGTTGTAACAATTTTCTTGCATTATCAAAATCAGATATAGCACAAAAATTATATATTTTATTCATAGTTTTTGGCAAAATATTAGCTATTGCTGAAACACAACCTTTTCCACCACAAGCGCTATAGGCTAAAATTGCATTATCATCTCCAATCATAAAATTAAAATTATCTTTTATCAGATTTGATAATCTTAAAGGTCTCTGCATATCGTTACTTGCATCTTTTATAGCCATGATATTTGGCAATTTAGATATTTCAATTAAGCTTTCATCTGATATATTACAGCCAGTGCGTCCTAAATTCAAATAAAGCATTATAGGTAAAGGAGTAGCACTACTTGCCTTTTTTAAATGTTGTATTAAACCAGCTTGTTCTGGTCTTACATAATAAGGTAAAGTGCACATTATTCCATTAATATCGAGCTGATTAAGTTTGTTAATTTTATTGCATAAATCTTCAGTAGATGCTGCTCCAACATTAGCAATAATATTGATTCTGCCAGCAGCTATTAAATTAGCACGTTCTATTAAATGATAATATTCTATATCGGACAAGCTCGTGCCTTCACCAGTAGAGCCAGCCATAACGATAGACTTAATACCAGCATCAATTTGTCTTTGTACTAAATGCTCGAGTGTTTTGAAATCAATTTTGTTATTATCAAATGGGGTAATTAATGCTGTAATAATACCTTCAAACATTTTGTTGCTCTATTAATTTATAATATTCTGACCTTATTAAATCGGTAATTTGTTTATTATTAAAAATATATTTTTGCTCATGATTAGTAATAGATGCAATACCTTTAATTCCAATTGCTGTACCAGTCGCAAAACAATCATCATACTTATCTAGATCTTCTATATTTATTCTAACTTCTTTGATTTTTATACCTAAATTTTGTGCGATTTTTATGACTGTTTGACGGGTAATACCGTTTAAAAAACGGTCAGCTATAGGAGTAAATAACACATTATCTTGAGCAAAAAAAATATTACTTGTAGTATTTTCTGCTATAAACCCCTCATAATCAAGCATTAACGCATCATCAAAACTTTGTTTAATTGCTTCTTCTTTTGCAATACGCATCATTGCATATAACATAGAGGATTTTGACTGAACTGGTGATGCATTAGGAGATATTTTGCGCCATTTACTAATTGTTAAATTTGCATCTGCGGTTTTTGCTAATTTAGAATTTTTTGCTATAATGGCAATATTAATTTCAGATTGAGAATCAATCTTTAAATCTTTGTTTCCACGCCATATTAAAGGGCGGATATATGCATCAGATAAACTATTTTTTTTAATTAGGACTTCAGTAGTATTGATGAGTTCACTTTCTGTATATTCAACTTTTAAATTCATTAATGAAGCTGAATTAAAAAGACGTCTTATATGTTCTTTTAGTTTAAAAATTTTTCCTGAATGTGCTCTTATACCTTCAAATACGCTGCCACTATAGTGTAAACTATGAGATAAAATACTAATATTAGCTTCATCAAGAAGCATAAACTTGCCATTCATCCAGACATATTCTTGGCTATTGGTTGTCATATTAACACTTGCGCTTATAATAAAAATTTTATTAGGAGTAGCTAAGATGATATCAGAATAGTAAAAGTTGTGAAGATTTTTTTGCTATTTTTATCTCATATATAGCACAAGTTTGATCAGTATAAAAAACAAATAAATAAGATTTTTATATTTCGCAGTTTAAGATATAATATTTTACTAATAAATAAGATATATTTATAATTAAATATAGTAAGCTTTAATTTAAATTTTATTATTTGCTCAAAGCTGCAGTCATTATTGGGAATTGATATGAAAAAAATTGAACATGTAGCAATTATTATGGATGGCAATGCAAGGTGGGCAAAGGAACAAGGGAAAACTACGGAAGAAGGTCATAGAGTAGGGGCGCAGGTAGCTTATTCATTGTTACCTTCAATTAGTAGATTAGGTATAAAATATCTAACTCTATATGCTTTTTCATCAGAAAATTGGTGTAGGCCTAAAAATGAAATTTCTTCATTATTGAAATTACTTAATCAATATACTACTAATAAGATAGATCTGTTAAATAAACACGATATAAGGTTTAAAGTAATTGGAGATTTAAATAAATTAAATTTTTCTCTGCGTCAAAAAATTCAAATTGCTACAGAAAAAACTAAAAATAATACTTCATCCATTTTGACCATAGCCTTTAGTTATGGAGGTAGATCAGAAATAGTGAATGCTGTCAATCAAATTATTCATAATAATCAGAGTGGACAACAGATAGATGAATCAATTTTTAGGCAATATTTATATGATCCTGAAATGCCAGATGTAGATATGATGATCAGAACAAGTGGTGTTTCGAGGATCAGTAATTTTTTATTATGGCAAATAGCTTATGCCGAACTTTACTTTATAGATAAATATTGGCCAGAATTTAATATAAAAGATTTAGAAGAAGCTTTGGAAGTGTATTCAACAAGATCAAGAAACTTTGGAATGAGAAAGGAGTATTAATTGAGCCCAAATCGTATTTTGCAATTTATAACACATAATTATTGTTTGAGGGCTATATCCGCGCTGGCAATTGTTATTAGTTTCGCAGTTGGTATTTTTTGCTATAGGGAAATTTTTAATATCATTTTGTTAGTAGTAGGAATATTAATGTTTATTGAATGGAAAGAGATGACAAAATCAAATCCTTTTTTCATTTTTATTGGAATACCTATAATTATAATACCTATTACTTCACTATTATTTATATCTTATATAGATCAGGAAGGATGGTTTTTATTTGGCTATTTTTGTGTTATTTGGTCAGTAGATACGATTGCAATGATCACAGGAAAAATATTTAAAGGGCCAAAATTAGCACCTTATATCAGCCCAAATAAAACAATAAGCGGGTTAATAGGTGGATGTTTAGGAGCTGTGATATGTACCTATATTATAATTGGGCTTAAGTCAGATATGAATTTTGTATCAGTGGTCATATATGCAATAGTGTTTGCAATTTTATCACAAATGAGCGATTTATTTATATCAATTTTTAAAAGGAAGTTTAAGATCAAAGATACAGGGAAGTTAATACCAGGTCACGGAGGATTTCTGGATCGTTTTGATAGTATAATTCTTACTGCGCCTATATTAGCTTTAGTTATTATCAATTTTTAGATTTTAAGATGACCGGTTCTAGAAAATTATTTGCCAAGCCGCGTAATGACAAATCGATCTTTAAAATTAAGTCTGTGCTTAATATTGTGGTGTTGTTATTAATATGTTATTTTATATTTCATTCCATTTATGGAGATAGAGGGATGATATCCTATTTTAAATTGCAAGCCCAATTAAAAAATCAGCATCAAAAGCTTGCTTCTTTACGTGCAGAGAGATTAGAGATAGAAAATAGTACTAAATTACTAAGAGATGATTCTATGGATAAAGATATGCTAGATGAAAAAATTAGAACAGTATTGGGAATGTCGCAACCAAATGAGAAAATTATAAAAATAGAAAATTTAGAATGAAAGTAGAATTATTTAAAAACGACCTACCAGATAACTTCACACTAGCAGGAGATATAGCTATAGATACCGAAACTATGGGACTTGATACTATTCGAGATAGACTGTGTGTTATACAGATTAGTAATGGTGATGGTAATGCTTACTTAGTCCAATTTTGTGGCAATGATTATGCGGCGCCAAATCTGAAAAAATTATTATTAGATCCATCCAGGAAAAAGATATTACACTATGCTAGATTCGATATTGCAGTGATATTACATTATCTTAAAATAGAGATTAATAATATTTTTTGTACAAAAATTGCTTCTAGATTAACTAGAACTTATACTGATTATCATGGTCTGAAAGAATTATGTAGAGAGTTACTTGGAATAGTGATTTCCAAGCAGCAACAATCGTCTAATTGGTCTAATGAACATCTTAGTGACGAACAAAAAGAATATGCTGCAAAAGATGTGGTTTATTTGCACTTAATTATGGACAAGTTAGAACAAATGTTAATTGCTTCTGAACGCAGAGATTTAGCATATTCGATGTTCAATTTTCTAGGAGTAAGAGCTAAATTAGATTTAATGGGATGGAATAATATCGACCTTTTTGCTCATCATTAAAAATCAATTATAAATAACTAAAGTGAATAAACTAGATACAAACTCTATAGCAAAATATGCTATTAGTATGCAAAGTCAAGCTCTGAAACTATTAGCTGAGCATATCCCGGCTGATTTTGAAAAATTGACTGAACATGTTTTACAACTAAAAGGTAGAGTAATAACTTGTGGAGTTGGTAAAAGTGGCTACATAGCTCAAAAGATTGCTGCAAGCCTTGCATCTACTGGTACACCATCTTTTTTTATACATCCTACAGAGGCAAGCCACGGAGATTTAGGTATGATAGTTGATGGAGATATGATAATGATATTATCTAACTCCGGTGAAACTAAGGAAATATTTGATATTATCAATTATTGCAAAACGATGGATATCAAAATCATAGGTGTGACTATGAATAATAAATCTACTTTAGCGTTAAATAGTAATTTTGTGCTTACCTTACCTAAAATATCAGAAATTAACCAGAATATAGCTGCTCCAACAAATTCTGCTTTAATGGCTTTGTCAATTGGTGATGCATTAGTAAGTGTATTGATGGAAAGACGTAACTTTACTAAAGAACAATTTAAAATATTACATCCCGGAGGACAGATAGGTACTAATTTACTAAAGGTACAAGATGTCATGCATCAAAAAGAAGATTTGCCTTTACTTAACGAAGAAGCAAGTTTTGCAGAAGTGATTTTAGTAGTAAGCCAAAAAAGACTTGGCTGTGCAATTATAGTAGACTCAAATAATCATTTACAAGGAATTATTACTGATGGCGATATAAGACGCCATGTTAATAGCGATTTTTCTACATTATCTGCTCGAGAAGTTATGACTTATTCAGCTAATGTAATATCTCAAGATATGTTAGCTTCTAAAGCATTATCTATAATGAATGAAAAATCTATTACCGTTTTGCCAGTAATTGAAGATGACCAAGTAATAGGGCTAGTACATATTCATGACATATTAAAAAGGGGTATTGGCGAGTGACTTCTTTTGAATTGGTGCTAAAAAAACGCAAAATTATAAGATATAGCTGTCTTGTATTAGGTATTATAATTATATTTTATACCAGCTATAAGCTTACCCAAAATACTAATCACTTATTAGAAGAGAATTCTGTAGATTTGTCCACTACAGATAATAATTCGAAGGATTTTTCTTTAGAAGTTAATAAGCCTATATTTGAAGGGGTAAATAATAATAATCAACCTTATAAAATCACTGCTTATAATGTATCTAAAAATATTGATATATATTTTTTAGACGAGGTACAAGGAGAATATTATTTGAGTGCTGATAATAAGATTACATTTTTTTCAAAACATGGAAGTTTTGATGATAATGCAAAAGATTTACATTTAAAAGATTCTGTAATTATTAAATATGGTATAATTGAGTTTCAAGGACGTGATGTCAATATTAATGTCAGAGATAAAACTTTTAATACCTACAATCCTATTAAAATACTAGGAGAAGACTCATATATTGAGGCAAACTCACTAAGTTTACCTAAAAATTCACAAATCATAGAGTTAAAAGGAAAAGTTGCTGCAATCATAAGTTTACAAAGCCTGTAACACAAAAAACACTCAAGTAAATTTATTATCGCTACTACTACCCTAAATTTCTCTCATTAAATATCTAATTTTCTTATTATTTGACAATATTGAACCTAACCATATCCATTAATAGTTTATTAGATAATATGAACAAGAGAAAACTCCACAATATCTTCACGAAAACAATTTTAGCGAGTAGCTTATTATATGCAACTAGCAGTACTGCTGCTCCATGTGATTATATAAATTTACCTGGTCTAACTGTTGTCAGCGGTAATCAAGTTTGTACTCCTGGTAATCCCAGTATAGCCACTCCTTTAACCATCTTACTTTCAAATGTACAATTTAATGGTACAGTAGATATTACGTCAACTGTAACAGAGTTGGCAAAATTTGGTGCGACAATATCTGGTGCTAATGTTACCTTTACGAAAGCTGTAAATTCCAATGATTTAGTAGAATATAGTGCTACCAAATCATTGGACGGATTTGCAATAAGTAATAATTCTAATGTGACATTCCAAGGTGGAATTACCATATCTAATCCTAATGCACCAGTGACATCAGGTTTAAGAATTACAGATGATAGTAAATTTACCATATCAAGCCTCTCTTCTAATAATAATAATCGATATGGATTATATATAGAAGATAATGTAACTGGTACTTTTTCAGGTGCAGTTAATATTTCTAATATTAATCGTGCTTATAGTGTAGTCGATGGAGTGAATAAGGGTTCTACATACGGAATGCAAATTGCTATTTCATCTAATCCAATTTTTCAAGGACCAGTAACATTAACAAACAATAAAAATTTAGCAACAAATCTTGGGGTTGGTATATCTATTAACTCCAATGCTTATCCAAATTTTAATAATAATGTAACTATAATTGAAACTAATCCCACTAATGATTCTAATACTACTGGAATAGAAGTTATCAATGCCAAGGCAAATTTTTCATCTTTAAATACACAAAACCACAAAGTACATATTTTAGCTAAGAACTCTACTGTGAATTTTAATGGAGCAGTTTCGATATCAGATGGAGGAGTAATTAATCTACCTACATTTGGTATTAATGCAAATACAGCAGCAAATTTGAATTTTAATTCAACTATAGATATTACAGGACCTCTGACATACGGAATTAATATTGAAGGTAATAATACGATAGCAAATATTACAGGGGCCGTAACAATAAATGATAACTATAATGCGATTAGTATAATAGATGGTGGTAAGGGTGTTTTTACAAAGCAAGTAACAATTGATAAAAAAAATACTAATCTTGTTAATGTTGATGGTATCACTATTAGCTCTGCTCAAGGAATATTTGATGAAGCAGTAAAAATATCTAACATGAACCGTGCAATTGATTTTAAGCAAACTTCTTCTAGTTTTAAGAAAGCAATCACTATATCAGATTCATACCAAGGTATTTTAGTTGGTAACTCTAGTACTCCAAGTTTTACAGGTACTATTGATATTACTAGGAACGCACAACATCCAATTATTGCTAATGAATTAGATACTTATGGAATTAAGATAGATAATAATAGTGCACTAAGTTTTAACGATAAGATTTCTATTACTAACGTGCATAAGGGGATTATACTAGATAACGCTTCTGCTGTAACTTTTAATGGTAATATCAGTATTAATGACCAAAGAAATTTTGCTTTCTCAAGTAATGGTATGTTAGTAGATAATGGATCTAATGCTACTCTTAATAAAGATATTGTAATAAATTCTGTGAATGGTATTGGTCTAGGTTCATTCAATGGTTCTAATACAACAGTTAGAGGCACATTAACTGCTAATTCAGTAAATAATACTGCAATTTATGTAGGTAATGGCGCTGTCATAACACTTGATAAGCAACCAACTTTGGATAATAATAAGATTGGATTGCATGTTGATGGAATCAATGCTAAAGCATGGATTAATGGTAGTTTAGTCATTAATAATAGTAAAAATAGCGGTATAGTAATAACTAACGGAGCCAACCAACAATTTCATAATACTATAACAATTAAGGGTACTAATTTAGACCATGCAATAGGAATATTTAATTCTACCGCTATATTTGATAATGCAGTGAATTATTCAGGTGGTGTAGGACTTGATGTGGAGGCGAGTACTGTAACTTTCAATAATACTCTTACTGGAACAGCTGGTACTAATGAAGATTATTATGGAATTAATGCCGATTTAGCAAGTAAAATTACTTTTAATAATCAAGTAATATTGCAAAATGGATATGAGGTAGGGCTGAGGGCGATTAATAATAGTGACTTGTTATTTAATGGGGGCCTAAGTATATCCTCAGCTGATACTGCAATTTATGCAGGTAGCGGCACTAAGATGTTATTTAATCAACAACCGTCTCTTAATAATAATAATATAGCTTTGCATATTGATGGTGTTGGTACAAATTTACAGTTTAATAACCCTAATTTAACTATCACTAATAGTAAAAATAGCGGTATTATATTAACTAATGGTGCTAATCACCAATTTCAAGGCAATATCTCAATTTCAGGTAACAATTTAGATCAAGCTATAGGGATATTTGATTCTACAGCGATATTTAACAATAAGGTGAATTATTCTGGTGGAGCAGGGTTAAATGCTTTTGCTGGTAATGTGACATTGAATAACACTCTCACAGGTACTGGAAATGGGAGTTATCAATATTACGGGGTGAACGCTGAGTCATCAAGTAAGATCACGTTTAATAATTTTGTGGATTTGAGTAATGGATATAATATAGGGGTCAGAGCAGTTGATAATAGTGATATATTATTTAAAAATAGCCTAAATGTCGCTTCCTCTGGTACCGGAATTTATATAGGAAGTGGAGCTGAAATTGCTTCTGATCAACCACTTACACTTAACAATAATAATATTGGATTACATATTGATGGTATTAATTCTCAATTAACCGGTAACTTTACTTTGAATATACTTCAAAGTAAAAATAGCGGTATTATATTGAGTAATGGTGCTAATCAAACATTTCAAAAAAATATTAATATTCCGGGAAGCAATTTAGATCATGCAATAGGAATATTTGATTCTACAGCGATATTTAACAATAAGGTGAATTATTCTGGTGGAGCAGGTATTCATGCTTTTTCCAGTAATGTTACTTTTAATCAATCTATATTTGGACAAGCCGGAGCAAATGAGAAGTATATAGGTATTATTTCTGATTCAGGTACTAATATGAATTTGAATAATCTAGTAGAATTGCATGGATATCAGATAGGAATTAGAGCAGTTGCGGATAGTAATACCACATTTGATAATTCTGTATCTATATCCTCAACACAAGATAAGGCAATTTATATTGATGATACACCATATATATATACAGGGTTTAAAACTATCCCTCCTCATAATTCAAATGCAGTAGCTTTATTCCGGGGTGCATTAACGCTTCAGGATAATAAGTATCATGTATATATAAAAAATGCTGATGTAACATTTGAGGATACAATTAATTTTACTAATAGTATTAATTCTGGAGTTTTTACTAACCATAACTCAATTCAAATTCTTGGTGCTGATAGTAAGGTAAGTTTTGTAGATGATATAATAATAAATAATAGTTTATCCGCTATAATTTTAGGGGATGGGGCAGACCTTTCTTTCGGCAATCATATAGCAATTAGCCAAGATCTCTCTGGTGGTCCTAATAGCAATATTAACTTGCTTCCAACAGACGGTATAAGTTTTACAGGTGGAGCAACGGGTAAGTTTGATGGGAATATCACTGTCCGAGACATGACCAATAGAGCTATATATATTCAAGATTCTTCTCCAATCTTTAACGAGTTCATAAATTTAATAGATAATAAAAATGGCATTATCATAGAAGGGGCAAGCAATGCTATTTTCAATAATGCAATTATATCTTTGAATATTATAGAATCTGGTAAATTTAACAGTGATAATGTAATAAAAGTCAGTGGAGTAGATGCGACGCCAGATTTTTATAAGACAACTATTCAGAACAGTTTAGCAGGAATCATTATAGAAGATAAGGCAAATCCTACTTTTGATGTAATAAGTATTAGTGTTGATGATAATACTATATCACCAACAGACGGTATAATTTTTACAGGTGGAGCAACGGGTAAGTTTGATGGGACTAATATATATCTCAATAATATTACTAATAGGGCTATATACATACAAGATTCTTCCCCTTTATTTAACAGCACGATTTCTCTTGCAAATAATACTAATGGAATAGTAATTGAAGGCTCAAGTTCACCTATTTTTACAAAAATAGATTCTTCTTATAATACAATAGAATCTGGTAAATTTAATAGTGATAATATAATAAAAATTAGTGGAGTAGATGCGACGCCAATTTTTACAGATCAAATATATATTGATGATAGTTTGTCAAGCATTATTGTAGAAGATGGAGCTAATCCAGTTTTCAATGGTTATATACAAATTTCTCAAGGTTTGGTAACCGTCTTACCAAATCCCAATCCTATTACACTTCCATCAGATGGTATATCATTTACAGCAGGAGCAAGAGGAAAATTTGATGGAACGATAGCCCTCACCCGGATGCTAAATAGAGGATTATATATACAAGATTCTTCTCCTGTGTTTAATCATATAGTTACTTCACGCTTTCACAAAGACGGCATTGTAATAGAAGGAGCCAGTACACCAATTTTTAATGATTCCTTTATTGCAACGGTAGGTGATAATGCAATAAAAATCACTGGTGCTGATGCTACCCCCAATTTTTTAGGTGAAGTAGCTATTAGAGATCATTTAGTAGGTATTACTTTAGAGAATAAGGCAAACCCCTCTTTTAATAAAATTAATATTACAAGACAAGATTTCGGTCCAGTCGTTAATACGAATCCATTGTCAATAGATGGTATTGTTTTTACAGGAGGCGCAACTGGAAAGTTTGATGATATTGTTGAGATCAGAGAGATGACTAATAGCGCTTTAAATATTAATGCCTCTTCTCCTGTATTTAATCATATAGTCAATATCTTTGATAGTACAACTGGTATATTGATGGATGGGGCAAGTGCTCCTATATTTAATCAAGTAGTTAATATCTCTAACACTGATACTACTAATTTAAAAGTAGGAATTGGTGTAAATATTACTGATAGCTCAGACCCAACTTTTGCAAATATCAGTGTTACAAAAAATAATTATGGTATTAAAATATCAGATAATTCTCATGCACGTTTTATTACTGGGATGGTTAATATCACTAATAACCGTGGCCCTAATTTAGGTGAACCAAATTTAGATCCATCTGAAGAATATGTTTACGGAATAAAAATAATAAATAATTCCAGTGCTGATTTTAATAAACTAGGAGCAAGTGTAGTATCAGTTAGTGATAATTATCATAAGAATATTTCAGATGTAGATAGTAATATTGCTTATAATAAAGTGGCACAAGGTATTTATATTGATGATAACTCTAGCGCTAATTTTGCAGGTGAGGTTAGGACTAGTATGCTCAATATACCTCAGCAAATCAGTGAAGGGATTGGAGTACGTAATAATTCCAACGTAGTGTTTGACGGTAGCGTATCCACAAGTAGCCACAATCAATCTATTATTATTGATAATTCATCTAAAGCCACTTTCAATAATACACTGCAAATGTTAGAAGAAAGATTAGTAGTGCCGCTGAGTAATTCATCGGGTCTTACAGTGGATAATTCTTCAGAATTATTAGCTAATAATATAACAGTAGATGGTTTTTGGAGAGCTGGTATTGAAATTAAAAATGGCTCTGTAGCGCATTTCAAAGGGATAGTAACAGCTAAAAATAATGTTAATCCACTGGCCAGCAACCAACCTGCTACAAGCTCAGGAAGTACTGCAATTATGATCAATAATGCTACCGCAATATTTGATCAACAACCAGTATTTGAAGGTAATAGTAATGGAATTAATATCACTGGGCAAAATGCAAATGTTACCTTTAATACCGACTTATTATTTACTGATAATATAGCTATTGGGATAACATTGTCTGATGTCAAAGCAATTAATTTTAAAAATATCAATTATAATTCTAACTCTAGTTTAGAATTTGCTACTTTATTAGATGCAACAGATTCTAATGCTATATTTAATGGTGTAATTAATTGTGAAGCTACTGGGTGTATTAAATCTACAAATTCAAATTTGGTATTTAATGAAACTTTAAATGCAGAAAATCTATCATTGCCTGGTCCTAATTTTACCAATACTAGCGCTATAGAATCTAAGCAAAGCACACAGTTAATATTTAATAAAGCTGTTAATGTAGATAATTTTTATTCTAATATTAAATCTGTAGGAGACGAATATATAGTATTCAAAGATACTGTAAATATAGTCAATAACCAAGGCTATGGTATCGGGCTGTATCAGCCAGTCTTGGCAGAGTTTCAAGAATCTGTTAATATTGCGAGTGCAACCGAAGTACCGGGATATGGAATTATTGTATCTGGCGTTTTAACTGACCCATTACCCCATAAAGCAATATTTTATGATGATATTACATTAACAAACCAAGCCACTGGTATATTTTTAGAAAATAGTAATGTTGAATTCAAAAAATCTATTAATATCACAAGTGATACAAAACAATATATTGGAACTGGAATTCAGATTTCAGAATATAATGAGGTTGATACTAATAAAGCAATATTTTCTGGTGATATTACAATCAAAAGTCAAGATATTGGTATATATCAGAAAAATAATAATACCATTTTTAACGGTAATGTAACAATAGCAGATAGTAAATATGGTATACATGCTGAATATACAACGCAAGCAAATAACGCTTTGCCTATTTTCAATAAAAATGTCACTATAAATAATACTGATACTGGTATATTAGTTTCAGGAGGGATAAATATATTTAACGGTCCGGTTGTTATAAATAATAGTGCTGTACATGGTATAAATTTAGTCAACAGCGGAAATGCTACCCAAAATGGTAAGTTATATTTCAATAATATTGTTGAAATTAATGATTCAGCTATTGGTATAAATACAAATAATCAATTTGGTACCAATCATTTAATTTTTGAAAAAGGACTGACAATCAATAACCCAAATGTTCCTGCCAGTAATGAAGTGTTAATTAGTAATAATGATTATATCACATTTAATGGTAATTCCCCGGTCAACGCTAAAATTCAAGGGGGGATTATCACCTTTAATGGAGTGCCTACTATTTCACGTCCTATAAGCGGTGCGCAAGTTGTAGATTTTACTGTAAATGATCCTTCAAAGCGTATTAGCTTCAATGCAGATGTCGGAGGGGCAGAAATTTATACTAATTCTGTAATAATAGGAATAGATAATAACATCACATTTACAGGAAATTTACGAACTGATAATACTATATTTGATTTAGGAAGTAACATTCTAACTATTGATGGTAGCTTCACTCATGCTAATAATAACCCAATACCACTTATGAAGGTACCGAATTCGGTTGGTGGGATTACTATTGATCTTTATTATGATGGTAACGATGCAGGTCATTTCGAATTTGCAACTCCGTTTACATTAATTGATTTGTCTAATTCGTCTAAAATGACAATCAACATCACTGAGGCTCTTGGGATACCAGTATTACAACCGGGCGAGATCAGGCAATTTGATTTATTTGTTGGTAATGGCGTTGATAATTTTTATCTTATTGACCAAAATAATATTACTATTAATACTAATAATCCACTTTCTAAGTGGACGATTGACACTGAAGAAGGCATTTTATATCAAAGTCTTAAAAATAATGCTGTCGATGATATGTTCAAAATGGTGGATAGTGACGGGAGCACTGATCCTCTAATGAAGAGTAATGAGTTTGTCCAAGAGTTAGTGAATATTATTATGGATAAAGGGCCTATAGGTGGTACAGAGGCATTAGACAAAATAGGTAATCCAGATGCGGTAGTTACTTCTACTGCCCCCCTTGACAATATTACTACTGGTATAATAGATACAAAATTAGCTAATATCGTTGGTGCTGGTGACGAGGAGTCAATATATGGTGCATGGTTTGCACCTTTATACGGAATAGCTAATCAAAAAGAAACAGTAAATCAGCCAGGATTTAAGGCAAGTTATTTTGGTGGAATAATTGGTTTTGATACTAAAATAGATGAGAATTTATCAATTGGTATTGCTGGAAGTATTGCTAATGGAAAGTTGCGTCATACTGACTTAAATAAAGGAGATAGAACTAATTATATGTCTTATTCTGGCATTTTGTATCTTTCATATGATTTGAATGAACGATGGGTTCTACAAAATACTTTTTCTTATGGATTGTCTAGAGTACGTAATAAGGAGATTAGGATTAGCACACCTACTAATAAAATTGCTAAGGCTAAATATGACGAGAGAAGGATGTCTGATACTTTAGGACTTGGTTACAAGAAAATGCTTAGTAATGATATATTGTTAATACCGTTTTTTGCTGTAGATGTTACCAGACTTGGTAGTATAAACTATACTGAAACAGGAGCAGATATACAAAATCTAAAATTTTCTCGAGAGAGTTTAATGGAAATAGATGGTATATTTGGAGCACGTTTGTCACGCAACTTTGAATATGAAGATTTTGTGATAACACCCGCTGTTGTAGCTAATATGCGTTATGCAATATCACAAAGAAAAATTACCACTGATGTAAGACTTGCTTCTAATGATGAGATACAATTAGTCCCTAAAACTGTATCACCTGATCGAAAATTATATAGACTAGGTACGAGTGTAAACATCAATAATAATGATATGGATTTGTTAATTAATTATGAATTCCGTAAAGCGCATAAATTTATAAGTCACCAAGGTTCTTTGAAAGTACAGCTTAGCTTCTAAAGATTCATTAAAAGGCTTTTCGAGTGTCAGGTGATGACTATAGTAAATTGAGTTCAATTATGCTAATTCAACTCAATTTACATAGTTCCCGCTGAATCGAAAGCAGTAGTTTTTGAAGACAAGTTAATGCTGGTAGGGTTAGGCCTGAAAGGCGCTTGTGGTGGTAGTACTTTGACCAATATTGACTCCAGTGCGTGCAAAAGCTCTATCAAAATTAATAGAATTACTATTGTTATTCGAAAACGGAGAACGATTTTATACTAAACCTTAGGTATAATTAATGAAGCTATTTTAATTCATTCTAGGATTTACTCAAGAAGGGTTTTTAATTACTTAAATGTTCTTTAATAATTTTTGCTAGTTTTTTACTAATCCCTTGGACATTTTGTAGTTCTTTTATACTTGCATCAGCAATAGCAGCAAATGAACCAAAATAATTTAATAAAGCTTGCTTTCGTGCAGCACCTATTGCAGGAATGTGGTCTAAGGAAGATTTGGTAATCGCTCGTGAACGTTTATTACGGTGGCTTTTGATAACAAAATTATGTGCTTCATCACGGAGAATTTGTAAATATTTCATCACTGGTTCGTTACGATCTAGAGTAAAGCTTTCTCTGCCCTGAATATGAAATTGCTCTTTGCCACTATTGCGCTCTATTCCTTTTGACATACAAACAAATGGAATATTTATACCCATTTCAGTCATCACTTTAATCGTAGTAGAGAGATGGCCTTTACCGCCGTCAATTATCATAAGATCAGGTCTACGATATGGTTCAGCTTTTAAGCGTTTAAGTCTTCTAATTAATACTTCTGTTAACATTGCATAATCGTCGCCTCCAAAACCTGGTATGATTGATGTATCTTTTATATTAAATAAACGATATTCTTTTTTATCGAATCCTGTTACGCCTGCTACAATCATTGCTCCTACTGCAAATGAGCCTTGTATATGGCTATTATCATATACTTCTATTCGGTTCGGAATATGTTTTAAGTTAAATAACTTTTGCACTAATTCTAAATTAGTAGTGCTTTGCGCAGATTTTTTTAAATGATTTTGAAGTGCTAGCTGGGCATTTTTCAATGCATTCTGAATTAATTCAAATTTTCTACCACATTTTGGTACTGTAATTATAGTTTTAGTATTATGTAAAGATCTTAGAGCTTCAAGGTATAATTGATTATTCTCAAGTTCATGGCTCAAAAGTAATTGTTTTGGAGGAGTCTTATTTTGATATAATTGCATCAAAAAATCTCCTAATACCTCTTCAATAGAATTGTAAGCCACATTCTCTAAAAAATATGCTTGGTTGCCACATGGCGTACCATTACGATATAAAAATAATTCGACGCAGTAATTATCATTTTGTGCAGTAATGGCAATTAAATCTGCATCAATTAAACCATGTGATTTGTTTGAGCGTAATTGTACATAACTAATTGCTCTAATTTTGTCGCGTAATTCTGCTGCTTTCTCAAATTCCATCTCAGCACTAAATTGGTGCATTTTTTGCGCTAGCTCGTTTTGTAAATCAGTATTTTTACCTAATAAAAAAGCTTTGGCTTCACTTACTGTTTGTAAATAATCCTCATGAGAAATTTTTCCTACACAAGGTGCAGTACACTTTTTGATTTGATATTGTATGCACGGACGGTTGCGATTTGCAAAAAAAGCGTCGCTACACGAGCGTAGCTTAAAAATATTTTGTATTTCTTGTAATGCTTTGTCCACCTGCATGGAAGAAATAAATGGGCCAAAAAATTTACCATCATTAAGATTCTTACCTCTAAATTTGATTAATTGAGGATATGGATGGTCAGTCCTAAGTTTAATATAAGGGAAGTTGTGATCATTTTTTAGTGCAATATTGAACTTAGGTTTGAATTTTTTGATTAATTGGGCTTCAAGAATTAGCGCCTCAGCTTCTGATTCAGTGACATTAAACTCAATAGAATGGGCAAGTGTTATCATTAACTCATTCTTGTGTGTGAGTTCTAATGTATATTGAGCAAGCCGCTTTTTTATGTTTTTTGCCTTCCCTATATATAAAATATTGCGTTGTGCATCACGAAATTGATAGACTCCTGGACTATCTGGAGCATCTGTTAAATATTCCTGAATTAACTTTTTACCATTTGTCACAATATCAGTCTTTTTATTGCTTTAAGTTAATAATAAACTATTAGATCAAGAAATTAAGAAATAATTTATTTGAAGCGCTATTTGTCTTTAAACAAAATTAAAGGATCGTAGCCAAATTTTTTAGAAAATGGGTGACAATGTAATAATCTTTTAGCTATTAACCAACTTCCTTTTAAAGCTCCATAATGACTAATAGCTTGAGCTCCATAAGCAGAACAACTTGGAACAAATTTACAATTATTACCTAAAAGAGGAGAAATAAAATATTGATAAATTTTAATTAGGAATAGCAAAATATGTTTTAGCATATTAAATTAGTTTGATTTATCAATATTAGTTAAGTACCAATTAGGATTTGGGTCAAGACTATTTTTACTAAAGGTCCACTCTTCATGAAAATTATCACTATTTTTAATAATGTTTTTGCCTATAAATAGTATTTTTATAAATACATTATTGCCAAAAGTGTATATTTCAGAAATTTGTGCCTGTACAGAGTCATTTGAGCTATTATCTATGTAGTTAGAAGCAGTTTGTAAAAATTCACTAATATATCTCTTATCTACTAATTCATTAATTTGAGCTTCGTCATTTTTGACAACTGCGGTTAAAATCATCTTAAATGCATTTTTAGCACTTAATAGAAATTTTCTAATATTTAAATTTGGGATTTTTGTTATTGCTTCTTGTAGTCCTTGTTGTATCTCTTGTTCATGGTCTTTTAAAATAATCTCTTTTAAATCTACTGGAGTAATATTATTATGATTTGTGGTTACATCTTTTACAGTTGATCTTGCAGTGACATCTTTTATGGTATCATTTTCTCCAAAAAAAGATGGTCTATTTTTAGAATCTTCTTCGTTAGTGTTGCCTAAGCTTGATAATAATTTATTGATAATTAAAAAAGCTACTATTCCAAAAATGGCCAATTCTATTAAGGGTCCGTACATATAATTTATAAGTTTAATTTGTATTTTATCAATTAGATTTTAAGTCATCATAGTTTATTTGGAAAGAGATTTCATTAAAATATTTCGCTTTATTTAATTAGTGCTTATTTATTGTAGTGTTATAAACATCTTACTTTCGTTAATAAATAAAATGTTAAGAGAATGGTTTTATCATACTTGCGCAAAATAAAAAAAATATACACTAAAAAATCTCAAATCGGTCTTAATTTTCCTTTTTATGATTTGAAAGATCAAGAATATGTGGGAGCAGAATCTTATAAAGATAATGCAATAATACATAGATGTATTAGCTTAATTGCTACTTCTGCAAGTCATGTACCGTGGCAAGTGATAGTAAATTGTAAAGCTCAACATAAAATAGTGTCAGAGCATCCTGCAATGAAATTATTAAAACAACCTAATTTTGAAAACTCTGGTGCAGACTTTTTTATTGAAAATCTCTCTAACTTACTGCTTTATGGCGATAGTTATATGATTATTAATTATGATAATGGTAATAAAAAATTCAAATTATATAATATTCATCCTTTAAATGTATCTTTATCCAAAGATAATAAAGTGATGCAATATAAAGTTACAATTGGCGATTCTGTAAAAATATATGAAGCAAGCCAGCATAATAGCAGATCGCAAATTTTACATTTAAAAAGTTATAATCCTAATAATTCTCAACATGGTTTATCTGCGCTTTCTGCGGCAGCTTCATCAGTCAAATTATATAAAAAAATATTAAATTGGAATAAATCACTGTTAAATAATTCTATCAGACCAAGTGGTACTTTGATGTTTGAAAATGGTGAAGGATATTTGAGTGAGGAGCAATTTGAAAGGTTGAAAGAACAATTTTATGAGAATTTTAGTGGTAGTAATAATTCTGGTAAACCTCTCATTTTGGAAGGAGGGCTTAAATGGCAAGAAATTAGTCATTCAGAAAAATTTGAGAAATTTATTGAATTAAAAGATTCAGTAGCACGCGATATCGCAATTGCTTTTAATATTCCACCGCAACTTTTGGGAATTAATGGTGATAACACATATAGTAATATGCAAGAAGCACGTCTTGCTCTATGGGAAGAAAATATCATACCTTTGCTAGATAAATATGCTGATGCATTAAGTGGCTGGCTATCTTATTGGTATCAAGAAGACCTCACAATTGATTTTGATAAAGACTCTATTTCTGCCTTGAGTGAAAGGCGTGAAGCCTTATGGAATAAAATCTCTAAGGCGGATTTTATGACAATTAATGAAAAAAGAAAATTAGCTGGATTACCAAGGCTAAAAAATGGTGATGATCTTAATATTAAAAGTAATATGAATGAAACAGACCTTAGATAAATTATATGGTTTTATTGTACGTTTAGTGCTGATGCTTGAAGAAGAATTAGATGAATTGCGCAGTAAAAAAAGTAAAATCGCTATAAATCAGAAAAAAAATATAACAGATACATTAAATAAATTAGTTAAACTCATTATTCAGCTTAACAAAATTAGTCAGGAAGATTTTGCTGATGAAGAACATAATATAGCCTTGGAAGATCAGGATATTATTTTAAGATTCATAAATAAATATAAAGATGAAAATAGATAAGAACCTATTAAATGCGGTTTTAAGACAAGATTTGAGCAGCTTTATAGGTAAAGTATTTCATACTATTAATCCTAATTCAGAATATCACCCTAATTGGCATATTGATTTAATTGCTAATTATTTAAATGAAGTAGAAAAAGGTAATATTAAGCGCCTAATTATTAATATTCCGCCTCGATCTCTGAAATCAATATGTGTCAGCGTTGCTTGGCCTGCGTGGTTAATGGGTCATAATCCTTCGAAAAGAATTATGGTCGCATGTTATTCATCAGTACTTAGTATCAAACATTCAATAGATTGTAGATTGATATTATCTAATAACTGGTATAAAGAATTATTTCCAAAATGTAGGCTTAGCAAACAACATAACCAAAAAAGTAAATTTTTGACTACTAATAATGGTTTTCGTTTTGCAACTAGCGTTGGAGGGAGCATAACAGGTGAAGGAGGCGATATATTAATTATTGATGATCCTCATAATCCTACACAAATTAATTCGCCAAAATATAGAAAAAAAGTTATAGAATGGTTCGAAACAACTTTTGTAACACGCTTAAATAACAAACAAAATGGTGCTATAATCCTAGTGATGCAACGTTTACATGACGAAGATTTGACCAGTCATTTAATAGCAAGTGGAGGGTGGACATTACTCAAAATTCCAGCAATTGCCAATATTGACTATCTATATGAGGTGAGTGGTAAAAAATATAACTACTATAAAAATAATTTACTTAATTTTGGTCGAGACCAACAAGAATTTTTATATGAAATAGAGCGTGAAATAGGAACGCGCAATTTTGCTGCGCAATTTTTACAAGAACCTCTACCTTCATCATTTAATATGTTATCTTTAGAGGATATCACTTTTTATCATGAGATACCACAATTCCAATATTATGTGCTCAGCTGGGACACAGCAATCAAAATTTCAGAAAATTCTGATTATAGTGTTGGAATTTGTTGGGGGATCATAGATACAAAATATTATTTAGTTTCTATGATACGCAAAAAAATGAGTTATCCAGAACTCAAAAAAGCAATAGAAAAACAAATTGCTAAATATTCTCCCAAATATGTTTTGATTGAAGATAAATCAAGTGGGCAATCTCTTATTCAAGATTTGCTTTTAGCGAATTATAAAGGTATTAAAGCAATTAAACCGATGCAAGACAAAGTAACACGCTTTGCATCGGTGATACCTCTTTTTCAAGATCAGAGAGTATTGATTATTAATAAAACGTCGGTTAATCAAGAAATTATTAGGGAATTAACTAATTTTCCTAATAATAAACATGATGATATAGTTGACGCTATAAGCCAATTTTTGAATTTCACAAAAACTAATAACAACCAACCAATGCAGTCGCATTTTATTAGGAGTTTTTAGGAAGCGGATAATAATTGCCTGATTTTATCTGCTATATGACCTTTTGTTAAGTTGAATAATTTATATAATTCAGAGGAGGGGGCTGATGCCCCAAATTGGTTAACACCAAAAAATACACCTTGAGATCCTATGATTTTATGCCACCCAAACTCTGTAGCAGCCTCGATTGCAACAATTATTTGAGCATTTCCTCTCAAATAATTGATATAATCACTTGATTGATTCAACAATATACACATTGATGGAACAGAACAAACTCTAACAGAAATATTGTCAGTTTGTAATACATCTTGTACTTGTAATGCTATATCAACTTCAGTGCCACTTGCAAATATAGTAACTTGTAAATTTCTTTTATCATGCTCTTGTGAGATAATATAGCCACCTTGTTTTGATAAATTCTTTTCCGAACATTTCCTAATTTGTGGGGTTTTTTGCCTTGATAACGCAAAAATAGCAGGCATGTGTGTTTCTAAAGCAATGTTGTAACATTCTTGAGTTTCAATAAAATCAGCTGGCCTAAACAGATTAATACCAGGCATTGCCCTAAATGAAGCAAGATGTTCTATAGGCTGATGGGTTGGTCCATCTTCTCCAACTCCAATAGAATCATGTGTCATGATGTAAATTATCTGTAATTGCATGAGTGCAGAGAGCCTGATCGCGGGACGCATATAATCAGAAAACACTAAAAAACTACCTCCAAAAGGGGTAAAACCAGATAATGATAAACCATTCATTATACCAGCCATTGCATGTTCGCGTATACCATAATTAATAAAATTGCCGCTAAAATCATTATGTGATATAGTCAAATTATTCGGATTAATTAAATTATTAGAGCCTGCTAAATCAGCCGATCCTATTATCATTTTGTCATTATATTTTAGTAATTGAGAAATGATTTTACCAGAAGAGACCCTAGTAGCCTCAGCTTCATCATACGCTAAATCAATTTTAGGAAATTCTATAGTTTTCCCTACTAAATAGTTTTTCTGTTGAATATCTAGATTATGATATAATTCATACCATTTATTATAATCTTGTTGATTTCTTTGCCACGCATTACGCCATGCTGATAATAATTCATCTTTTATAGTAAATGCTTGGTCTGGATAATTAATATTATTCTTAAAATATGAAATTTCATCTACACCTAATGGTGATCCATGCGCTTTAGAACTATTCTCTTTAGTTTTACTACCTTTAGCTATCACAGTTTTAAATGCAATAAAGCAGGGAGATTTTTGTTTATTAGCCCAAGATAAAGCATCAAAAATATCCTCTTGATTGTGTCCGTCAGCGGCTTTAGTGGCAAATCCCATTGCCGTAAATTTTTTCAAATGATCTTCCGACACTGATAAGCTAGTTTTACCATCAATGGTAATATTATTATCATCAAATAAAATGACTAAATTATCTAGTTTTAGATGACCTGCTAAAGACATAGCTTCATAGGCTATACCTTCCATCAAACAGCCATCACCGACAATGACGTAAATTTTATAGTCACAAATTTCTGAACCAAGTTTCGCTTTAAGTTTTTTTTCTGCTATCGCCATTCCAACTGCATTTGCTATTCCTTGCCCAAGTGGTCCTGTAGTAGTCTCAATAGCCTCATATAAATGACTTTCTGGGTGTCCAGCAGCCTTCGAATTTAATTGACGAAAATTTTTTATATCTTCAAGAGTAAAATTTTTGTAACCAGTCAGATAGAAAAAAGAATATAATAACATTGATCCATGGCCTGCTGATAGTACTAATCGATCTCGATTTGGCCACTTAGGATCATTGGGATTAAACTTTAGAAAATTGAAAACCAAATTAGTCATGACTTGTGCAAAGCCCATTGGCATCCCAGGATGACCAGAATTTGCTTTTTCAATAGCATCAACTGATAATATTTTAATATAATTACTAAGTTGATCTAATGAGTCATTTTGCATTTTGTTTGATATATTTATAATGTTCTGTAGAATATTTTTGCAAATACTAACTCATGTATTTTTTTATGACAATATACTTTTCTCAATTTTATCAATTTATTTTGATATTGACTAAGATCCTATGGTGTTCAGTTAGTTCGCCACAATTTTATTATAATGTATATAATTCTTATAAGGGATATGGTGCAAAATATGTTCTAGTGTTATCGACTATTGCTGCTTTTATATTGAGTATATTCCTACTTAACTACAATAATAACTTAATGTTATATTTGAGATATAATCAGGAAGCACCAAATGTACAAGGAGTGGCTGCTTTAATAGAGGAATTTCCTTCATTACAATATGATGGTAAATCTCTTACTTTTAGTGATCCAGTTTCAGATAATATAATGTATATAAGTAATAAAATATTTGTTGTGGATGTCGATAATACACTGAATCCTTCTGAATTAATGAAAATTCCAGTAGTATTACGTAAAAATAATATCCATATTAATTTTTTGGATAATAGTGGTAAAATTATTGAGAATTTCATCATTAATTATCAAGATATTATTGGTACAACAGCGATAAATCTTGATAGTGCTTACTTACAGAATCAAATTTTAGATATAGTAATGCGTTTCCCGCGCGTGATTATCTATAATATTTTTCCTATTGCTTCTATTTTAATATATTTTAATATAATTTTTGAAAAAGTATTTTTGATATTGGCTATTTTCTTTTTCTCAAAATTATTAGGTTACAATAATAATTTGAAAAGCGCAATCAGAGTAGTGTTATTTTCTAGTGGTTTTACTATATTATTTGGGTATATGAGCTTATGGCTCCCTACTTATGTGGCCTATAGTATTTATGCTATTCAAATATGGATTAATTTTTTGATCTTAGTTGGTATCTTTAAAGATAAATTACCTATAAAAATATTCATATAATCTTAATTACCAAATTACGGAACTTTTTCTATCAATAATGGCCTATAATTAATGACGAATTAATTAACAAGTAGTATAATAAATACTGTATATTAATTAATAAATAATATTTATGGCTGATTTAAATGGTAAGAATAAAATTCTTAAAGAATATACCCAGCGAGAGAAATTTGATCAATTTGAAAATAGCGATAATCTACAAAAAGCTAAATTCAAAGTAACTAACATACAAGCGGATGATAAATCTAGTCAATCAGAGGATTTATTAGCCACGCAGGATGATAAAAAAGTAAAGTTAGAAAGCTTTCAAGATTCAGAATATCAAACCACCGCAGATGAAGCCATTATAGATTCTTCAAATAATGAAGAATCTCAGGATCAAGTAAGTGATGATACTATTGCGATAAATAATAAAAACTTTAATTCTTATTTGAATCAAGAGGCTGAACAACATAATTTAATTAACATGGAATTTGGCAAAGAGCAAAGCTCTGAAGAGGTAAGCAATAACAAAATCGAGACTAATTTAAAACAAAATTTGGAAGGATCAGATAATCAGGTTGAAGTTAAATCACAAGTAATTCAAGAATGGGCAAATCTAATAAACGAAGGTAACGCACCTAGTGGAGATAATTTTATAGGTATCACTATTAATCCAAAAAATCTTCCAGATGCTCCAATTCCTCAGAGACAGACTAATGGAAATTATGAAATATTTCCTGAGTATGGTACTTCAGTAAGTCTTAATTCTATATCAGCTCAATCAAATTCCTCTAATAGTTCAATAGGTTATTATTTTGCAGATGCAGATGGCAACCCAATTTCGGGTATCATAGCAGTAGCTGATGTGCAGCAAGCTGCTGCTGGAAATATAATTACAAATTTCTATTCTACTCAAATACCCACAAACGCTACACAAATTGGTCTTTTTATAGTACCTAATGGTGGTGCATTAAATAGTAATTTGGCTGATAATAGTCAGGTGATATTTAAAAATGTAGATGGTAATTGGTTAGCATATTCAGAAAGCGGCGCTTTGATGAGTAGTACATCATTTATTTTATTTTCTGATCCTAGTTTGAACATGGATGGATTGAACCACGTAATGTTTAATGATGAAGGTAGTATAGCAAGATGGGAAAATGATGTTTCTAATAATAACCAAAATTTTGATGATTTAATTATTAATTTCACTGTACAAAGTACAATAGACATTACATCTATTGATGACACATTAACGGGCACTTCTGGAAATGACACTATATATGGCGGAGCTGGAGAAGATAATATTTTTGGTCATGGCGGTGATGATACAATATATGGTGGTCCTAATAATGATGCGTTATATGGCGGAACAGGTAATGATGCGTTATATGGCGGAACAGGCAATGATGCGTTATATGGCGGAACAGGCAATGATACTTTATATGGCGAAGAAGGAGATGATAAAATCCATGGTGGAACAGGCAACGATAAAATCTATGGTGGTTCAGGCAACGATACTATATATGGAAATGATGGAGATGACACTATATATGGCGAAGAAGGAGATGATAACATAAATGCGGGTGATGGTAATAATAACATATTTGGCGGAATTGGTGATGATAAAATTACTGTGGGTAATGGTAACAATACTATAGAAGGAGAAGAAGGAGACGATAACATAAATGCGGGTGATGGTAATAATAACATATTTGGCGGAATTGGTGATGATAAAATTACCGTGGGTAATGGTAACAATACTATAGAAGGAGAAGAAGGAAATGATGATATAAATGCAGGTGATGGTAATAATATTATATTTGGTGGTCCAGGTAATAATATAATCACTACAGGTGTAGGGGATAACTATATATATGGAGGCGAAGGAGATGATACTATTACTACTGTTGGTGGTAATAATATAATATATGGTGGTTCAGGTAATAATATAATATCAGCAGGTGAAGGTAATGATAATATTACCACGGAAATAGGAAATGATATAATAGATGGAGGTGAAGGTAATGATCAAATTGATAGTGGTTTAGGTGACGATTTTGTCAGAGGAAGCGGCGGTGATGATATTATATACACTAAATTAGGAAATGATACAGTATACGGTGACGATGGAAATGACATAATATATACAGGAGTAGGTGATGATATAATATACGGGGGTGAAGGTGACGATATTATGGATGGGGGTACTGGTAACGATACTATATATACAGATGGTGGCAATGATACAGTTTTTGCCGGTACTGGTGATGATACTATATATATAGGAAGTGGTAATGATAATATAGATGGAGGAGCAGGAGACGATAAAGCTATATTTAGTGGTGACTCAAGTGAATATACTTATGTAATTAATTCTAATAATACAGTGACAATAACAGATACAGTACCCAATCGAGATGGTGTAAATGTGTTATCTAATATTGAATTACTGCAATTTAATGATAATAGTTTTGCATTTACTACTTTAGTTGATACGAGTAATTCTTCTAATGATCCAATGAGTTTCTCAGGGGTCCCTCCAGAACCAGCTGATCCTCAGATGCAAAATTTACATTTAGATAATAACGACTCAAACAATCAATTTTCATAATTAAAAATCAATATTTACAAAAGATACTAATATAATGATTACTGGGGTGATTTTATCCTCAATTAACGATTTGCTAAATATTTAGTGACTTAAAGTAAACAGTTAATAAAATATAATTTTCTAATATATACTTTTTTGCTCAGATTTGTTGTTATAAAAAATGGTAATTTTATAATTTATTTAATCCGTGCGTTAATAGCGCAATTAGTTGGAAGTGAAATATTATACTTAACTATTTATAAAATGAACTTAATCAAAAATTATAAGCTAGACAATCCAGAATTTAAATTTCGCTTTGACTTACGTGAGATTTTGCTTTGTACTCTAATAATTAATTTTTTATCTCTAGCTTTACCTATAATGGTACTACAAGTATATGATCGTGTTATGATCAATTATAATAGTTATGATATGTTAGTGGTATTAACTGTCTCTACTTGTTTTGCAATAATATTAGAAGCACTTCTTAGATGTATAAGAGATTACATCACTGGTTGGGGAGGTGCATTATATGAATATAGTATAGTGGCTAATGGATTAAGGCAATATATTAACGCTGACATTACTAAATTAAAACCCGAAGGGCCCGGTACGAGGATCCAAACTTTAGCAAGTTTTAACAGATTAAGAGATTTTTATAGTGGTCAAGCTATTATATCATTAATAGATATAGTTTTTTCATTAGTGTTTTTATTTTTAATATATTACATTGCAGGCGCACTAGTATTAGTGCCAATCTTTTTTATTGTGGTATTTGCTACCTTAAATTTTAAAATTGGCCAAGAATTAAATACTGCATTAGATACACAAAACGCTTCAGATGATCATAAATATAATTTTATTATAGAAGTATTGCGAGGGATACATTCTGTTAAGGCTTATGGAGCAGAATTTATATTTAAAAAGAAATTTGACATAATAAAAGAAGATGTAACGCTTAGCAGCTATAAAGCATCGATGGCTGCAGCGAGAAGTAATGCATATAATAGTTTAATGAATGAATTGATGATCATTATGATTGTAGCAGTTGGTGCTCCAATGGTAGTTTATTCTGAGTTAACTACAGGCGGGATTACTGCTACTCTGCTTTTATCTGGAAAGTTAATGCAACCACTTAGTAAAGCATCCACTTTATGGAATCAATATCAAGATTATAAAGTAGGTATATCATCAGTTGAAGAATTATTCAATACTCCACAAATTAGTCGGCAAGGACACGTAGATAAAGAATTAGAGGTTCAAGGAAGTTTAAGTATAGAAGATCTATGCTTGGTTCAAAAAGGGCGAATTCTATTACAAAATATTAATCTTAATATACAGATACCAGATATTATCGCTATTCATGGATCTAATAATTATCAAAAAACTACATTACTTAAAGTAATGATAGGTGAAATTGAAGCGAGTAGCGGAAATGTATTAATTGATGGAGTTCAAATTAATCATTTTAGCTCAGATAAACTAGTGAATCACATAGGGTTTATTGATTCTGATGGAACTGTGTTTGAAGGGACCATTATGGAAAATCTTACTGGATTTAACACTAATAATGAGCCTAAAGCAAAATATGTTACGAATTTATTAGGTATTAGTAAAATAATTGATGCTCTACCTAATGGGTTTGAAACAAAAATTGGCGATAGTGTTGTTGATGTTTTATCTCCAGGTATCAAACATCGAATATGTATAGCTAGATCTTTGATTAATGAACCGAAAATTATTTTATTTAATAATGCTGATAAAGACTTAGATAGTGAAGGGTATACTTATCTAGTAAATTTGTTACATAGAATTAAGGGTAAAGTCAGTATGATTCTGGTTACTGAAGATAAAAGATTATATGCACTTGCATCTAAACATTATATTTTTAAGGGCGCAGAACTATTAGAAGTTGCTAAGAACAATAAAACTATTTAAAATTATGACTTTAAAAATGCGCAGGAATAAAAAAAATAGTGATATTTTAATTAAGTTCAAGCAAGACAATATTGATAATGAACGGATCAAAACTTTGATGGAATTATTCGAGCGTTATCAAAAAATTACTCCCTTAGCAATTGATAATTTATATATTAGTGCAATGCTTATGTTACTTAATGCCTTTGATTGGAGTGGTAATATAAAAAATGCGTTATATAGTCTACCTCTACGCAAAAAAACAGATATAGATTTAGTTGATATATGTGATTCGATGGCAGATTTAGGTTATATAAGCCACGAAATGCAAATAGATATTAATGACATTGACCCACGGTTAATGCCTTGTCTTTATATTATTAAGGGTCCAATAAATAAAGTGTTAGTGCTGCTAAATCGGCAAGAGCAACATATAGTAGCATTTGATGCTGAGGTGAAAGCTTTAGTACACATAGAAGCAAAGCAATATGACGCTGGTACAGCATATTTTTTTGAAAAGATCAATTCACATCAATTAGAAGAAGAAATTCAGGCAAAAAAATCAATTGGATTTAGTTGGTTTGCAATTATTTTTTCTAGATTTAGACCTATTATCAATAAAGTAATATTAGCTAGTATTTTTATTAATATTTTTGCGCTCTCAATGCCTCTTTTTATCACTTCAATATATGACTGGGTAATAGATACTCGAGCTGTGGATACTTTATTGATAATTATGATAGGGATAAGTGTAGCATTTGGTGCTGAATCTGCGTTACGTATTTATAGACTGAGGGCTTTGGTGTGGCTGGGAGCAAGGCTTGATAACATAATTAGTACAGCAATTTTTGAGAGATTAGTTTTTACTAAAGCTCATAATACAGAAACTATACCAATTGCAGCACAAATTGCTCGACTTAGATCATTTGAATCAATAAGACAGTTTTTTACTGGCTCATTATTTGGAGTGATGATTGAGCTACCTTTTACTGTTATATTACTTGCAGCAATCTGGTTCATTGCTGGTCCGTTATTTCTTATTCCGGTGTCAGTAGCGCTTTTATTTATTTTATTTTTAATAATTATTTATTCTAGCTGGGTGGTATCAATTAAAGAAAGTGCAAATAGTGGCAGTATTAAAAATCAACATGAGGTAGAAACTTTAATCAAAATTGACGCTTTACATATTAACGGTATTGCTAATAATTGGTGGTCGAGATACAAAGATAAACTTAGTGATGCAGTCACTAGTAAATTCCAAATGATGTTTATATCAAGCATAGTAGAAAATTTCACCAGGGCTATAGTATTAATGTGTGGTGTAGCTGTGATGACATTCGGGGTGCACTTAGTGTGGAAAGGGTCTATTACTGTAGGTGCATTAGTGGCAACTATATTATTAATCTGGCGAATAGTCGGCCCTATGCAGATTTTGACCTTAGCATTACCAAGATTCATTCAACTCAAAGATAGTATTAGTCAAATTAATCAGTTAATGAACACTGAATTAGAAACACAACCTTTAATGACAAGTAAACCAATATATAAAATGGAAGGGCATGTCAAGTTAAGTGCTATAGGATTGCGCTATAGTAGAGACACAGAGCCTTTATTATTTGGTTTAGATTTAAATACAAAACCTGGTGAAATAATTGCAATTACTGGTGCCAATGGATCTGGAAAAAGCTCGTTGTTAAAACTGCTTAATGGCTTATATCACCCTCAAACTGGGGTGGTCACTATTGACGGTACCAATATAAAACAATTAGATCCAATAGAACTGAGAAGTTATATTTCATATATGCCTCAGTTACCTAATTTTTTTGAAGGCACCATCAAAGAAAATATTAGTTTGATGAATCCATTCATTACTTCAGAAGGGTTAAATTTAGCTTTAAAAAATGCAGATGCACTTGATGATATAAATAAATTAGATAATGGTATTGAAACTATTATAGGAAGTGAATTTGAACCATTAGATAGTGATTTAATGTATAAATTAAATTTTGCTAGAGTTCTGGTAAGAAATTCTAATCTGATATTATTAGATGAATTACCCAATTACTTATTAAATGATAAATTGGGTAAATTATATATGCAAATGATTAAAGATTGCAAACAAAGTAAGAAAACTGTTTTTTTTATTAGTCAAAGAAAAGAATATCTAGAATATGCTGATAAAATAATAGTATTAACTCTAGGTAAGCAACCATTAATAATAGAAAAAAATCAGTCACAAAATAAGCCAAATAGCAAAAAATAGGAGCCAAAAATGGAGAATGATACGCCTGATTCGAAAATAGACCAATTGAGATATTTGTCTCAATCGGCATTAATAGAAGAGAAAGCTGACTTAGGGTTGGTAAGAAAAGCTTTGTTTATCATTAGTCTTGCAGTATTGATTCTGATTTTATGGGCTAGTTTAACGCAAGTTGAAGAAGTAGCTACTACTCATGGTAATATAGTGCCTACTAAAAATATTCAATTAATACAACATCTTGAAGGTGGAATCATTTCAGAGATTAAAGTTAAAGAAGGAGATTTGGTAAAAAAAGGTGATATCCTAATTAGATTGGATGGTTCTTCAGCAATAAGTGATTTGGAGTCATTAAATTTACGAAAAATTGCCTTAGAATATAGAGCGACTAGACTAAGAGCTATAATTAATAATGTACCGCCACAATTTCCAATAGAAAATAATCAAGAAAGTAAAGAACTAGCTGAAGAACAATTAAAAATATATGAATCTGTTTTAAGAGCACGTGAAGATGAACGTGAGATCATAGAAGAGCAAATAAATCAGAAAGCCTCTTTAATTGAAGGATTATTAAAAAAACAGATATCTTACGAAAAAAATTTAGAACTTGTGCAAGAAGAAAATAAAATAAAAGGAAATTTATATAAAACAGGAAATGTTAGTAAATTTCAATATATTCAAGCTCAAAAGCAGCTAAATTCAATTATAGCTGATATGCAAGAAAATCAGTCAATCATTGAACAAGCACAATCTTCACTGAACGAATATAAAAATCGTTTAGAATTTTTATATTCAGATTTTATAGATCGTTCTTATGAGCAGTTAAGTCAAATAGAAACAGAACTATCTCAAACAAAAGAAGTAATAGATAAATATCAAGATCGAGTAAATCGTTTGGAAATCAGAGCTCCACTAGATGGTTATATCAAAGTTTTAAATATTAAAACTTTAGGAGGAGTAGTGGACGCGGGAAGAATTTTAGCTGAAATTGTCCCATTAGAAGGGGGGTTAATTGTTGAGATCAATATTAACCCCAGAGATATAGGTTATATATCCTTAGGGCAAAAAGCGCAAGTAAAGATTAGTACTTATGATTATTCAAAATATGGTACTCTTGATGGAGAATTAATATATATTTCTCCATCTGCATTTGAAGATGAGAGTGGAGAGAGATATTATAAAGGCAGGGTCTCATTAACTAAAAATTATTTTGGTAATGATCCAACTAAAAACATAATAATTGCTGGTATGGTAGCACAAGTTGATATTATTGCAGGAAGTAGGTCTATTATTTCTTATCTTTTGCAACCAATATATAAATCTGTAGACTCATCCTTCTCTAAAAGATAATTATACAACCTGAGATTAGAGATATTATTCTCTAATCTTATTTAACGCTGCTATAACTTTGCAATTCTAATTGATAATGTCTTGTTCATAACAGATTGTTCGCTTTGGTAATCAATTTGTTGCAGATGCATAAATTGACTGAGAGTTTGTTCTTCAATGATCTTAGTAAACACGAAAAGACTTTGTTTTAATTCAGGATCTGGAGTCAATATTTCAAGTGCAATGCGATCAGATACTTCTAATCCAGCATCTTTACGAGCTTGTTGAACTAATCGGATAATATCACGTGCATTACCTTCTAATTTCAATTGCGTGCTGATTTCGAGGTCCAAAACTATCATAGCACGATTAGAAGATAAAGCTTTAACTCCTTTTAATTTTGTATCTAATATGATTGAATATTCCTCTTCGTGTAGAATTTCGCCTGCTATATATAAAATATTATTTTCACATTTCCATTCATTTTTCCTAGATGCAGCAATTATATCCTTCATTTTGTGTGGTAATCTTTTACCTAAAATAGAAAAATTAATAGATAATTTTTTTTCAGCAAAGCTACCTATATCCTCACTATAGCTTATTTCTTTAACATTAATTTCTTCTTGAATAATGTTAGCAAACTCAGCAAATTTCTTACTATTTTCTGCTATTATAGTAATTTGAGGTAAAGGTTGACGAATTCGGATATTTTCTTCGCTACGTATAAATAAAGCGCTATTACAAATATCCATCACTTCATCCATGATAGCAACTAATTCATTATTAGTTGTAATATGAGATAAATCTGGGTAACGCTCTAAATGTACGCTCTCTTTATTAGTAAGGCCTCTATATATATATTCAGAAATCATTGGTAATAAAGACGATATAGCCTCCATCATAATTGTAAGGCAGGTATAAAGTGTGTTATATGCATCAGTCTTGTCAGTTGAATGCTCAGATGTCCAAAAACGTGTTCTACTACGTCTGATATACCAGTTATTTAAAGTCTCAAAGAAATCCCCAATAATTTGATAAGCTGACTGACTGTCAAATTCGTCCATATATATTTGAATTTTCTCAACTGCTATTTTTAGTTTGTAGATAATATATTGATCTAGCTTATTACTAAAATTAAATTGCACTTCAGCTCTAATTTGATCTATATTACCATATAAACAGAAGAAATGGTATGAGTTCCAGATTGGTTTGATGAATAATCTTAATTGTTCATAAACCATCTTGCCTTCTTTATCTATAAGTAATTCCTGTCCTTTAGTAACTGTTGAAGACAACATTGTTACTCTGAGCGCATCAGAGCCATATTTGTCAAATAATTCCAATGGGTCAGCATAATTATTTAAACGCTTTGAAAGTTTTTGTCCTGTTGAATCTAAAATTACCCCATGACAAATACAATTTAAAAATGGCTGACGGTCAAATAAAGCTGTAGATAACACCATTAAAGTATAAAACCAACCTCTAGTTTGAGCAGTATATTCAACAATAAAATCAGCTGGAAAATGATTTTCAAACCATTCTTTATTTTCAAATGGGTAGTGTACTTGTCCATAAGGCATTGAACCACTTTCGAACCAACAGTCAAATACATCTTCTACACGACGCATTATTGATTTACCAGTTGGGTCGTCAGGATTGGGCCTAGTTAATTGATCTATATATGGACGATGTAAATTTTCTATTTTTACATTGAAATCTTTTTCAAGTGCTTCAATTGAACCATAAACATCTATTCTTGGATAGTTAGGGTCATCAGATTTCCATACAGGGATTGGTGTGCCCCAGAATCTATTTCTGCTAATTGACCAATCTCTGGCGTTTTCTAACCACTTGCCAAATAATCCGTCTTGGACATGCCCTGGAATCCAATTAATCCCTTGATTTAACTCTACCATTCTGTCTTTGAAATCGGTAACTTTGACATACCAAGAAGGTACTGCTTTATATATTAATGGAGTATCAGTTCTCCAACAATGCGGGTAATTATGAAGATATTGTTCAGTTCTAACCCAAAACCCATGCTTTTTGAGCCATATAATAATCGGATCATTTGCCTCAAATACTTGCATTCCTTGGAAGTCAGATACTTCATTAGTGAATTTTCCTGCATTGTCTACAGGGCATACTAATTCTATATTATTAGCGTTACATAAAATTTGATCATCCTCACCAAAGCCGGGCGCAATATGCACTATGCCTGTTCCGTCTCCTTCTATTACAAAATCTGCGGTAAAAATTCTAAAACTATTTGAATGATCCTTGAAATAATCAAAAACCGGCTCATAAAGACAAGTTGCTAAATCACTACCTTTAATCGTAATGATTTTGTCATTTTCGGTTAAATCTAATTCTTTTTTATAATTATCCAATGCGAAACTGCCCAATATATAACAGATTTTATCTTTTATCACGCAGGCATAGTCTACTTCTGCTGCTACGGCGAGAGCTAAATTAGCCGGCAAAGTCCACGGAGTAGTGGTCCAAGCAAATATTTTATATTCAGTACAATTTTGTGGTAAATTTTGTGGAATAGTTTTCAATTTAAATGTCAGAGTAACTGCTTTATCAGCCTTTTCACGATATGAATTATCTAATCTTGTTTCAAAATTAGATAAAGGTGTCTCACAAGCCCATGAATATGGCATAACGCGCATTGATTCATAAATTAGTCCTTTTTTATAAAGTGTATGAAATGCCCATAAAACCGACTCCATATAATTTTTGTCCATTGTTTTATATGCGTTTTTGAAATCTACCCATCTTGCTTGTCTATTGACATATTCTTCCCATTGAGTTGAATATTTCATTACAGAGGTTTCACAATGTTGATTAAATTTGGCAATTCCATATTCAGTAATTGCTATTCGTCCTGAAAAACCTAATTCTTTTTCAGCTCCCATTTCAGCAGGAAGTCCGTGGCAATCCCAACCAAAGCGCCTTTCAACTTTTTTGCCTTTAGTTGTTTGATATCTTGCGTAAGTATCTTTGATAAATCCCGTCAGTAAATGCCCATAATGGGGTAAGCCATTAGCAAAAGGTGGTCCATCATAAAAAACAAATTCTTTGCTTCGATCTTGATGATTTGTTTTATATTGATTGATAGATTTTTCAAAAGTCTTATTTTCTTGCCAATAATTTAGTACTTCTTTTTCTATTTCGGCAAAATTAACTTCTGATTTAATATTTGGGTAAATTGTTTTTTGATCCATAAAAATGTCTATAGTAATTTTTAAATATAATGATTTTTATATATTTTTTGAGATCTATAACTAACCAATAGTTATTTACAAAAATAAACGTAATATAGGAATATTTTCTTTTTTAGGTAGTTTGATTTTCTGTTTTAAACTAGCAATATTTACTACTTTATCAAGAGCATTTTTCACAAAAATCTCAGTTTTATCATAATTTTTAAAACTATCTTGGCAATAAATTGAAATAGCGCGCATGTAAATTGGTAATAATAAAGCTCTCTTAGTATAATAATTAAAGTCAGTGGATTGATCTCCGGCTAATCGCCATATAATATCACATGTTTTGGCATAAATTTTGAGATTGGAGGCTATATTTACTATGGAAGAATGATATGCAGCAATTTTTTTCTGCACCTGTATTGGGACAACATAAGCAAGCCTATATTTAATTGCAATACTGATTTTTTCTCTGATAGATTTAATATTAGTAAATTTTACTTGGCATTCTTCAAACATTTTTTGATCGAAATAGTCAGATAACTCTTCGATAATTTCTGGGATATTGCCAGGAAATAATATTAAATAAAAATTTTGTTCTTTGCCTATGGTAATAGATGTTTTTTGCGCAATTTCTTCATTAATCTCTGTGATTTTGGGGTCCGTTAATAATTGCAAGAAATCTTGTAAAAATGTTTTTTTTAAGCAATCATATTCTTCCTTAATATCGCGCATAAATTATACTCTCACTAAAGTTTTATCTTGACAATAGTTGGGAGTATATAGATAATAAGCTGTTATTACAACTTAAAAGCCAACCTTAAGGGGGTAATTTAATGGCAGTGCATATCAGCGTCCACGGTGGAAACGGTGAAAAAGCGATTAAAGATCTCAAACGTAAAATGCAAAGAGAGCTTATTTTTCGTATGATGAAGATGTCTCGTTTTTATGAACCAGATTCAGTAAAAAAAGTACGTGAAAGACAAGAATCAGAGCGCCGTATTCGTAAGAATAACCGTAGAAGAAGAATGGAAGACTAGTTTTAAAATCTAGTATATCTTATTGAAAAGATAGCAAATATTTAGTTTGCTATCTTTTTTTATTTATGTATCAAAAATTATTGAAATCAGCTTGATACATATAATAGTATTCAGCGCATTATCAAGACTATAAGTTATAGTTATTTCAATGAAGTTTTAATATATTTTCGCTGCAGAGCTAATTTGATTAATTAAGTAAGTTACAGTGCTGTTTTTATGAATTCAACGATTAAGTTTGAGGAACACAATATTTATTTAGCATTGTATAGTGACTTTGCTAAATTATATGAATTTTGTAAGATCTTAAGATGACGTCACGAGAAAGACAGAAACAGAAAGAGATGTTATTAGCGATTTTAAAGTCTTAGAAGAACAAACTTGACCACATGCCAGAGGAGAGTTGTGTCTCTTTTCATGATAGAAGTTATATAAGTAAGTCAGGAGATGATAATTGACTTTTAGATTATCCTATCATTTTTGAGAAGTCCATAACCAAGTCTTGAGATAAAAGACTATGCTTATATCTGCAAACAATGTTTTTAAGTGATAGGGGTAAAATACATGAGTATATTGTGATGAATTTTATAAAATAGGCTTATTTTTATTATAATAAGACAGTACAGTGTGCAATATTAAACATGCAGCAACAGAGTCATCTCGTGCATTGCGTTCTTTTCGTTTTAAACCACCTATTTTGAGTAAATTATCAGCTGCCCTTGTGGTAAGCCTTTCATCTTGTAAAAATATTGGCAAGTTTGTTTTTACTGCTAATTTATCAGCAAATTTTAAAACAACCTCAGTTTGGACGCTAAAACTTCCATCCATATTAATCGGCAAGCCAATGACTATTGCACTTACCAAATTTGTTTTGAATATTGTAAGTATTTGAACAATTTTTTGTTGGTCATTTGTTTCATTAATTTCTTTCATTGGTAGTGCCATATTCAGGCCTGGGTCAGAAATTGCAATACCTAGTTTTTTGCTACCATAATCAATAGCAATTAATCTTTTACCGCAAGCTAATATTTGGCAAAATTCTTTTAATGTCTGAATGATCATAATGAATGATTTTTTAAGTATAATAGTGAAGAAAACTCATAACAGCAAGAAAATAACAAGAAAGGATTTATGAATAAGTGATAAATTTGATATAATAAGCAACAAATAACGAGTCAACAATAAATTAACGTTTATATTATATATCTATATAGATTAAGATTTACTTATGTAATTTAACATTTATTTAAGAGGTAATTATGGGTAAAAATTATTCTAACGATCAAACCATTGCAACTGATAATGAGACCACCGCAGCTGGCTTACCAGACTATGCAGTGCTAGAAGTTAACATAGATAACATAGTCACAGAAGCTGCTGCTAAGGTTATAGAGGAGCAAAACAAAGATCCAAATACGATAAAAGAGATAATTAAAGAAAAGCATAATACAGAACTAAAGATAGCACAGGAAGTCAATGAGTGGTATAATGATCTAAAAAAGGCTTTATCGAATAATTTAGAGAAAATAACAGAATATAAACAGAAGAGTAATAATAATATATTCCGTAATCATATACCCTTAATCAACGAAATGCTGCAAGATATAGAAGATTTACAAAAGAGTATTGTACTAACAACGAATGAGATAAACCGGGGCGTCAGCAAAGTACGTGACAAGCAGTTTTATGCAGCTTATGATAATAATAAATTATTCCAAGATATAAATTTCTTAGAAGATTTATATGTACCTATCAAAGAAAACTATTCTCTTTATAAAAGAGAGTGGCCATACGTTGCTCCTGATTACATTAATATTTATTCTCCGGATCAGTTACAATTAATGTCTAAGCAAATAAAAGATGCTAAGAAGATCTGGCAAGCTTTATCAAAAGTGAAAAATGATGATGACAGATTATATAGTTATAAAAAGCTGAGTGATAATATCGCGAGCAGCTTGACTAATACAAACAATTGGGCTTACTCAATAACAAATATTTTAATGGCTATGTTGGAATATGCAGCACTAGATGTAATATGCCAAGCAGCACTGAAGGGAGCTGGGAAAGGCTTGAAAGAAGGGTTTAACAGCGGTTTGAAAACTGGAATGAACACGGTGAAAGGTGTAGCAAAGAATCTAAATAAAATCTCTCAAGGTATTGATAAGCAATTAAATAACGCAATAAATGCGCCGATGCAGCAGGATGGCTACCCTAAAGTTATACAGGGCATAATCAATTCTTATTTAAACCCAACGCTCAATCCGAACAAAAATATTGCTTCTAAAGCACAAGGAGTATCTGCACTATTAAAGCTATTTGTAGCAGTAGATTGTATAGATCAAATAAACAATATACGCGGCCTGGGGGGCGATGAGAGAAAAGCTATAAAAGGACTGTCTGGGGATGAGATAAACGCTATATCCATGCTGCAGAACAATGATATAGCAGCTATAGCAGGACTGGAGAATCAAGCAAAAGAATGTATCAATGTACATATTCAGGCTTTAGACCAGGCAATAGAATTATATAAGCAAAGAGACGCTTTATCATCATATCTTCCAACACAAGCTGCAGCTCGCTTAACAGGAGTTGCTTTCGGGGTGGTCAACGCAATACGACAGGCAGCGTGGACACCAATGAAACAGACATTTAGTGCAGTGACAAAATCAAAACGAGTTGTGAAGGTACGTTATGAGAAGTCAAAACCTGAAAAAGGGACAGAGTGGAACAAAGACTTCAACCAAGTAAAAGAAAAAAGGCGAAATCAACAAAAGGCAAAAACTATAATAAAACATAGCAACTGGCTTGAGAAAGAAAATAAAAGAAAAGCGGAAGCAGCAAAACATCCAGGAGGCACAAGCATAAACCACTAATAATAATTAATTATCCAAAAGCAGCCCAGGTGTGTTCTCCTTGGCTGCTTTTTTTTGAATAAGATTAGATCTTGTATATAACAACAAATTAGGATTCGTGGCAAAGGACAAAATTATGTACTATTTCTCATATCATGCTCGCAGAAACAAATAATACTTGTTCTTTACTCAATGAAATAGAGCGATATGGTAATTATAACAATTAGTAGTGCACAGAAAATATTACTTTGATACCACAACTGAGGCAGGACGTAATAATCTATCTTTGATTTGGTACCCACACTGCATTACTTCAACTATTAGATCAGGGTCGCTACCCTCAATTTGTTGCTGTGATATTGCATGATGTTGTGTGTAATCAAATTTATCTCCTGATTTAGGTGCAATTATATCAATGCCATGTTTTTTAAATGTGTTTTCCAAGGAGTTATGGGTCATTTTTATTCCTTGCACAATGTTTGTCACTAATTCATCCATTTCTTCTGGGATATGCTCTAAAGCTCTGGATAAATTATCCATTACTATCACCATATCTTTGGCAAATTCGGTGACAGCATAATCTCTTGCTTCTTTTAGGGTCTTCAGGTTACGAACTCGGACATTTTCAGTTTCAGCAATCTGACGCAGTAATTTGTCTTTTAGTTCTTGATTTTCTTTCACTAACTCTTCAATTTTTTGGTTAGAATCATTAGATGCTTCTTCATTTGGGATGTGCTCTTTTTGCTCATCTTCTTGCGGTAATTTTTCAGCGAATTCTTCTTTATTGTTGTCCATAATATTAATATTTTATCTGGTTAAGCTTGCAAAGATTTATAAAGTAAATATAGTTATAAATGTTTATAATTCAAGGGCTAAGAGATGATAAGATCTAATAACAGGAAATTTAATCAGTTTAGAGAGGTGTCTATCGAGAAAGATATTATCGCTAATGCTATGGGTTCTTGTTTGATAAAATTTGGTAATACGCAAGTAATTTGTACAGCAACTATTGATGAGGCGGTACCAAGATTTGTAAAAAATACTGGTACAGGATGGCTTACAGCAGAATATTCTATGTTGCCAGCTTCAACTGTTTCTCGTGTTCAAAGAGAAGCAACTTACGGCAAACAAACGGGCAGAACTATAGAAATACAACGGTTAATTGGTAGATCTCTCAGAGGTGCAGTGAATTTAGAAAAATTAGGTCCACGCCAAATTATCGTTGATTGTGATGTTATATCCGCTGATGGTGGCACTAGGACTGCAGCGATTACGGGAGGATATGTAGCAATGCATTTAGCTGTCCGTAAAGCCATGGATAAAAAAATACTAAAACATAATCCACTTACTAATCAAATTGCGGCTGTTTCTTGTGGTATAGTACAAGGCCAAGCTTTCATAGACCTTGATTATGTTGAGGATAGTACAGCTGAAGTAGATGCGAATTTTGTATTTAATGGAGCAGGGAAGTTGCTGGAGGTGCAAGCAACAGGGGAAAAAGCTGCTTTTCTCCCAGACGAATTAAATTCTATGCTCAAATTATCCACATCAGCAGCTGCTGAATTATTTAAATTACAAAATAAAATATTGATGGATTTTTGAGATATTCATGAAACAAACTATTTTTGAGCTTAATAAAAATAATTATGAGAAATCAGATTTTATTGTGTCAGAAGCAAATAAAATTGCTTATCAAATTATAGAAAATTGGCCAAATGATGTGTGGGGTGTTGAGCCTTATGACAGAACATTAATACTGAGAGGTCCTCCTTCCTCAGGAAAAAGCTTTCTAGTATATATTTGGTCTTTGATGTCTGGAGCAAAATTTATTGATATCACTCAGAAAATAACTAATGATGAATTAGAACAATGTGAAAATTTTATACTAGAAGATATAGATTTTATCCAAGATGAGAAAAATATCCTATATAATTTTAATATACTGAATGAATGTAAAAAATATTTACTTATTACATGCGTGAATATACCAGAAATTCAGCTGTCTGACCTTAGTTCAAGGCTCAAATCTACAAATTCTATCTCAATAACTTATCCAGATGATCATTTAATTAAAATATTAATTTTCAAGTTTTTTTCGGATCATTTTGTAAAAATTCCAACACCAGTCGTCAATTATCTTTTACAATATTTGCCTAGAAGGTTTGATCTGCTTAATCAAATATTGTCTCATATTAATAATTATTCGTTAGAAAATAAGCAGAAAATTACTATACCTTTGATCAAAAAAATAATCACCGAATATAAATCATAGTTAATGACATTGACATGTGTGGATATCGTTCTTTTTTATATATAGAGTCAGTTCATTACTTTCACTCAAATATTAATATCTGAATATAGCTCGCTTATTTGCCAATTAATTTAATCACTTCTTCGTCACTAAGCCATATTTTTTGCGTTTTCAATAAATCAAATTTTTTATCAGTAATTTTTTTATTTAATGGTGGTATGTTTTTATAAATATGTGTGAAATGAATTCCTAAAAAATCTATATTATGTGATTCACAAAATTTTTGCATAGTCTCTAATTTATGCATAGAATTATCAACATGAATGATTTTACGAGGATGGAAATTTATTTTATCTAAAAATATTTCTATTACTTCTCCTTTAGGACTTCTTGACGCAAATAATACCCCTTCTGAGAAGATAAAGCTGATTTCGCCATTCTTACCTAATAATTCTATTGTTCCAAGATTAGGAAAGCTAGTGCTAAAATCTATATCTAATTCTTTTAGTCGTTTAATTCTTAATGCTTCTAAGCTTTCAATATGGCAAAATTGACCAGTATGGCCAGAGGTTAATGCAATTACTTTAATTTTTTTTGCCTGAAGAGCTTTGATTACTGATGGCATATTATTATCTACTAATACTGACTTATAAGATAATAACATGATACTATTTAATAAATCAGTTTCCTCCTTGCCAAGTTCTTGCTCCAATTGCTGCCAATATTTTTTCATCTCTTCCTTATAGGCAGGATTATAAATCAGATCTTCTGGGACAAATAAAACATTTTTAACGTCGAATGATACTAAATCATTTGGGCCCAAATTTTCTGTATATTTTAAAAGATCTTGAGCTTTGTGTAATTCAATAATTTGTGCAAAAGTGCCCATTGGTAAAAAAATAATTAGCGTTATAAATAGTAATTTTTTAAACATGATTGTCCCTTATATTTAAGTAAATATTTTAGAATACATAAAATAGTCTTTATGTTGCCCGGCAACAATTTCATATTTTTTTAGAATACCTTCTTGTATTAATCCGCATCTTTCCAATAATTTAATTGATCTATGATTATCAGTAGCAACAGTGGCTTGCACTCTGACTAGTTCAAGTTGGTTTTTAGCAAACTCCAGAATGGTATTAAGACTTTTAGACATATAGCCCATACCCCAATAATCCGGGTCTAGGTCATAACTAATTTCTGCTCGCGCATTTTTAAAGGATATATGATTAAAACCACCAGTACCAATCATTTGATCGTTTTTATCTGTAATTGCCCAGTAAATACTTCTTTTCTCAACAAATAATTTGTACCAATATACTAAATCATCTAGAGCACTTTCTAAATTTTTTGGTATGTGATCATTGCTTAAAAATTGTTGCATTTTAGGTGAAGACATATATTTGTAATAAGATTTGTAATCTAACTCAGGTACTATTTTCCTAAGAAACAAATTTTTATCTATCTCAATATTAGGAAATGATTGGTAAAATATAGTATAATTCATCAATGTTATATTAATAATGTTTTTTATATAATAACCTGTAAGAATAATAATTACAAAAATTTCCTACAAAATAGTGTTTTTGCGGATATATTTGATTGGATCGGCTTGATTATTTGCTGCAAAAGCACTAAGACGAATTAAACAGGCATGGCATTCCCCACAAGATAAGCTATCTTTTGGGTCGTAACAAGAAATAGTATTACTGTAATCTATACCTAACTCAAGTCCACGTTTCACTATTTCTGCTTTTGTCATTTTTAAAAGAGGTGCATTTATATGAATTTTGCTTCCTTCAGACGTTTGTTTTGTTGCCAAATTCGCCATAGTCTCAAAACTTTCAATATATTCCGAACGACAATCAGGATAATTAGCACAATCATTGCTATGTGCACCAATATATATATCATTTGCTCCAATCACTTCAGCATATCCTAAAGCATAACTTAAAAATATAGTATTGCGTGCTGGTACATAAGTAGTGGGTACTACATTTCCAAGTTGTTGTGCATCCCCATATTTAGGAACAGGTTTTTGTTTATTGATCAATGATGAAGTATGGAAAGGTGACAAATCAATATTAATTACTTGGTGATGTTTCACATGATAATTTTGGATAAATTTTTTGATTTTTTCAATTTCAACTATATTATTTTGAGAATAATTGAAACTTAATGCGTATATCTCACCTATATTCTCAGCATGAAGCATAGCAAGTACTGTTGAAGAATCTAAACCTCCACTTACTAATAAAACAATTTTTTTGGTCATATTATTCAATCTCCAATTTTTTATGTATCTGATATGACAGACGATAGCCATTATTAATTGCAATATCAATAGCTAGCCTTTCATTTGCTTTATTTTGTTTATTATTATATTGGTCTATGGGCTGTACAAAAACGGGGATATTAAATTCTTTTTGCCCCAGTTGTGGTACTTCTCCATATCCTTCTATATTACTTGAAACTAGAAATTTAAAAGCTGTAATACGCGGTAATATCCTTGAATGAGGAGGGTAATATTTATTGTTTCTAATTTTTGGTGAACAAATAATTTCAACTTCCTCAGCTATATCATGGTATAAAGTACCATTAGTTTCTATTTGTACTTGAAAATTTTTATTGATAAGCTCAGAGCATAACATACTGATATTTTGCCTAAATGGTTCACCACCAGTGATCACTATCAAAGATACAGAACGCTCTTGATAAAGATTTAGACTTAAATTTTCTGCTATATTAATGATATCCTGCGTATTCATTTCAATGTAATCTTCAAATTCAGTATCGCAAAAATTACAAGCAAGATTACACCCACCAAGTCTTATAAATATAGAAGGCATACCGACATTGGGCCCTTCGCCTTGAATTGTTTTAAAAATATTTTTGACGAATAATTTTGTACCATCGCCAAGTGCTGCAGGTCTTTGAGGATTTTTCCCAAGCATTATATTACCTTATTAGCAAATTTCATTAAGAATTTACTAGCAGATTATCGAGAATAATCCTAAAAGTGCAAGTAAAAATGATATGATACAAAAACGAACCAGAACTTTTGACTCAGTCCAGCCTTTTTTTTCAAAATGATGATGGATTGGTGTCATAAGAAAAAATCTCTTACCAGCAGTTTTTTTAAAATAATATACTTGAATTATAACTGATAAAGTTTCTATAACAAATATCCCTCCAATAATGACTAATAATAATTCCTGTTTTGTCATAATGCTGATAATGCCTAACATTGCACCAAGCGAAAGGCTGCTAGTATCGCCCATGAAAATTTCAGCTGGATTAGAATTAAACCATAAAAAGCCTAAGCAACTACCAATAATTGCGCTGCACAATATAGTCATTTCGGTTGTCAAAGGAGTATAAATTATATTAAGTGAAGATGCTCCAAATGGTGATGAGGCAATATAAGCTATTATTGCAAATGCTAATGTTGCAATGGCAATAGTGCTACTAGCAAGTCCATCAACGCCATCAGTCAGATTTACTGCATTAGAAGAGCCAGTAATCACTATCATAGCGAACGGAAAATATAGATAACTAATTTCTAATAGATAGTGTTTAAAAAATGGAATAGAAAGCTTAGTAGATAAGTCTGAATTAAAATAATGATTTGTAAGTAATATAGCAATCATACTGACTGCAAGCTGAAAAAATAATTTTACTTTCGGAGTGATACCAATATGATTATTTTTTGTTATTTTTTTATAATCATCTAGAAATCCTAACATAGAAAAACTTAATAATACAAATAAACTAATCCATATATAGGGGTTACTTAGATCTGCAAAAATTATAGTAGACAAGGATACAGAAAAAATTATTATTACACCTCCCATAGTAGGAGTACCAGCTTTAGAAAAGTGAGTTTCTGGCCCAAGAGTCCTGATAGGTTGACCAGATTGTTGTACATTACGTAATATTGGTATAATTCTGTGCACTAGAATTAAGCTTAAAAAAAAGCTAAAAAATAAACTAATAAAACACCTAAAAATCAGTATATTGTCTGCTATCATTATCATATAATACAATCTACACCGAGAGCTATTGCTGTGTTCTCTAATTTTATACTACGAGATCCTTTGATCAAAATTAATTCGCCTCCATGTAGATAACTCAAAATTTTATCTTGCAATTCTTCTACAGTCGCAAACTTATAAACTGCTATTTTTTGATCAATATATTCTGAAATAGCGGTCATTAAATTACCTACTAAAAATAATTTACTGATGCCAGAATCATTAATATATTGAACCATTTTTTTATGTAGTTCAG
>JACKKP010000004.1 GCA_024236375.1 Rickettsiaceae bacterium | reverse complement strand
ATTTTTTCTTCCTCTGCTTTAATATTTGTTCAATCTGAGTTTTTTGTATTGTATCTTTGTGTTGTTCATTTCTTATTTTATTATCTTGTGTGTATATTTCTTTCAATGATCTATTCCAAGTTTTGCTTGTTTTTGCATCTTTAGTTAAGTTAGTATGATTAATTCCTCCAGATAAATTAACAGTGTTTTTGGAATTACGGGTTATTGCTATTGCCCCAGCTACTAGCCCTTTTACGCCTCCGTAAAATAATGTTTCCGATACACCAAGGAGAGTCAATGCAAGTTTTGTCAATTTACTTTGTTGAAGTTGTTTGAGCTCATCTTGTAGTTCTTTATATCCTTGATTTAATTCATCAATTAACTTTAGAGTTGCTAAACCTTTCTTTTTGATTAGCTCTATCTGAGGTGACATGCCTTCTTGATTTTTCGATTGTAATAAATTAAGATCGTTAGTCCCAAACAGATCATTTATATATTGTTGTTTCAATATTATCGATTGTTCATACATTTTGATATTTTGCACTAATGAGGAGATTGTATCTTGCGAATTTTTTATGTAATTATTTATCCTTCCTTGTTTTTTTGCTTCGTTCCACGCATCAACTACAGCTCCCCATCCTGTTTGTATACTATCTAGCACAATAGTACTAATTATATATTTCATTACGGAGATTGAGGCATGACCAGCTTGTGGTGCTAAGAACACAGTACGTTTGACAAGTGCAGTAGTACAATCATATAGAGATGAAACTATTCCAACTCTTTTATCTAAGTTAGGCATTTTAACCAACTCATCCATGTCCTTATTAGCTTTTTTGAATTGTACTAATATAGATTTAAGTTCTTGTTCATTATAATGTTCGACTACATTATCTGCTACATTATCTGCTACATTATCTGCTACATTATCTGCTACATTATCTGCTACATTATCTAATTTAAGTTGCTTTGCTTTTCTTTTCATTATATCTAACTTTGCAGCACGCTTATGGCTAATACCATCTTGTATATTTTTGTTAATGATATTAGTCTTGTCCACGATTTTGAGATATTCGTCGTTTATTAATTTAATAAGTTTTTGTGCTTTCTTGTTATAATAATATTGCGCTTGAGTGTGTTGTATCAATTCATTTTGTTCTTCAAATGTCAATGTTATATCTATAACGGCTAGTTGTTGCTTAGCTTGATTTAATTTAAGCAAATTTGGTACTATCTCTTTATCCTTATTAAGCTTTATCATAAGGTCTTTCTGAGATAAATCACTTAATTCGTCTAAATTAATTAACGCTTTTATTTCCTTTATTTGATAAGATAGATTTTCTTTGGCCTTTTCTAATGCGCTGTCGAAATAGTCTTCTGGAATGTCATCGTCGTCCCATCTTGCCAATTCAGTTTCTATAACCATAACAATTTATTAATATCGAAGTATAAATTTAATATTAATTCATATCAGTTAACATATCAAGGATAAGCTACAATAGTGAAGATTTTTACTTTATCAAGCGTATTACATATGTGATCGTTATTTTGTTATAATAAGCTATTATGGGGTATTCAGTGTGTATGTAATGAGGGGAGGTGTGTTATATATGCTGGAATTGCGTATATAACACACAAGAAATAATAAGATAATTTTATCATTTATTGTCTTACTTAAAAGTTGCAGCGTTACAATAAATAATCTTATTCTGATATAAACTCAAAACGCTGTTGCACTTTACCTTCATGCTCTATTTCTTGTTGGAACATTTCTAATGGTCTTACCCATAATCCATAATCTCCGTACAAAGATTGATATAATACCACTTGTTCTAAAGTTTCTGTATGGGTCCCAACGCCTATAACTTGATAATGATTTCCTTTATAATGACGATATTTTCCTTGTTTTATTTTGTTCATCTTCTTAACTTATAGCTTTTTACTTAATCTTAATTCAACAAATTACTTGATACAAAATTAGTCATTTATGCAATGATTAGAACTATCTTGTCTCAAAATTTTCTGATATATTGCTTTCTAGAAGTTTTGATTACTATATTATTACTATATGTTAGTATAAAATATAACCAAATTATTATAGTAAGAATTTTTTACAGCTATGCAGGCAAATTATTATCAAAAAAATTCTGCCTTACTTTTAAAGATATAAAGTTTTTATGTCAACCATAAATTTAAGTTATTAGGAGTTTATTTATGTTATTTAGTTTTCAATGTTATGCAGGAAGTAAGTTTTTATTAGCGGGATCAACTTCGCAAGTAGCAAGCTATTTAGAATATTTACCAAAAGACATAGTAATTTTTGTAGATATTGACAATACTATAATTACTCCATTATCCAAAACTTTTAGGTCTACTGCACATAATAAATTAATAGATGAGATCAAACAAAATAAAGCAAAGTACAAAAACTATGAAGCTATAATTAGTAATTGGAGACTACAAAGAAAAGTAATGCTCACTGACAAGGATTGGCCACAAATATTAACTGATCTTAAACAAAGATATGATGTTTACGGTCTTACTAAAATCGATACAGGCAAATTTGGCAATATCGAATCTATGGAAATGTGGCGCTATCTCGAGCTAAAAGACTTAGGGATAGAATTTACTACTAATAATACAATACCAGAAGAAACCATTCAAGGTTCTTCTTTTTATCGCGGCATATTTATTACGGGAGAAAACTCCAAAAGCGCAACAATTTCTCATTATGCAAAATATATAAACTTGGATAATATAGTTGTAATAGATGATCGTAAAGAACATTTAGATGATATAGAAAAATTTTGTGAAGCAAATTCTATTAAATTTCTGGGTATATTATTTAATGGGCTGGAGCAATATAGAGAAGAAATTGATTATAATGCAGCGCAATTTCAGAAAAACTATTTAATCAAAAATGCAAAATGGTTAGAAGATGATGAAGTAATAATTGAGATGCAAAAATAGCGTATTTTATCTCTGTATAAAATATTTACCTGCGGTGAAATAATAACATGATAATTCCTATTGAATATAACACAGAAAATTTAGCTGAAGTAATCAAATACTCAGTAGGAAATCCAACTCATGATAAATTGCATAATGTTTTATCCTCATATAATAATTACCAAAATCAGTTAATAGGATACTTTGTAGAACAAACACTTGTAGCTTGCTTAGGATATTATATAGAAAATAATATTTTGACCATAAGACATATTAGTGTTCTACCTTTTTACCAAAAGCGTAATATTGGAACTAAATTAATTAATTATCTGAAAAATTTAGAAGTTGCCATAATTCGAGCAGAGACTGATAATGATAGTGTAAAATTTTATGAAAAATTACAATTTATTTGCACCTGCATTGTACGTAATAACAAAATTAGCCGTTATGAATGTGTTTATATACAACCCTCCCCTCTTGTATTATAAAAAGAAGCGCTAATTGTGCATATTATTTCTTTATATGACAAAACATTACTAGCCTTAAACAACGTGATATTGGATAATAACAATAAACGATTCTTATTACATGAAAAAAGTCTTTCACGCTGCAATATATTAACTGTAACTTATTTTAGAGTAATTTAGTTACTGCCATTTTCTTCCCAATCTCCTGAATCGGTTTTATGGTATTTTTTCTTTACCGTACTCCATGCAACTTTATGGCTAATTTCCTCAAGTGATTCGTTAGGGTCACGCCTTTTGCTTTTATCTTGATATTCTTCATGCGCATGATTAAACGCTTCTCTGTAAATATCTTGTGCGTGTTTTGGTAAATGATCTTTGACACTATCTGGCAAATCTTCATTTGTTTTATATGGCATATAGAAACTCGTATAGATTATATAAAGATCAATGATCTAACTTAGAGGTTAAATGCCTTTTAAATAATTTGCAACTATAGTTTATTGCCAAAATTTAATAAATTCTATTACGTAAAGATTAGGTGTAGATGGATTAATCGGATTATTTTGAATATCAATTAAGATTTAGAATTATGAATCTTCTTTTATGTCAGTGGCGACTTGCAAAGATTCATTATCGCTCCATTCAAAGCCAACATGGTTTATTCCTCCTACAATATTTATTGATGTGTTTCCTATAGGAAGTTTGATATTATCTGTCAGAAATTCTGCTATTTTATATGACATATTAGCGCAAGTTGCTCCACCAATTAATCCGATTAATCCACCAATTACACCAAATATTAGTGTATATCCTGAGATAATTTTTATCGATTCTCCAACGCTTGGTTTGTCATTCGCTGCAGATAGTAGTAAGGCAACAAATCCTCCTCCGAGGCCACCTAATACAATACTTCCTCCTACAGCGCCTGAAGTCATAGAAATTATTTTTATTGGTTTTTTTAGCTCTTTGATGTCTTTATCCATAAGAATACAATGTATTCCAGCTCCTATACCTAAGCTAACAGTAGCTAGCAATACTGTACGAGTAATATAATCAATTGGAGCGTTATGATTTGTGCATGTCATAGTATGATTTATTAATTTTAAAAGGAATTTGATAGTAAAAATTATAGACAAATATATTGGATAGTTTAAGAACAGCCAACGATTGTATAAATTAAAATTAATACAAGCCAAGGTAGAATATAAATTTTTTGTAATATTGTTAGAATTTGCTAAATTGGTAATATTTGCTCACAAAAATATAATGTTAGAAATATAGAATTATCAAAATTCTTATATGGCATTGTTAACAAAATAATTTGAATAATTTAGCGATAGCAAGAGCTATGAAGCTAAGGAAAGAGTGATCCATTTTATCAAATCTCATAGCGATCCTCTTATTTTCCTTTAATCTACCAAAGAAGCGCTCAATGATATTACGTTTTTTGTATAGTTTAACGTCATAAAAATCTTCAGGAGTTAATACGGAATCCTCTGGTAAATAAACTCCTTTAAATGGTATTACAGGAGTCACTCCGTGTGATTTAATAATACTCCTAACATTTGCAGTGTCGTACCCCTTGTCGGCCACAAGGTATTTTATTTTATCCCACGGCAGTTCTTGGTTAAGCTCTTCAAAGCTTTTACAATCTTGTCTTTGCGCTGGAAACAGTTTACAAGCTACAACCGAGTGGTCACTAATTGCAACGTGCATAGTTGTGCCTAAACCCTTTCTTCCTCTACCGGTCGCTTGTGCTCCTCTCTTTTTTTAAAGCGCCTCCCCCATGTCTGTGCAACGGCACAATTGAACCATCAACGAAGATTATATCTATCGCTATCTCTTTAAGGCTTTGCAAATAATATAATAACTTCCAAAAGAACCCTTTCTCACTCCATCTTTTATATCTGGTATAAATCGTATGCCAATTGCCATATTCCTCAGGTAGATCTCTCCATGATACACCAGTCCTTAAAATATATAGCACTCCACAAAAAAAATTGTAATTACTCACTTTCGTAGGTCTACCTAGTTTTTGTTTCGCTTCCTCTAAAAATGGCTCTATTAACTCCTTGAATCTCCCTTCTTTTATTGGATATTTTCTCTCTTCTCTCATAATTGAATCCTCTCTATTGTTCAATTAGCATACCACTTCTCCTATACTTTTAAAATTATTTTGTTAACAATGCCATATAATCTGATTGACCATAGTTCAAAATTATAGATTCTTTCTAAAAGAGTTTATAATTTCCAAGACAAAAAAATAATTTCGTTATATTATGCATATGAAATTCATTTCATTAGTCAATAAATTAAATAAAAATAATAAATATATTTTTGAAATTATATGGTTAGAAGGGTAGTTATTACAGGTATTGGTGCAATTACTTCTTTAGGAAATAATGCAATGAGTAATTGGCAGAATATCTTGGCAAGTAAAAGTGGAATTTCTAATATTACTCATTTTGATACGTCAAGGTTTAACTGTCGCATTGCATCAAGTGTAATAGATTTGCCAGCAGATATAATCTCTGATCGTGAGTTAAGAAAAATGGATAGATTTATCGCATTTGGCATCATTGCTGCTCATGAAGCTATTAAGGATAGTGGTTGGCATCCAGAAACCGAACAACAGAAAGAACGTACTGGTGTTATTGTAGGTTCTGGTATCGGAGGTATTAGTACCATTGAACGTACCGCATATGATCTCAAAGATTCTGCGCACGCCAAAGTTTCCCCTTATTTTATCCCAGCTTCATTAGTAAATTTATTATCCGGCCATATTTCAATTAATCATGGTTTTTCTGGACCAAATCATGCGGTATGTACAGCATGTGCTACTGGAACTCATGCTATAGGGGATGCTTTTCGTATAATTAAGTATGGAGATGCGGATATTATGGTTGCAGGAGGTGCAGAAGCCCCTATTACTCCTGTTGCTGTTGCCGGTTTTGCAGCACTTCGTGCTTTGACTGTAAGTTTTAATGATAATCCTACACAATCTTCGCGTCCTTGGGATGTAGATCGTAGCGGATTTGTGATGGGAGAAGGCTCAGGGATATTAGTGCTAGAAGAATATGAACATGCAAAAGCGCGAGGTGCTAAAATATATGCAGAGGTAATAGGATATGGTATGAGTGGTGATGCTTATCATATCACTGCACCAAATGGAAAAGGCGCAATGAAAGCTATGCAAAATGCTTTAAAAGATGCAAATATTAGTGTAGATGAAATTAATTATATAAATGCCCACGGTACTTCTACACCTCTTGGAGATGAGATAGAACTAAAAGTAATTCAGGAGTTATTTTCTGCAAACACAAATCTCAAAATGTCGTCGACTAAATCCTCTATAGGTCACTTATTAGGAGCTGCAGGTAGTGTAGAAGCGATTTTCACTGCACTAGCGATTCGCGATCAAATTGCACCCCCTACTATTAATTTATACAATCAAATCGAAGACGCTAAAATTGATTTAGTCCCTTTAGTACCTAAAGAAATAAATATCAAGTATGCCATGTCAAATTCATTTGGCTTTGGAGGTACGAATGCAAGTTTAATATTAAAAAAGATTTAGGCTCAAACTAGAATGGTCTTAAAACATAACTTGGCATTTTCCTAAACTTCGATATTAATTTATGACTAGTAATCTAGCTATAATGATTTTTCAATATCAATAAGTAAGACTCTATATCGAAATATAGAGTCTACAGATTATATAATTTAAAATACTCTACTTTATTCACTCATTAATTACCTTTTCAACGATCCACTCCATTTTGTTGCGATCAACTGTTAATATACGAGGATTATTATAAGTACTGTCAAAAGTAATAGACTGAATTAACTCTTCATGCGCTGACACTAAGTTAGAATTAAATGCTGTATAATAAGGTAAATAATTTTTATATCGTACCCCTACATATTTTTTGTTTATTGCATCCTGCATCACTTTTACTAAACTTTCTAAATCATTTACTTTATGTCCATCAAGCTCAGTAATTTGGATACGGTATAAGTTTTTATGATTTTGTGAAAAATACTCATTAATTACACCAAAACTACTACCTGTCTGCACATTGACAACACTTAGTTTACCTATAGGGGCACCAGTTAAAAACGCAAAATGATCATCTGCTTCAAAAAATAATGCACCTGCAAAATCTAGCATTCTGGTAATTGCATGATCTTCTATAGAATATAACGCAATTTCTTGTTCCAATATTTTACCATTTCGGATTAGAGTGAGCTTGATATTTGGCTCTTTACAATTGTTCATAATCAGATCAAACTTAGCCAAATCCGCAGCAATTACTTGTCCATTTATTTTCCAAATAATGTCTCCAGCCTGCAATTTACCTTGTGCTGGTGAACCATTTAAAGTGGTACGCACAGCTATTACCCTGTTTCGTGCATTGGGAAAATCACTGATATATTTAGTTACCAAGTTTTTTTCAAAATTAAAGTGCTTCTGAGCTTTATCAAGTGAAATTAATTCTGTTATAACACCAATATGTTTTCTCATTGGTGACATACCATTTTGCACTGCTTTTAATGCATGAGTTACATACGACGCTTTCAGAGCTAAAACGTGAGTTTTTCCACCTCCATATAATATTCCTATTGCTTTATTATTAGAGTTTAAAACTGGTGAACCACTTGAACCACCTGCGGAATTAACATTAATTATATATGAACCTTGTGGCATATCGCCGCTAATCTCATACAAATCAGCAAGATAACCTTCATGGAACGAGAAACCCTGCCCTTCTGTATTACCGATAATAAATACTCTGCTTCTTAGCTCAGGTTCTTCTTCAGTTAACGCTACTACTTCATAATCAATTGGAAATTCTGCAGGATTAATTTTTAATATTGCAAAATCTACGTACTCATCAACAAATACTACTTTTGCATCAACTTCTTTGCCATTATAGAAAGTAACAAAATAAGTTCCAGCTGATGCTCTTCCAACTACATGCTGATTAGTTATTATATAACCATTTTTGCCATCAACAATAAAACCTGTCCCACTCCAATTGCCTGAATTATTATATGCGGATAATGCAACGCTTGAATTAACTGTCACAATAGATTTTCTTAATTTGTCTATATTTATAGCTTCATTACTAAAAACAGGTTTGACCCAAACAAATAAAGCTAAAAAAATCAGAATATTTTTAAATTTTGTCATTTTATTTTCTTACACCCTTGTAAATACGAAATTTTGTACTATATCACATAATATAAACTATTCAAAAATATTGAAAACAAAAATTAGAGGAATTTTTTATCATGAGTAAAATTATAGGCATCGATTTAGGTACAACCAATTCATGTATAGCAATCATGGATGGTAAAAATCCAAAAGTAATAGAAAATGCTGAAGGAGAAAGAACAACTCCTTCAATTGTTGCTTTCACAAATAATGGTGAAAAATTAGTTGGACAACCCGCTAAAAGACAAGCTGTTACTAATCCTAAAAATACTTTATTTGCTATTAAACGTTTGATGGGTAGGAGCTTCTCAGATCCTACAGTAACCAAAGATAAGGAAATGGTGCCATATAATATAGTCAAAGCTGATAATAATGATGCTTGGGTAGAAGTAATAGACAAAAAATATTCACCAAGTCAAATCAGTGCTTATATCTTACAAAAAATGAAAGAAACTGCTGAAAATTATTTAGGTGAGCCAGTAACTAAAGCAGTGATTACGGTACCTGCATATTTTAATGATGCACAACGTCAAGCGACTAAGGATGCTGGCAAAATTGCTGGGCTTGAAGTTCTTAGAATTATCAACGAACCAACAGCAGCTGCTCTTGCATATGGGCTAGATAAGCAAGGTAATAAGACTATCGTAGTATATGACCTAGGAGGGGGTACTTTTGACGTATCAGTACTAGAGATCGGAGATGGAGTATTTGAAGTAAAATCTACTAACGGTGATACATTCTTAGGTGGTGAAGATTTTGACATGGCGATTTTGGATTATTTGCTTGCAGAATTTAAAAAAACAAATTCTGTTGATCTAAAGCAAGATCCTTTGGCTCTACAACGTTTAAAAGAAGCTGCTGAAAAAGCAAAAAAAGAATTATCTAGTTCACAATCGACTGATATAAATCTACCTTATATTACCGCTGATGCTACAGGTCCGAAACATATGAATATCACTCTTACTCGTGCAAAACTCGAGTCGCTAGTGATGAATCTAATTGATCGTACTATGGAACCATGTAAAAAAGCATTAGCTGATGCAGATTTAAAAATCAGTGATATAGATGAGGTGATTCTTGTAGGTGGTATGACCAGAATGCCAAAAGTAATAGAAAAAGTGAAAGATTTCTTCGGCAAAGAACCACATAAAGGTGTTAATCCTGACGAAGTAGTAGCATTAGGCGCTGCTGTACAAGGTGGAGTATTACAAGGTGATGTAAAAGACGTATTGCTGTTAGATGTCACCCCTTTATCTTTAGGTATTGAAACTTTAGGCGGAGTCTTTACACGTCTGATTGATCGTAATACTACTATTCCTACTAAAAAGAGTCAGGTGTTTTCAACAGCTGAAGATAATCAACATGCAGTAACCATTAGAGTCTTCCAGGGAGAAAGAGAAATTGCTGCCCATAACAAATTACTAGGTCAATTTAATCTAGAAGGTATCCCACCAGCAGCACGAGGCATGCCACAAATTGAAGTTACATTTGATATTGATGCAAACGGCATAGTACATGTATCTGCTAAAGATAAAGCTAGCGGCAAAGAGCAAAAAGTTACTATTCAAGCTTCTGGTGGTTTAAAAGAAGATGAAATAGAAAAAATGGTGCGAGATGCAGAACAAAATGCTCATGAAGATAAAAAACGTAAAGAAATAATTGAGGTACGTAACCAAGCTGATAGCTTGATATATTCTTCAGAAAAAAGTTTGAAAGAATATGGAGATAAAATTTCTCATGAAGACAAATCTGCAATAGAATCAGCTATTACTGAACTCAAATCTTCGCTAGAAGGAGAAGAGCTTAATATTGAAAAAGTAAAATCAAATATCCAAGCTCTTAGCGAAGCAACTATGAAAATAGGAGCGAATATGAACCAGCATAATGCATCCGAAACACATCAAGAACCTCAACAAGAATCTGATGGTAAAGTTATGGAAGGTGATTTTAAGGACGTCAGTGATAATAAATAATAATATTTATTAAACTTTTATTTGTAGATTTTTGCTTATTTTATAATTATTAATTTAGAGCAGAAATCTACAGTAATTTATTTAAAATTAAGAACTCTAGACTATTTTTCTGTATTACTATAAAATTTGAACCAAGCTATGACAAAAGACTATTACGATATCTTAGAAATTAGTCGCTCAGCAAGTAGCGCTGAAATAAAAAAGGCTTATTTAAAACTAGCGAAAAAATATCATCCAGATGTTAATTCTGGGCCAGATGCAGAAAAAAAGTTTAAAGAAATTTCTCATGCTTATGATATTTTGAAAGATCCACAAAAAAAAGCTGCATATGACCGTATGGGTCATAGTGCATTTGAACAAAATGCAGCAGGTGGCGGTGGAGGATTCCATGGTTTTGGTGGCTTCGGTAATACGGGAGGCGCAAATATTAATGATATATTTGGTGATTTCTTCAGTGATTTCATGGGAGGCGGTGGTAGAAGTAGCGCCCCTAAATCGTCAAAAGTTAGAGGATCAGATTTAAAATATAATTTAGAAATTAGTTTAGAAGAAGCTTTTAAAGGCTTAGACAAGAAAATTCAGTTTACTGCTGAAAGCAATTGCGTTGATTGTAGAGGACAAGGTAGCAAAAATCCAAATTCTCTTTCTCAATGCAATCAGTGTAATGGTAAGGGATCCATCAGAATTCAACAAGGTTTTTTTGCACTAGAACAAACATGCGGTAAATGCTACGGTCAAGGAAGTATAATAAAGGATCCTTGTAAGACTTGTAACGGACAAGGTCGTAAACCAAAAACTAAAGATTTACTGGTAAATATTCCAGCAGGCGTTGAAGATGGAGTAAGAATTAGGATCGCAGGAGAAGGTGAAGCTGGACTACGTGGTGGACAGAGCGGTGATTTATATGTATTTATTAAGATTAAACCCCATAATATCTATAAAGTAGAAAATGCTAATTTACATTTTAAATTACCAATCACTTTTACTAAAGCTGCACTTGGTGGAGAAATTGAAATTCCTCTGATAGATGGAGGAAAAGTTGCATTAACTATTCCCGCAGGGACTGAAACAGGAGATAAGCTACGCTTAAAAGGCAAAGGAATGTCAAAAGTGCGTTCATCTGAAAGAGGTGATTTATATGCTCATGCTTACATAGAAATTCCGAAAAAACTCACAGCAAAACAAAAAAAATTGCTTGAAGAATTAGATGGAGAATTTAATTCTTCTAATGATTATAAAGATGACGGATTTTTTTCTAAAATAAAGAATATTTGGTCATAATGATTTAGTATTAAGTTGACAAAAAATGAGGATAGTATTTAATCTAAAATATAAACATAACTATTAATGAAATTTAGTGAGATAGATTTAGATTACCTGATAAACTAAATAATCATTATAATTAGCACATCAAATTTTTACTAAATCTGTTCTAAGAATATTTCTTAAGTAGCGATGTATAATAAATACTCTACTAAGTAGTAGCTTATTGATACAAGTTATAGATCTTGAGGTTAATTTAAATGATAAAAAAATACATCAAAAAACGGCAATTAGATTCAGTCCCAGCTTCAGTAAGTATCAAAAAGATAGGCAAAAAAGATCCTGAATCACACACAACAATTTTTGAATTAATAAATGATTTTCAAGATAATGGCATTTTATTTGCTATGATTTTCTTTGCTTTACCAATTGCTGTGCCTTTACCCTACCCACCCGGCTTTACCACTTTAGTAGGTATACCATTACTAATCTTATCTTACCAGTTACTTATTGGAAGCAAAACAGTCAAATTGCCACAAAAAATTAATGAATATAAAATTAAAAACTCTTTACTAAATAGTATCAGTAATAAAATGGTTCCTATTGTAGAATCAATTGAAAAATATATCAAACCTAGATATGGTTTTGCAAAATCTGTTTATTGTGAACAGTTAATAGGATTAATATCTTTAATTGCTTCAATAGCTATTTCTATTCCTCTACCTTTCACTAATGCAATACCTGCTTTAGGTATTACTGTGATGTGTCTTGGCCAATTAAATCGCGATGGGTTGGTTGTAGGGTGTGGTATTTTAATATCACTGATTGGTACTTTGATCGCTAGTGCAATAGTATTTGGCGGAGTAGCCTTAATTAAATCCTTATCACATTTTGTATTTTAATGGCTCAAAAACTTTATCAAGGTTCCAGTAAAACACTTTATGCTGCAGAAGAAGAATATGCATTATTAATGGTTTTCGAAGATAGTTTACGTCTTTCACAAGAAAAAACTCTACATATTTCAGGTAAAGGTGGCATTAACAACATGATTTCATCTTATTTGATGCAAAGATTAGATATGATAGGAATTGAGAACCATTTGATCGAAAAGGTCAATATGAAAAAGCAGCTTATTCAGCGTACAGAAATATACCCTATACAAATTCATGTATCAACTTTAGCATGTGATAGATATGTGAATAATTTAGGCATGGAGGAAGGTTTCGTATTTGATCTTCCTGTAATTGATTATAGAATAAAAAATAGTCGTCTAAATTATCCCTCTGTAAATGAGTATCAAATTATTAATTTTGGCTGGATGAGTAAATATGAGCTAAAGGAGTTAAACAAATTAGCTCTTCGCATACATGATTTTTTAGTAGGATTATTTGTAAGTGTTAATATAAGAATGGTAGATATCAAACTTGAATTTGGCCGCGTATTTAATGGAGATGAATTTATTCCGATGTTAATTGATGAAATATCTCCTGATACTTGTAGATTATGGGATATGGATACTAACCAAAAATTATGTTTCGAAGCTGGCACAGATGGCAATACATCTCAGCTTATTTTAGCTTATCAAGAAGTTTTATCGCGCCTTAATATCTAAAACAAACAACATGGATAATAAATTTATACATTTTAGAGTTCAAAGCTCTTATTCCATGTTAGAGAGCGCATTAAGAATTGATAAGATTGTTTCGCTTACTAAAGATCGAGGAATGCCAGCTGTTTGTCTAGCTGATCGAGGCAACCTTTTTGGTTCACTAGAATTTTCTATAGAAGCAGCAAAAAAACATGTGCAACCTATTCATGGTTCTATCCTCAACATAAAATATAAATCTAACAGACAAGATGCATTTGCTGAAATTTTATTGATAGCAAAAGACGAACAAGGTTTTGAAAATTTGTTAGAATTAGTGAGCCGAACGTTTACTGTGAATGACCGTTCTAATTGTAATCACATTACTTATGAAGATTTAGAGAAATATCATCATGGTTTAATAGTAGGTTCTGCTTACACTGAAGGTATTATTGGACGATTATTAGAATCAAATGATATTATATCTGCTAAAAAATATGCGAATGATTTTAAAGAATTGTTTGGAGACCGTTTTTATTTTGAAATAACTCGCCATGGATATGTAAAAGAAGCATCTATAGAAAAAAGCTACCTTGAGATTGCGCGTGCACTACAAATTCCATTACTTGCCACTAATAATGTATTATTTGAAGATATTACCAAACATGATGCACACGATGTTTTATTATGTATTTCAAATGGCGTAGTACAAGAAGAACAAAATCGCCCCCGCGTAAGTAATCAATCTTATTTCAAAAGTGAGCAAGAAATGGTTGAATTATTTAAGGACTTACCAGAGGCAATAGCTAATACTACTCATCTAGCAAAACGTTGTTATGTTAGAGCTCAAACTCGTAACCCTACTTTTCCTAAATTTGCACCAGATAATGAATCTGAAGAAGACTTATTAAGGAATAATGCAAAAGAGGGTTTGAATAATAGATTAAAACAAAAAGAAGTTTACCATGAATTAAGCGATGCACAGAGGCAAAAATATTATGATCGCCTTAATTATGAATTAGATGTTATTTGTAAAATGCAATTTGCAGGCTATTTTTTGATAGTTGCTGATTTCATTAATTGGAGTAAACAAAATGATATTGCCGTAGGTCCTGGGCGTGGTTCAGGCGCAGGGTCAATCATTGCATGGGCTCTGGGTATTACTGGATTAGACCCTATTGAATTTGGCTTATTATTCGAAAGATTTCTTAATCCCGAACGTGTATCACTACCAGATTTTGATATCGATTTCTGCCAAGAAAAGAGAGAAGATGTCATTTCTTACGTTAGGTCTAAATATGGAGATGATAGGGTAGCGCAAATTATTACCTTTGGAAAAATGCAAGCAAAGGCTGTAATCAAAGATGTTTCACGCGTTTTAGGACTGCGTTATGCTTTTGCTGATTATTTAACAGAGCTAGTGCCATTTAATGCCGTTAATCCAGTGACTTTAGGTCAAGCGATTGAAGAGATCGCAGAGTTAAATGATGCCTATAAAGGCAAAGGCCTTTATAATCTACCAGGCGAAAAAAAATTGATCAAGCAGGTATTAGATACTTCATTGGTTTTAGAAGGATTACATAGACATGCTTCAACTCATGCAGCTGGTCTTGTAATTTCTAACGAACGCTTAATAAAAACAGTACCAGTATATAAGGATATTAACTCGGAAATGTTGGTCATTCAATATTCGATGAAATATGCAGAATTGGCTGGTTTGGTCAAATTTGATTTTTTAGGCCTTCAAACACTAACCTTAATCAAAAAAACTGCTGAATTAATAAACAAATCTGGTCAATATATTGATATTGACTCAATAGTTTTTGATGATCAAAAGACTTTTAAAATTTTATCACAAGGTTTGAGTACTGGCATATTCCAGTTTGAATCTGTAGGTATGAAAAATGCTTTAAGGAAATTACAACCTGATAAACTTGACGATATAATTGCTCTTGGTGCTTTATATAGACCGGGCCCAATGGATAATATTCCTACTTATATTGCCTGTAAACATAATGAAAAAGCAGTAGATTATTTACATCCAGTCCTAACTGAAATATTACAACCTACTTATGGGGTAATTATCTATCAAGAACAAGTCATGGAGATAGCTCGTAAACTATCTGGATATACTTTAGGAGCTGCAGACTTGTTACGCCGTGCAATGGGTAAAAAAGTTAAAAGTGAAATGGACGCTCAAAGAGAGAAATTTGTCTCGGGTGCGATACAAAATAATGTCTCTTTGGAACAAGCGAATTCAATTTTCGATACAGTAGCGAAATTTGCTGGTTATGGATTTAACAAATCACATGCCTCGGCATATGGTGTACTTTCCTATCAAACTGCTTACTTAAAAGCAAATTATCCACTTGAATTTTTTGTAGCTTGCTTGAATTTAGAAATTGATAATAGCGACAAAATTAATGTATTTTTGCAAGATGCAAAAAATTTTGATATAGTAATCACCCCACCAGATATTAATATTTCAAACGCCTTTTTCAAGCTACATCGAGGAGACTCAAACTCTATAATATTTGCTCTTGCTGCGATCAAAAATGTTAGTATAAGTTTTGGTGAAGAAGTAGAGAGGGTTAGAACAAAATATGGGCCTTATAAATCTATAATAGATTTTATAAAAAAAATACCTACCAAATTAATTAACCGACGCCTTTTGGAGAATATAATAAAAGCTGGTTGTTTTGATTCTTTACATAGTAACCGTAATATGTTACTTGCCAGTTTACCTAAAATATTAGCATATAGCCAATCTTATCATTTAGAGAAAAAATCTAATCAGTTTAGCTTAATTGCTTTAGATAGTTCCTATATGGAAGACATATTACAAGATGCAGTAGTGCTACACGAAAGTGAATTAGCTACTTTAGAATTTGAAGCATTGAGTTTATATCTAAAAAATCACCCTCTTTCACATATTCAAAAACAATTATTCGATATAAATATATATAATTCTAGTTACTTAAAAAAGCACTTAGTTGATGGAAATAGCAGAATTAAATTATTTGGTATTATTACCAAAAAAGATTCTCGTATGTCACCAAGAGGACGTTTCATTAATTTACTTTTATCTGACCCAGATGGTAATTATGAGGTCACTATTTTTAATGAAGATGTATTAAAAACTTATGCACATTTGATTGACGTTAAAATGCCAGTGATAATCTATGCTGAGGTTAGCAAAGATAAAGGTGGTATCAGGATTACAGCAAATAAATTTGCTGCCATTGAAGAAGAAATATCAAATATAGTACAAGAGTTAAAAATCACAGCTCAGAATGATGAGGCATTACATCATATTTTATCTATAATTTCTAAAACTCCTTCAAATCATATATTGGAAGCTAATATCAAATTATCTTGGGTTTTTGAAAATGATTTGCTGATCAAAATAGCTATTCCAGGACCTATAAAATTATCTAGCACAGATTTTGTACTATTAGAAAAACAATATAGTGCTCAGCATACTGATTAATTTCAATTTTCTACTGCTTAATACTAATCTTGATTCAGACTTGACCGTCACATTTAAAAACTATAATATTATTATATTAATAATTAATCTTAACATAGTATTTTTATGCGTAGCTCCAATAACATCGGACTTCACCGCCAAGTGGAATCAACTCGACACTTAATAAAATCAATACAACAATGTGATAAACCTCTGGCTTATTACCAGATTTTACGTCATCTAAAAGAAGGTGCTAATGTAAATGCAACAGACGGTAATGGCAAAACAGTCTTACACATAGCAGTTGAGTATAATGCTCCTAAGAATGTATTAGAATTACTTCTAGAATATAATGCCGATATAAATGCAAAAGACAATAATAATAAAACTCCAATAGATTATGCCAAAGCTAATAGGCACGATACTATATTACAAATTCTTAATATACCATCGCAAAGCGATAATTTAAATTATGTTGATAATCATATGTCTCAAGACATAATCAATCCTTTACCTGACGATCAGACTGATACTGAGTCAGAACTAGTAGGAAACGCTGGGGATACAGAATAGATTCATTTTATATCGATCAGCAAAAGATAATAATTAAGTGTTTTTAACAAGGAAGTCGTGCATATAAACATATGTACGGCTTTTATAATTTTATTATATTTAGGGTTATATTAAAAATATGATTAAACCATAGCGTGTACGTGATATTTATCACACATATTTATAATAAACTAAATAAATTCTATATATTTATATTTGGAAAACATTTTAAAAAGCTACTAGGATTCTAGTTACTCATTAATCAACCTAAAAATGTAAATCTATGACACAAGCACAACAATCAATAGCATCTCAAAGAGCACAAAATAATTTAAATAAGCAATTAATGAACGAAATAAAACTAAATAATTTATCTAAAGTAAAAGAATTAATAGAAGCTGGGGCAAACGTTAATATACAGAATAAAGAAGGTTGGAGTGCTTTACACCTAGCTACAGTAAGAGCTAATACAGAAGCAATTAAGTTACTTATTGAAGCTGGCGCAAACATCAACCTCAAAGGTGTTTCTGATAAAACAGCTTTACATTTGGCAGTACAACAAGATAATCTTGAAATCGTTAGAGAACTAATACAACTAAATGCTGACACTAATATACAAGATAAATCAGGCCATACTGCATTAATGTATGCTTCAGCTAAAGAAAATAGCGAAATAGTACACGAAATTCTTAAAGCCCAAGCAACAAATGTAAATATCCAAGAGCCATCCGGTAAAACTGCATTAATCTATGCCGCAGCTAAAGGAAATAGTGAAATAGCACAACAAATTCTTAAAGCTGACGCTAAAGTAGATTTATACGCTAAAGGCGGTAAAACTGCATTAATTTATGCAACTGCAAAAGGCAATTTAGAAATAGTAACTTTGCTTACAAATGCTGGAGCCAATGTCAATTTTAAAGATAAAGATGGTAAAACCGCTTTATTTTACACTGCAGCAAATGGTAATGACAAGATTCTAAAATTTCTTGTGAATTCTGAAGCAGTTATTAATATACAAGATAAGAATAGCCATACACCATTAATGTATGCATCGAAAAATGGCAATATTGAAATTGTAAAAACACTTATCGACGCTGGTGCTGACCTTAATCTCAAAGGTAGAGATGGTAAAACAGCACTAGATTATGCGAAAGAAAGTGGCAATGAAGAGATAGCCAGATTGCTTGACGGAACCGCAACAATTGACCATGATGTATTAACACCTGTTGTGACTAATGAGTTTCACAATGATATTACAGAAGAAAATAATTCAGATCCAACACTTGCAGGAACTGATATTAATGCAGATGGTTTAGTATTATAATAGCATTTCTCGTTCAACTGGTCAGTAATGAAGAGCCATTCATATAAATTATGGATGGCTCTTTTGTTTTATAATAAGAAATTATCAAAATCGATTTAAATTTTTAGTATTATTAATAATAATTATGATGACTCGGCACAATTTTTGTAAATTTGCACTTGACTATTTATAAATAATATATTAATATTAGTTAATTATTAGTTAATATTAAAGAGAGATTTTATGACATGCTCTAAAGAAAAATTATGGGTGTTTGCTACAGGAGCAATTATCGACAAAAATTATGAGAGTCTAAATGAAACATTCAACTTGATGAAGGAGAATAACTTCAGCATAAATGATATGTATTCTGAAGAACAAGGTACATTATTTCACGTTATAGCAACAGCATATGATCCGAATCTTACTACGCAGAAAGCTTATGATCTCAAGGAATGTCTAAATATATTATTTAGTGAATTTACAGATTCTAAGAGTTTTATGAAATATTTCTTTCGAAAGGATGGGGAAGGTAAAACACCTTTGCACATAGCTCACCAAGAATGCCATCAGGTTTTTGTTGACGCGGTACTGAAGAAACTACAAGACCCGAACTACCAGTGTCCCGATACAGACTTAGAACAACAAAGGGATCAAGAGATAATAATTAGTCAAATGAGTGATGACGACGTAAAGCTTGTGATGCAGCAAGATAATCAAGGCAATACTCCATTACATTATATAGTAGCTTATAAGACCACTTCTAGAATGCTAGATATATACGAATTACCGCTAACTGATAAGCAAATTGATTTATTATATGATATCAAGAACTACAATGGTATATCTACACAACAGATTATAGATGGTGAGGCTTCTTTAGAATCAGCTTTAGAATCAGCTATTGAAGAAAAGGGCCCATCAGTTTTTGGCACAATATTCGGGTTTGTTGGAAAGATAATCTATGCACGTTATAAAGCATTATTTGGCGATAATGAAGTTAAAGAAGATCACGGTAAAGATTTGAACCATCATAATGAACTATATGAGTCTACAACGCAACCTACTGAAAACCATAGCTTTTTTGAAACAAGGATATTAAGCCCTATTAAGAGTTTTTTCAGCTTTTTTAACCCGTTTCATCGCTCTGATCAGTCTGAAACTAATGAAGCCAGGGTAGACGAGACATCTGAAAGCGATAAAGAGACAGTCTTTGAAAGCGATAATAAAGCTAATAAACCCGTCGGTATAGATGGTGGAGTTCACATCATCACTCAATCTAATGAAAAACCCTTCGCAGAGACGATAGGCGATAACATAGAGACATCATCTGACGGCGAGTCAAATGTAGAAAATTAAATTTTAACCCTTCTGATCTCATTACACTCCTCTGTTGCTATAGAGGAGTGTAATGTATTAGAGCAAAGCTGTAGTGATTTTTTAGGGTCATTAACTAGCAACGCAAATTATGCTTGATGTCCTGCTGACATGCGAAAAGTTAAACATCTCCAAAATGTGACTCCATTATTAGCTTATAAATATCATATTTGCTATTATATTCAGCTCTTTGTGTCAAACTAGACCACACAGCGTATATTTATTTTAAGATAAACGCCGCGCGAGGATTGCATAATCATCATATTTAGCATCACATGGCTCAATATAATATTGACCATGCTCTAAATAATATTCTAATAGGTTAATCAGCCCTTGTTTATGGGCTTGAATATCTTGTGGAGTGATTTCAATAGACATCACATTAATATAAGGTTTCTTGCTGCCAATTTTGACGTAAATCAGCTTATTTACTGATAAAATATCCGCTAAATTTTGTGGTAGATTAATATTAAAACCACCTTCCTGTAATATGATTGCTTCAATAATCATTTGTGGGGCAACGCCATTAAGTACATCTTGTTTTGAAGGAATTTGACCAGTTTTATAGTCGATGATAGAAACTTGGCCCCGACTATTAACCAAAATTCTGTCAGCAATTGCTGCAATCTCTACTTGTTTACCATTAATTGTAAGTTTTATACTGCCCTTAATTTCACTATAATTATAAATATTTTCGGCCCGTTGCTCTTCATCAAATTCTATTATTTCACTTGCCATATGATCGATCTTGGTTTGCCATATATCTTTATAAATTAAAGGGAACTGGCTGTTATTAATTATATCAGCAGCAATTTCTTTGAACCTCATGGCCTTATCTGGATGGTTTTCTATATAATTTTTGGTATATTCTTCCATAATTTCGTGAAATATATTACCAAAATCTGCTAATTCAGTCTGAACGCTTATTTCACGTATTTTTCTTAAAAGAAGTATTTTTTTTGCATAAAAATTATAAGGTGATTTAATTAGTAATTCTATGTCGGTCGCATATAATATTTCAGGAAATATATCGCTAGTAACATATTCTTTGTGTATAATATTACCTAAATTAGGGTAGACAGGCTTTGCTTTTAATTCTTTCAAATTACCTGCTAAGCTTTTTTGTAAAGTCAGCACAAATTGTGATGGTAAAGTGGATTTATTACTGAGATCCTTTTTACTGCGAGTGATTATTATCTGAGAGTTTTGCGTATTGAGATAAAATTCATAAAATAATTTATCTAAATTATGCTGAGCAGATGGCAGACCAATTTTCGCTTGTAAATCTTTATTAATCCAAGGATTATTATGCCTGATATTAGGATAACTATTTTCATTCATATCACTCATTATCACCAAATCATGATTAATAAGGCAAATATCCTGAGCTTTAGCAATAATAATGCTACTTTTTTCGCGAGGTTTAAAAATCCTTCCACCAAATAAAATTTGTTTTAAAAGTTCAGTGAAATCTTGTGGTTTCTCAAGCTTAAATTCTAATTTTATATTATATATTTCTTTCAATGGCGTTACAATTTCAGGAAAATTCTGCCAAATATCAGGCAATAATTTTTCTGCTACAATTAAAATTTGTTCTAACAAGATTTTAAAATTATCAGATTTTTTTACCTTAATAATAATTTGCTCTAAATGCCTAAAATATTTCTTTAATTCTTCATCTGCACAATTATTTATTAATATATTTATTTCACTTAGAGAGTGTGCAAATCTATTATGTTTTAAGATCACATTCCTTAACAAAGTCGCACTATTATTATTAATTAAAGGATTGGACAATAAAGCGAAGAAATTTGCCAGATTAAATTCTTGATATAATAAATCTGCTATTATTAATAACAGAGATATTGCAGTTATATTAAGTAAATCTTGCCCGAACTGATCATCATAGGATAGGTCATATTTATCTAGATAAATAACATAATGATTTTTTATTTGTTGATTATGGGTGATAATAGCAATGGTGTTGTGGGGATTTTGTGCCAAATAATCTCTGCATTTTAGCGCGATGTACTCGCCTTCATGAAAAATATTGTCAAGTTCTATATATTCTATTTCAGCACTAATAGTCGGTACTTTGATAGAATCAATAAGTAATTTATCATTAATAGTTTTTTGCCATTTTGAATGGGTAATGCCTCTAATATCAAACATTTTATATATTTTGGGTATATAATATTTATGTTCTGCTGGGATATATTGATATGGGAAAGGTGGTAGCATTACCATGCAATTTTCTGCTTGGCTTAAATCCATAATAAACTTTTCAATTACAGGGTTTTCTGCGTCCATACCAGCTAATATCAGATAATTATTTTTATCGTTCAGCCAGTTAATTTCTGATTGTAAAATATTGCGATAATATTCTGCTGAAGTAATTTTGTTCAAATCATGTACTTGAGCCTTCCACGTTTTATATACATGCTCAATAAAATTATGAAGTTCAAACCAATGCTCTGGCTTATCGAGCCCTGTCATATCAGCCAAACCCTTAACATCGACCTGATAAATTTCGAATTCGTGAAATAGACTTGCTAAAGCATTGGCTAATTTTAGTGATTGTAATTGGTTGTAATTTAGCTTCTTATATTGATATATTATCTGAGATAATATAACTTTTTCTTCAATTTTGCTGATAGCACCCACTTGTTCACTCGGAATTTTAAAAATTTCCTCATTTTCAAATACTAACTCGCTTAGAGAACTAATTCTTGGCAGTATGGTAGGACCTAATTTTTTTAGTAATATATATTGTAATTTTCGGCAAGGAAGTCCACTTGGCAATATTAGTTTCAACCTATCAAAATTACCCAAATGGTTATTGATAATTATTTTAGATAATTCTTCCAAAAATTGTTGCTTACAACTAGCTGTATATAATTTCATTTAAAATAAAAGCATATATGAGTAATATATCAGCCTCATTATCAGAGTAGTAATCATGATATATTTAAAATTAATACGCGCAAAACCAGCGAAAAATACAATAAATTTACCATATATTGTTAGGGCACTAAGCATAATTACAAATTTGAAGAAATGATTCTCCCATAACTTACTAAATTGAGCATTATTTATTTTTCCTTCTATGCTTTGTAAAGGTTTTAGTATCTGAAATACCATAAAGCCAAATAAATAATTCACTCCGTAAGCTAATATTGAAGCGGCGCTTGCAAGAATAATTACTAGACCCATATCATAATGATTGAAAAATCTTACGGTTTCTACAGCAATTTCATCTGCAAAGCAAAATACTATATTTGCTACCAAACTATCAATAAAAATCAAACTATATAATTCTTGATAATTCATCTTAACATGTCCTAATTTTTCATATTGGAAAATATTGTAATATACAAAAACTTCTCTTCCTATAAATAAATTCAATTATTTTTAGATTATCATTAATTAATCACTTGCAAACTGCACGTGCAACGATTACTTTTTAGTTATTAGAAATAATTATAGGATACTGAAATGTTAAATATCTCTTTTAACTCAAATGCAATATATGAAAATGAAACTATAGTAATTTATATAGATGAAGATTACAAAATAGACGCAGCCACCCTAGAATTTGATAGCAAATTTAGTCAACTTATCACTTCTGGTGCCAAAAATCATAATAAATTTAAAGGCAAATTTGGAGAAACATGCGCATTTACTTTTATACATTCGGGTTCATATAAAAATTTAATTTTAATTGGTACAGGGAAAGAAGCTGAACTTAAATCTTTTCAAATAGAGCAACTGGGAGGTAAAGCAGTTTCTATAGCAAAAGCCAAAAAATTTGCTAATGTATCTATTTTAGTTAGTAGAGCGTTTGGACGCTACTCAGAAGAAGAAGTTATGGCACTACTAGCTAGTGGTGCCATGCTTAATGCATATAAATTTGACAAATATTTTTCTACACCTTCTGAAGAAGAGAAGGAAGATAAAGAATTTATAGTAGAATCAGTAGCTATTGTTGGCCAACGTTTTGAAGCCGCGGAATCATTATTTAAAGATCACAAAATATTGGCTGAATCTGTATATTTTGCTCGTGACCTTGTAAGCGAAGCGCCGAACGTATTATACCCTGAAACTTATGCCGAATTAATTGCTACAGAATTAGAAACATTAGGAGTAGATGTTGAAGTATTAGGCGAGAGAGAAATGCGTTCACTGGGTATGGGCGCTTTACTTGGCGTAGGGCAAGGTTCAGCACGTGAGTCTAAAATAGTTATTATGTCTTATAAAGGTTTGAAAGATGACAGCAAGCCACTTGCTTTAGTGGGGAAAGGTGTCACATTTGACACTGGCGGTATTTCACTAAAACCTTCTGCAAAAATGGATGCTATGAAATATGATATGGCAGGATCCGCAGCTGTTGTCGGAGCCATTAAAGCATTGGCAGCACGAAAAGCCAAAGTCAATGTAGTAGGTATTGTAGGCTTAGTCGAAAATATGCCAGATGGAAACGCACAAAGACCAGGTGATGTTGTACGAACTATGTCTGGTAAAACAGTAGAAGTTTTAAACACAGATGCAGAAGGAAGATTAGTACTAGCAGATTGTATAACATATATACAACAACATTATTCACCTGAATATATTATAGATCTTGCAACTCTTACAGGTGCAATAATAGTTGCTTTAGCAAGTAGTTATGCTGGTTTATTCTGCAATGATGAGGATTTTGCTAAAAAATTGCTCACCTCCTCAGAAAATATTGACGAAAAATTATGGAGAATGCCACTTCATAGTGATTACGATAAAATGCTTAAATCTCCAATTGCAGATATCGCAAATATCAGCCACCACGAACGCGGTGCGGGTAGCTCAACTGCAGCTCATTTTATCAAACGTTTTGTAAATAAAGATGTTAAATGGGCGCATCTTGATATAGCAGGTATGGCATGGGAAAATAATGGTACTGCTATTTGTCCTAAAGGAGCTGTGGGTTTTGGGGTCAGATTACTCAATCAATTTATCTTAGATCATTATGAGACAAAATAATCCTTATATATTTGTAATAGGCAATGAAAAAGGCGGAGCAGGTAAAACAACCTGCTCTATGCATTTAATCGCAGGACTTTTAGATAAAGGTTATAAAATACTGAGTATTGATGCAGATACAAGACAACAATCACTAACTACTTATATTCATAATAGAGCAAAATATAATCAAATTACTCAAACATCACTTCCACTACCTACTCATTACACATTAGAAGAAGTAGCAAATGGTAATATTGATGACAAAATAAAATTAGAAGAACAGTTACTCAGAAATATAATTAACAATAATAGTGATTATGATTATATTGTGATTGATACACCGGGCAGTCATTCTTCTTATTCACGCCTTGCTCATTCGTATGCGGATACTATAATAACTCCTATTAATGATAGTTTTGTAGATCTAGATGTGATTGCTAAAATCACTGTTGATAATTTAGAAATGGCAAAACCTTCAATTTATAGTCAAATGATTTGGGAACAAAAAATCAATAAAGCATCTAGGGATGGTGGTAGTATAAATTGGTTTGTCATGCGTAATCGATTAAGTAATATTGATGCAATTAATAAAAGAAATATTGCCAACGCTGTAAACAAATTATCAAAACGCTTATCATTTAAAGTAGCACCAGGGTTCAGTGAACGAGTTATATACCGAGAATTATTTCCTAAAGGACTTACCTTATTTGATTTAAATCAAATAGAATTTGAAAGATCTTTTAGTTTATCTCATGTTGCAGCAAGACAAGAATTACGCAATTTCTTTGACTATATTGGAGTCAAATAATGGATTTGACATATATTTTATATTTCTTAATCAGCATAATTATATTGTCACTAGTATCAATGATAGCATTATTGATCAAACATGTGAAATTAAACAGCCAATATGAAGAGATTTATAAGCAATTTCAGTATTTTTCCATTCAAAATGAGCGACTTGCTCACGAAAATATTGAATTTATCCGTAAAACCGAACAATTAACTGAGAAAATACGTTTTCAAGACACTCTAATCGAAGAAGCAAAGAAGCTAAGACAAGAGTCAAACGATGCCACAAAAGCAGCTTTATTTGAGCTTGGTAATCAATTATCAGCACAATTAATTGATATCAACAAAAAAGAAAATGCAGAAAGTCGTAAATTATCGGAACAAAATATCGAAAAAACAGTAAATAAATTTAACTCTGAATTTGAGCGCATTTACAAAATGGTAAACACACTTGATAAAGACATCACTCAATCGCGTGACACTATAGATATTATCAAAAATTCCCTTTTATCTCCTTCTGGAGCCGGCGCATTAGCAGAAATTACTTTAGAAAATATTCTTAAATCTTCAGGACTAAAAAATAATATCGATTTTCATTTACAATATAATGTAAGTGATGAAATAGACAAAACCGCCTTGCGCCCAGATGCAATAATATTTCTTCCTAATAGTCGTTTAATGGTTATTGATTCCAAAGCTTCAAAATTTTTGGTAGATCAAAATAGTGATCCTCAAAAATTATCTAAGACAATGAATTTGCATTTGAAATCTTTAAGCGGGAAAAATTATGCTGAATCTGTTAAAAAACATCTAAATAATAAACAAAGTGATATATCAAATATTATTACTTTGATGTTTTTACCTACCGAACATGCGGTTGAAAAAATATTAGATGCTGATTCACAATTCTTAAATAAAGCATGGAATGTTGATATTTTCCCAGTAGGTCCTTCAGGTCTGATGAATATGTTATCTTTTGCAAGATTTCAAATCTCTGAACAGCAAATGGCTTATTATAATCTCCAGATTATAGAAGAAGTAAAAAAATTAGTTGCATCTGTCAGCACTATGGCTGACCATTCGGCAAAATTAGGTAATAGTTTATCCAGTGCAGTAAATTATTATGATAAATTTGCTGCTTCTTTTAATCGTAATTTACTGTCTAAGTCAAAAAAATTGAGTTCCCTTGGTATAGATGTTTCTTCCGAAAAACAAGAACCACTTAAACGTATGCAATTATTTACTTCGAAATCAGAATTAATCGAGCTTGAAACAGAAGAGCTCAAAAAAATCGAAGTTTAAACTTGTAGCTATGAGTAATATTAATATCAGCGGATATAAGGCGGAGCACTTATACAATGGTACAATTTGCTTATATCCATTCTTATTAACTTATTTCACGTGAAACAAACATTGATAATCTTCAATAGCTAAGCTACTAAATAAGTGATTTCCTTATTGCTTGTTAATATAGCCTTATAAATTTTTATTGCTGCCCTTCTTCTCCAATGGTTTCTGGTGTGAACTCAGGTGTAACCTCTTCTTGTTCTGGGAAACAAAATACGTTTTTTAGTAACAACCAGACACTATTCCAAGATAATAATATAGTAGTATGATCAGTATCCGGACTTTCTTCAGATTCTGAATTAGTATCTTGTAACGCTGCTGAAGAAATGTCACTATTTGTACTATTACTTATATCTTCCGATTGAGGCCAAATAAAGTTTAGTAATTTTTTAAAAGGTGAAAAAATCATATCAAAAAATGTGTTACTTTGAACTGTTTCAATATCTTCTCTATTATTTTTATTGAAAGGATCAATACTGTCTGATTTCTCATTCTCTGTTGCATTTAATGTGAATGCTCCTTGATTAGTAGTAGCTCTGACAGATTTAGTTTTACTATTAGTTAGAATTTGAAATAATTCACTAATATTACTCAAGTTATCCTTGTCCCAGAAATCGTAATTTTGTTGAAGGCAACATTGATGCAAGAAATATTTTAGGTTTTCTTGCAATTCCTCGAATACTTCTGCTTGAGTATTAAATCTTATATATTCTGTCTCAAGACGTTGTAATATTATATATGCATTTTTTTGATTAAGTTTTATCTCATGTGAAGCAAATCGATTTAAAAATTGTGATATTGTCTCAATATCACAACCCATGGGTAACAACAGGTCTAGAGGCGTGCGTTGATTGACACATTGAGCATCAATTGAAGAATCCTTTTCTAGAAGCAATTTAATTATCGTGCTATTGCCTCGCAAGGCAGCATAATATAAAGCAGTGTTACCATCATGATCTGGGATATCAACTTTAGCTTTGTTATCTAGAAGGAAACAAGCCATTCCATTATCTTCGAGTTCAAAATGTTGCTCTATTCCTTCCACCTGACAAGTAAGATGTATTGCGCGGTCTGCTGCTAGATGTAAAGGAGTTCTGCCCTCGTTATCTTGGATATTAATTTCAGCCCCTTCATCTAAAAGTAATTTCATTGCGTCGATATTATTGTGGTAGACGCCATGATGTAAAGGAGTTTTGCCCTCGTCATCTCGGCTCTCAATATTAGCTTTTTTATCTATAAGTAATTCAACTATATCTTTGGATTGACATTGAATAGCGCTATGTAAGACAGTATTGTTGCCATCATCATCTTTGGTATCAATTGCAGCTCCTTTTTCTATAAGTAATTCAACTATATCTTTGTGTTTACATTGAATAGCTTGATATAAATTAGGTGTTTTTTTATATTGTCCATTAACTAATTGAGGTTGATTTGCTACCAATCGCTTAACTTCTTCAATCTGACCATATGTAATAGCATTAAAAATCTGCTCTTGCGGAGTTTCTATTCCTTTTGTCCAAACTTCCTGGCTTGATCCCTCTGGCAAGTAGGATATTTTTTTTACTAACTTTATCCTAGATGCGACCATACTTTTCTCTCTATTTTCTTTTTAATTTAAATTCACAGGGTTTTAGCTTAAAATTCTGAGTTACATAAGATAATAGGTTTTATCAGAATTTTTGTGTACTACTTTGAAATTTAACATAAGTTACATTGTAGAGTGTTAATTTATTAATTAATTTTAAACTAATTGTAATATTTAGTCAAGGATAAAATTGTCTCTTTCCCGGCATTGTTAAATCAGTATAGAGAGCAATAAGGTTTTATTAAAGAGAATCAGGATAGAGAGCAATAAGGTTTTATTAAAGAGAATCAGGATAGAGGTTAGGATCATGTCAAAGGATTTGCTATAACGCTTGGTATTTCTGTGAAATCGAGCAAGATAATGTCTAATTAACGAATTAGTAGCATTTAAAAGTAAAATTTTTAAATGAGAAATTTAATTAAAGGTTATAATTTAGCTACTAATAAGTTTCAGCTGCTTCAGGGATCCACCTAAAATCTTCATAGGCTTCATATAATAACATCATTAAAAATATTCCACAAATTGCCAGAAATATACTCAGAAATATTTCTTTAAACCTTTGCGAAATCATAGATAATATAGTAATGATAACTATAGTACCAACACTATACCATCCGCCATTATATATTATAACAAAGACTAAGTTATCTGTAAAATAATTCATTAAAGTTTTATGCTCTACTGCATAAGTTACATTAGGCATTAGTACAATTAACGTAGCACTATATACATGTAATATATTTCTAAACTCGAAAAACGCGCGATCACGAGAGAAAAATTTTTGAACCAATATCAAAATATAATTAAGTAAAAATTTCATAGCCCTTGTTTCTCTATAATTTTTTGCTTGATATTAGCAATTGCTTTGGCTGGATTCAAACCTTTTGGACAAGTTTTAGTACAATTCATTATCGTATGACATCTATATAACTTAAATGGATCTTCTAAATGATCAAGCCTTTCTCCTGTTGCATCATCGCGCGAATCAACAATCCATCTATAAGCTTGTAATAAGATCGCAGGCCCCAAATATTTATCACCATTCCACCAGTAACTCGGACAGGAAGTGGAGCAACAAGCGCATAAAATACATTCATATAAGCCGTCTAACTTTTCTCTATCCTCCTCAGACTGTAATCTTTCAAGATCTCGTGAAGTAGGTGTATCACTTTTGAGCCATGGTTCAATAGAAGCATATTGCGCATAGAAATGCGTCATATCAGGTACCAAATCCTTAATGACATTCATATGTGGTAATGGATATATCTTAATATCTCCTTCAATATCATCAATAGGTTTAGTACAGGCAAGTGTGTTCGTTCCATCAATATTCATCGCACAACTTCCACAAATACCTTCACGACAAGATCTTCTGAAAGTTAATGTAGGATCAATTTCATTTTTAATTTTAATTAAAGCATCAAGCACCATAGGACCACAATTTTTACGGTCTATTTCATAACTATCTAATCGTGGATTTTCTGCACTATCTGGATTATATCGGTAAATCTTTAATTGTTTGACTTGTTGAGTGTTAGAATTAACTGAATAAGTTTTGCCCTTCTGAACTCTCGAATTTGGTGGTAATCTCAAATCAGCCATATTATTCCTCTAATAAACTCTTTTTACTGGTGGGACAGTTTCCACATCAAAGCCTGTTGTATCAAATATTACCGGCCTATAGTTAATCCTCACTTTGCCTCCAGATTCCAGCCATAATAAACTATGTTTCATCCATTTTTCATCATCTCTATCGACAAAATCTTCACGTGCATGGGCTCCCCTAGTTTCTTCACGGTTTAAAGCTGCATGCATTGTAAGCACCGCCTGATCAAGTAAATTTTCTAGCTCCAAAGCTTCTACCAGATCACTATTCCAAATCATTGATTTATCTGTGATTTTAATATTTTTATACTCTGCCCTAATCTCATCTATGAGCTTCGCTCCTTCTTGCAAAGTATCTCTAGTACGAAATACTGCCGCATGACTTTGCATTATTCTTTGCATTTTAAGCCTTAAATCCGCTACAGCAATATTACCATCAGAATTCCTAATCTTAGTGATTCTATTACATAACGATTCAACTATATTAGTTTTTAATGGTAGATGTGCTTTATTTCTTTCCAAAGTTTCCCGTGCACGAATAGCAGCAGCTCGCCCGAACACTACTAAGTCTAATAGTGAGTTTGAACCTAATCTATTTGCACCATGCACAGAAATACAAGCCGCTTCTCCAATTGCCATCAAACCAGGAATTACTTGCACCTGTCCATTATTTACAGTCACTACTTCTGTATGATAGTTAGTTGGGATTCCACCCATATTATAATGCACAGTAGGAATAACGGGTATTGGCTCTTTCGTGATATCTACTCCGGCAAAAATTTTTGCCGTTTCTGAGATACCAGGTAACCTCTTATGTAATACTTCTTCAGGTAAATGGTTAAGATGTAAATATACATGATCTTTATGCTCTCCTACGCCTCTTCCTTCTCTAATCTCCATCGTTATTGCACGCGATACAACATCTCGTGAGGCCAAATCTTTAGCAGAAGGCGCATAACGTTCCATGAATCGCTCCCCTTCTGAGTTGACTAAATATCCACCTTCACCTCTTGAACCTTCGGTGATCAGGCAACCTGCTCCATAAATTCCTGTCGGATGAAATTGGACAAATTCCATATCTTGCATCGGAATCCCAGCCCTAATACACATTCCACCACCATCTCCAGTACAAGTATGAGCAGAAGTGGCTGAAAAATAAGCACGCCCGTAGCCACCTGTAGCTAAAACTACTTTATGAGCTCTGAATACATGCAAACTGCCATCATCTAAATTCCAAGCCATTACTCCTTTACATTCTCCGCCCTCCATAATCAAGTCAGTGGCAAAATATTCTATAAAGAATTGAGCTTTATGTTTCAATGATTGCTGGTATAAAGTATGTAAAATCGCATGACCCGTTCTATCTGCCGCTGCACAAGTTCTTTGAGCTGCTTTACCTTTACCATATTCCGTAGTCATACCGCCAAATGGTCTTTGATATATTTTGCCATCTTTATTACGAGAGAACGGTACCCCATAATGCTCCAATTCTATAATACTTTCTGCAGCATGCTTGCACATATAAGCAATTGCGTCCTGATCTCCTAGCCAATCTGAGCCTTTAACAGTATCATACATATGCCAACGCCAATCATCTGGGCCCATATTGCCAAGTGCAGCGCTAATTCCACCTTGTGCTGCCACTGTATGACTACGTGTCGGGAACACTTTGGAAATACATGCTGTATTAAAACCTGCTTCTGCCATCCCTAAAGTAGCTCGAAGACCTGCACCACCAGCACCTACAATTACTATATCAAATTCATGTGTAACTATATTATATTCTGACATCTATAAACTCATTAAATATATTAATGCCGTAGCAAAACTAACAGCTGTTATGAGTGAAATTATTTGGGTAAATAAAAGCGTAAAGATTTTCAGTACTCTACAATGCACATAATCTTCTATTATCACCTGCACTCCTAATAATGCATGATATAAGGCTGATAAAAAAACTAATGCAATGATAATAATATTTTGTGGACGCTTTAATATATCAATTACTTCCTTCTTATATTCTGCTTGAGTAACATCATATATGATGATCAAAGTTGAGAAAGTGAATAGCAAAATGATTAATGCTGATACTCTTTGTTTAATCCAGTGTCCAGAGCCATGACCAGCCGATCCTAAATTTTTCGCGATTTTTAAATCTGACTTATATTTATTGCTCACGCTAAGCCTCCTAGAATCATATACCAAAATATAATTGTCATTATAAATGAAATAATTATTGCTATGTAACCACTAATATCAACAGATTTAATAGAAAATCCAATTCCTATATCCCAAAATAAATGCCTGATACCGGTACATAAATGATAAAAATATCCATAGCTTGTCATAGCTAACAGCAATTTAACTAATTTATAGCTAAATAATTCGCTATATACATCACTAAATCCATTAAATACCCATAATGTAAAAACCCACCCAAAAAATAACAACATCATGAATAAGCCAAAACCACTTATCCTATGACCTATTGACAAAATTGTATTGATTTGGGGTTTATATATAGTCAAATGCGGAGATAGAGGTCGCTTATCTTTTAAGGTAAAAGAATTATTATTCATATATTTCAGAAGATAATTTGGATAAAATAATTGCAGTTTAGTATAGTCATGAGCTATCTAAATTGTCAAGTTTACTAGGTATTTTAAAAGTTTTTTTAAATTGCAATATAGTTTCGAGATTAACTAAAAGAATTGATAGGCTCCTTGACTATAGCAATAACATAATCCCCCCTCAGCTTAATCGATATAATCAATTTTGTTTCAATTAATAATTAATTTTTTAGAAGAGATAAATCTATTCTATAACTAGCCACGATATTTATTATACTAATAACACTCAACGATAAGCTAGTATATCTCCTGAGAAGCCACAGCTTTGTAACACTATTAATTTAATTTTTGGACTGACTTATACAATTTTTATGATAATTTTCTAAATAACTCTTTAAGTATCTTCCAGTGTGACTACTATCGCATGCAGCTACTTCTTGTGGGGTACCTTCTACGACTATTGCTCCCCCCTTATCACCACCTTCAGGCCCGATATCAATAATATAATCTGCTGTTTTTATCACTTCCATATTATGTTCAATTACCACTACAGTATTGCCTTTATCAACTAACTTATGCAGTACTTCTAGCAATCGGCTAATATCATGCACATGTAATCCTGTGGTTGGTTCATCTAATATATATAATGTCTTACCCGTTGAGCGTTTAGATAATTCTTTGGCTAACTTGACCCTTTGCGCTTCCCCACCAGATAAAGTTGTAGCGGATTGTCCTATTTTTATATATCCCAAACCTACCTCATCAAGTGTTGCTAATTTTTCATAAATCGCTGGCACATTTTGGAAAAAATCAGCAGCATCTTCGACGTTCATCTCTAAAACATCCGCAATATTTTTGCCTCTATGCTTTACTTCCAAAGTTTCACGGTTATAACGCTTGCCATTACATACGTCGCAATTAACATATACATCTGGTAAAAAATGCATTTCAATCTTAATTAAGCCATCACCCTGGCACGCTTCACATCTACCACCTTTAACATTGAACGAAAAACGTCCAACCTTATAGCCCCTAATTTTTGATTCAGGTAATTCTGCAAACCAGTCACGAATCGGTGTAAAAGCACCAGTATATGTAGCGGGGTTTGATCTTGGAGTCCTACCTATGGGCGATTGATTAATATCGATGATTTTATCAACATTTTCTAAGCCTGTTATACTATTATACTTTCCAGGATATACCTTAGTGCCAGGCTCTATTTTTTTCAGAGCTGCTTTATAAAATGTGTTGATTACTAAACTTGACTTACCACTACCAGATACACCAGTGATAGCAGTAAAAGTACCAAGTTTAATACGCATAGTTAAATCACGAAGATTATTAGAACAAGCACCGGCTAGTACTATTTCTTTGCCTTCATGGCCTATGCGAAGCTTATCAGGCACCATAATATATTTGCGTCCACTCAAATATTGACCAGTAATACTATGTTCTGAATTCATTATTTCTTGTGGGGTACCTTGCGCTATAATACGACCGCCATGTACTCCTGCTCCTGGCCCTATATCTAATAATTGATCTGATTCAAGCATTGTTTCATCATCATGTTCTACTACAATGACTGTGTTACCTAAATCTCTTAGATTTTTTAGTGTAGTAATGAGACGTGAATTATCACGCTGATGTAGACCAATTGATGGTTCATCTAATACATATAATACCCCACTTAGACCACAACCAATTTGCGAAGCTAATCTGATTCTCTGACTTTCACCGCCAGATAAAGTGCCAGACTCTCTCGATAAAGTAAGATATTCAAGACCCACATTACACAAAAACTTTAATCTTTCTTGTATTTCTTTCACTATGCGCTCAGCTATTTCTTGTTGGCGCCTAGTTAATTTAAGGTTAAGATCATTAAACCACTTTTGTGCTTCTAAAATAGTTTTATTAGCTACTTCACCTATATTTAGATCATCAATTTTTACACATAATGATTCTGTTTTTAAACGATGCCCTTGGCACACTGAACAATTTTGCTTAGACATAAAACGTCCAAGCTCTTCTTTCATCCACGCAGTATCAATTTTTTTATATTTCTCTTTTAGACTTGGAATAATGCCAGCAAAGCTTTGTTCTATAATTTCTGTTTTTCTATCATCATGATACTCAAATCTAACTTTCTCTTCTCCTGATCCGTAAAATAATATTTGTTTAATTTTTGCATCTAATTCCTGAAAAGTTTGGTCAAGAGTAAATTTATAATGTTTAGCTAAAGAAATTAATGTATCTTGGAAAAATTTAGAAGAAGATTTACCCCAAGGTACTATTGCACCATCTTTGATGCTAATAGTTTCATCTGGTACTATTAGCGTAGGATTGAAATATGACTCTTTGCCTAGACCTTCACAAGCTTTACAAGCGCCAAATGGACTATTAAATGAAAATATCCTAGGTTCTATTTCTTCTAAATAAAAACCAGATTCAGGACAAGAATATTTCTCGGAAAATATTATTCTATCGCCAATTTTATATTCACCCTTATAATCTTCTGGTAAAGAATGTATTTCAACATATGTAAGTCCGTTAGCCATTGCAAGTGAGGCCTCCAAGCTTTCTGCAATTCTATTACCTAGATTATTTGCGATCACCACACGGTCAATAATTACTTCAATAGTATGTTTTTTATTTTTGTCAATTTTAGGAAAATGATCAACTTCATGTAATTCTCCATTTAGATAAAGTCTTTGGTAGCCGTGCTTTTTCATGTTCATTAATTCACGGCGAAATTCTCCTTTTTGACCGCGTATTATAGGAGATAATATAAAAATTTTAGTTTCTTCTGGTAAAGCTTTAACTATATCAACCATTTCTGATATAGACTGACTTTTTATAGGTAATCCTGTGAAAGGTGAATAAGGTACTCCCACCCTTGCATATAGAAGCCTTAAGTAATCATAGATTTCAGTAATAGTTCCGACTGTAGAACGAGGATTTTTATAAGTAGTTTTTTGATCTATCGCAATTGCAGGCGACAAACCAGATATAGATTCTACATCTGGTTTATTTTGGAGATTTAAAAATTGCTTAGCATAAGAAGAAAGACTTTCAACATATCTTCTTTGTCCTTCCGCATATATTGTATCAAAAGCTAGGGAAGATTTGCCAGAACCACTCAGACCTGTGATTACTATAAACTTGTTCTTGGGTAAATCGACGTCGATATTTTTTAGATTATGTTCTTTTGCGCCGCGTATTTTCAGATATTCTTGCATCTATCTAATAGTGTGGGTTAATTGATTATTTAGAATATGTTACTTCAAATTAAATATAATACACTTCTTAGCAGCAATATTGCAACACTTAAATTATATATTGAAAAAACTAAGTAATTTGATGAAGCCCTAGGAATTTGTACTAATTATTTTACAAAATGATTGTGTGAATTAGCAGCAAAATTAGAAAACTCAATCATATAAAGATTTTGCTCAGGAAATTTTTCTTTCGGAAAAATGATACTATAGTCAGATAAATAAGATTTCAAGTATTTACCTTTTGTAATTACTGTACGAGTCCCTGAAGTAATTTTATTATGTAAGGCATGAGAAAATATTACTGGATATTTAATATCACCAATTTGCATTCTTAAGGTTTTACCGTTGCTTTTTGAGTCAAATATCACTTTATTACGTCCCAAGTCAGTGATACGAGCGTCAAATTCTGCTTTCATGCCACATACTAATGGTAATCTATAAGAAATTTGATCATCAAATATTTTTGCATCCTCTACATAATTATTTGGGATAATATTGTGTAAAGTCACTTGTAACTTAAAATAGGAATTTTGTTGTTTTGGATCTGTAGAAAAATATTTAGTCGGAATAGTTGCATGGCGTGTTTGACCTACTCTCATACCGATTACTACTATATCTAATCCAGGCGCTAACTTGTTAGAACCTAAAGTAATAGTATCGTGTCCTTCTTTTATTAGAATGTTATTAAGAGATAATATTTTATAATGGATTGTAACGACATGTCCACAGGAGGCTGGCCCTTCAGTACCTGTACCAAAATTATTTATTTTTAATAATGGTGTTAAGAAATCCACGTCATTAATTTGTATATTTGACTTCCCCGCAATTGGTTCGTTAATTGGCTTGATCAAATTTTCAAAAAATATTTTTCCTTCTTCAGTTTGTAAAATATTATATATCACATTAGATAAAGCCCTCTCAACAATATTACCTTTCATTTCTATTTCATCTTTTGACTGAAAATCTGAAACTATATTTTCTGAATTTGTATCACTTAATTTCTGAGAAGTGCGTTCTCTTAACTGTAATAAAGCAGAAGAGTGAGTAATTACTAGATATATAATAGTTACAGTTATTGCTAAAGTAAGAAGCTTTTGCATAATTTAAGGTTATAATTTATAATATCTCAAAGATAACAAGCTTATATTTGAAAATAAACTAATATACATATTCTTGATGAAAAAACATATATATGATGTGTTAATTATTGGTAGTGGCGGCGCTGGTTTATTTTCTGCTATCATAGCCGCAAAAAAAGGACTCAAAGTTGCAATTATTAGCAAAGTTCATCCTTTAAAAAGTCATACAGTAGCTGCACAAGGCGGTATTAATGCTAGTTTTGGCAACATAAGTTTCGACGATTGGCGTTGGCATGCTTATGATACTATCAAAGCATCTGCAGGACTTGCAGACGAAGATTCTGTAGAATTTATGTGCCAAGAAGCACCTAATTTAGTTAAACTGTTGGCAGATTGGGGGGTAGAATTTGATATTAATTATGAAGGAAAAATTGATCAAAAAGTTTATGGAGGTCAAACCACTAATTTCGGCCAAGGGGAATTAGCACATCGTGCGTGTTTTTCTAAAGACAAAACTGGCCATAATATAATGCAGGTATTATATCAAAAAGCCTGTGATTTAAAAATTAAGTTTTATGATTTTGTCTTTGCACTAGATCTACTAATAGAAAAAAATAATAATACTTGTCACGGTGTATTTTGTTGGAATATTGATTCAGGAAAAATGTTCTCCCTTTTGGGTCGCAACATCATTATAGCAACAGGAGGGCATAGTCAGATATATAATACTACAACATCAGCCTCAGTTTGTACTGGTGATGGTAATGGCTTAGCTAGTAGAGCAGGAATAGGTCTTCAAGATATGGAATTTGTACAATTTCATCCAACTGCTATTAGTGAAATAGGCGTTTTAATTACTGAAGCAGCACGCTCTGCAGGTGGCATTCTGCTTAATAACAATTTCGAAGCTTTTATGGATAAATATGATGCTCATTTTAAAGAATTAGCTACTAGAGATGTGGTAGCCAGAGCAATATCTACTGAAATTCTTCTAGGAAATGGTGCAGGAAAAAATAAAAACCATGTGTGGCTAGATTTAAGACATTTAACCAATACATATATAAAACAAAATTTACCTACAGTATATGAGAATTGTACAAATTTTTTACACATTGACCCGAGTAAAGAATTAATACCTATTGCCCCCGCAGCGCATTACACAATGGGTGGCATTCCCACTAACAATAATTGCCAAGTGGTTAAAATAAGTAATAACGTAGAAAATATTATCAAAGGCTTATATGCAATTGGTGAAGCAGCTTGCATATCCGTCCATGGAGCAGGAAGATTAGGTTGTAATTCTTTACTAGACTTGATCAGTTTTGCGTATAAAAGCACTCTTCATATTACTTCGTCTAAAATTACTCCTATTACAGAGGAAATGTTCCTAAATATAGAAAATATAACTAATAACTTACAGAAAGAATGGATGAGCGTTTTCTTGAAACCCGCTGGAAATTTGACAAATTTGCGAGAAAAGATGAAGGGAATGATGAGCAGATATGTAGGGATATTTCGTTCTCATGAACAATTACAAATCGCTTGGCTTAAAATTAATAAGATAGAAAATCAATATCACAAAATAGGCATTAAAGATAAATCTCTAAAATGGAATAGTGAATTTCAACATTATAGCGAACTAGCTAATATGATTATATCAAGCAAAGCGACGATACGCGCAGCTTTATGGCGCTGTGAAAGTAGAGGAGCACATTGGCGAATTGATTATCCGCATTTAAATAACAATTTCTTAAAACATAGTATTTATCACGAAGAGCAATCTATCATTACAACTCGTGAAGTTAGAAAAATACATAAATAAGGGGATTTAATATCACCTTAATGAAAAGAAAAATTTATACAATCATATTATCATTGATCTGATATAGTATTTACTACTAATATTTTTATCAATAAACTTCTAATAATAATTGTATGAATCTAAAGAAAGTTGTAAATTTATTTACTATATTATTTTGTATATTATATTACCAAGTTATTTTAGCCGCGAGTTGCACGCCAAATGAAACGGCATCTAATGATTATGAACCCGATGAATTTATAACTTCCAATAATTTATTAAATCAAGCTGGGCAAACTCCGTTATTCTGCGGCGAAAGAATTATTATTTATGGAAAATTGGTAGATACAAGCTGCAAACCTATTTCAGATGCTAAAATTTATTTATGGCAGGTAGATTGTACAGGGAAATATCCTTATAAACCATTACGTAACATCGCAGATCCATCCTTAATAAATATATCCAATGATGGACATAGTTTTACTGGAAACGGTATTGCAACAACAAATAATCTAGGAGAATTTGTCTTTGTTACTATTTACCCCAATAAAGTACATGATATGCAACCACACTTAAATCTCCGAGCAGAAAAAGTAAATCGTGATTCTCTACAAATTATTATTCCGCTTAAAAAACATCGTTTATATAATCCGGAAACAACTATAAAAAATGATTCTATATTAAATCTGATCAGAGATTATAGCGCTAAAGTTTACGGATTTCAGGTGGTAATGCCAAATTAACAAAAGACTAAAATAGCTATCAATATAACACATTATTAGTTGAATCAGAAAATCAATCTCTTCAAAAAAACTTGTTTTATGAGAGTTTTTTTTATGATATAGCTTAAATTAGTTAGTTTAAAATATTGCTAATTTACTAGAAGTTCTAAATTTTTCAGTTCTAGTTTTTTGGTGACGATAATATTAAATTAAAGCAAGTTTATAGTTAAAAAATTGAGAAGTATATGGCCGGTAGTTTAAATAAAGTAGTATTAATTGGTAATTTAGGACGTGATCCAGAAATTAGAACCACTAATGATGGAAAAGAAATAGCAAATTTTAGCATTGCAACTAGTGATAGTTGGCGGGATAAAGTGACAGGGGAAAAAAAGGAAAAAACCGAATGGCATAAAATTGTTATTTTTTCTGAAGGACTCGTAAAAGTAGTAAAAAATTATGTAAAAAAGGGCTCAAAAATATATATTGAGGGCCAGTTACAGACAAGAAAATGGAATGATGATAATAATCAAGAAAAATATACTACCGAAGTGGTACTACAAGGTTATAATGCTACATTAATTCTACTTGACGCAAAAAGTGATAATAATGGTTTTTCTTCAGAAACACGTACTAAACCGGATAATAAATTCTCAAAAGATTTTGAAAATAGTGATATTGATGACGAAATACCTTGGTAAAAATATTTATCTATTATTAATACTATTTTTGGTTGGTTGTACGCCATCCAACCAAAGTCTTAAATCATCTTCTTATATTCCACAAGGATTCAAAGAACAATTAGTAAGTGGAACAGATTTTACTCTTACCACTTACCAAAAAATCACTTCTGCAAATGCTCCTTATGTCTTTTATATTGAGGGTGACGGCAGAGTAGCGACTAAAACTGGCATTTCTCCTGATCCTACACCAAAAAGACCAGTATTAATTAATATAATGATGCTAGATTCAAGACCAAATATAATATATATAGCTCGACCTTGCCAATATTCTAAAGCACTCAACCCTAAATGCAGTAATAATTCTTATTGGACCACAAAAAGATTTGCTGAAGAAGTTGTAGATAATATTAATCAAGTAATAAATAAAATTAGTGGAAATAAAAATTTCAGTTTAGTAGGCTATTCAGGTGGAGGCGGCATAGCAATATTAATTGCAAGCCGCAATCAAAATGTATCGGATATTATTACAATTGGAGGCAATCTCGATATTAAGAAATTTACATCGCATCATAGATCGCTACCAATGAAAGGTTCTATTAACCCAATAGATTATGCTGAAAAAGTAAAATTTGTACCCCAAATGCATTTAAGCGGTGAATTAGATCGTGTAGTACCACCATTTATTGCAGAAGAATATGTACTCAAATCTAGTTCGACTTGCGTGAAACATAAAATAATTAAGGGAGCGACACACTCTCGTAATTGGGAAGAATTTTGGCGTCATTACAACAAACAACCTAATTGTAATTAAATGTGAGGCACTTATGGAAGAAAACTTAAAATTAAAACAAGAAATCAATAATACTTCTAATAAGAAAAATTTTAAATACTTAAATTTTATTAACCTTGCTTTTGTAGTCTTGTTAATAGGCTCTAATTTGGGAGCAATAAAACTAGTATCATTTGGCAATTTAATTTTACCGGGAGGGATCATATTATTTCCGATGTTATATGTACTAAATGATATGTTGACCGAAATATACGGTTTTTCTATTAGTAGACGTGTAATATGGTCGGCATTATTTTTTAATATATTCTTAACTTTAATATTATATATAATTGTTCTACTTCCACCTGCTCCAGAGCATAGTAATCACGAAGCGTTTGCCAAAATATTTAGTTTTGCACCTCGAATAGTAATGGCCTCATTAACTAGCTATTTTTTTGGTGAATTACTTAATGCTTACGCCTTATCCCATCTAAAAATTATCTTTAAGGGTAAAAATTTTGCTTTAAGAGCAATCTTAAGTACTTGTGTAGGGGCATTCTTAGAAACTTTAGTTTTTGCTACTATCGCCTTTGGTCACCTAATGAATGTAAAGATGTTAATTCACTTTGCAGCAACACTGACTCTTACAAAAGTTCTCTACGAACTATTATTATTACCTTTTACAATCATAATTACCAGATATCTTAAGAAAATTGAGGGTGTGGATTCATATGAAAAACCCTCTTTAAAAGCTGTATTTAATTTAAAGTAAAATTTTGATTATATATAAATTTAGTTTTTACATAGTATGAGGATTTTGTACTAATCATCATTAATAAGCTTAATGGATTTGCTACACTTTATACTTCTTTTATGTTATTATATGCGTTATTTAAAAATAATAGCACTATGACCGTGATATTTTATATAAAAATTTAAAAGTTTTAAGGTAAGAAATGAATCTAGAAGAAAAAATTGCTGTTCTAAGTTTTTATAGTTTTGTATCTATAAAAGATGTTAACATGTTATTGCCAAAAATATTATATATTGCAAAAAAGAAATATATACGTGGTACAGTATTAATAGCACATGAGGGATTTAACGGTACGATTTCAGGCAGCCTTGAAAATGTACAATTATTATTGAAAGAAATAGAAAAACTTACTAATGCAAAGGACATTAATGCTAAAATAAATTATTGTAAAATACAGCCTTTTTCCAAAATTAAAGTCAAGATTAAAAATGAAATAGTAGCATTAAAATATAAAGACAATTTTGATGTAGAAAACTTAAAGGGCCAATATATTGAAACTCATGATTGGGATGATTTTATTTGTCAGAAAGATGTGATTACTATTGATACACGTAATGATTATGAAATAAAAATTGGTACATTTAAAAATTCTATTAATCCGCAAACTGAAACATTCAAGCAATTACCTGAGTGGACTGATGCAAATATTGATCATTTAAAAGGAAAAAAAGTAGCAATGTTTTGTACTGGTGGTATTAGATGTGAAAAATCGACTGCCTTACTTAAAGACAAAGGTATTAAAGAAGTATATCATTTAAAAGGAGGTATATTACAATATCTTGAGGATACCAAAAACAAAAATAAAATGTGGCAAGGAGAATGTTTTGTATTTGACGATAGAGGTGCCGTAGCAGAAGATTTGTCTCCAGCAAAAAATTGTTGGGTTAAACGAGGTTATACTGCAAAATCAATGGCAAAATTAGCATCAAATTAGAACATATTAAGTCATGGCAAACAACATTATTTTATTATGCTGATTAGTTATTGTTGAGATTTAACTTAAGAGAAAAATATATAGCTCTCGGACGTAAACACAGCAAGATTTACTACATTATTGGCTTATAATTTTAAATAATTCGTGAGCCAACTGTGGTGTAGGTTTGTACCTAATCTCTTTTCAGTTTTAGCTAAAAATTAATTAATTAGCCCTATCAGATTATTAGAACACTACCATAAACTTCTAAAAAAGTGTAATTTTTCAGCTTTAATATCATATATGATAAGCCAAACCTTTATTAATTAATTGAATCTTTGTTTGATAAGATGTATATTTTATTATGTTATATTTTAATTTGTTTAGAAAAATTAAAAATAACTCTTATTTCTCAGTAACTAATAGTTATGGATATTAAATAAATGCAAGGATTTATCTATTTTATCATTAGTATTTTAGTAGGAAACACAGCGCTTGCGGACCAACCACATCCTTGGCAGATCAATTTTCAAGAAGCTGCAAGCCCAATAATGAATGAATTACATCATTTTCATAACTTCCTACTTATAATTATTACTGCCATTGTAGCATTTGTAATATTTTTAGTATTATATGTAGCTATCAAATTTAATGCAAAAGCAAACCCTATTCCTGCTAGTTTTACACATAATATTACTTTAGAAATTATTTGGACAGTGATACCTGTAATTATTTTGATAATAATAGCGATACCTTCCTTTAGCATATTGAAAATGGCTGAACATATTCCTAAAGCAGATTTAACAATTAAAGTTGTTGGTTCGCAATGGTATTGGAGCTACTCCTATCCTGATAATGATGGGATAGAATTTGATAGTCGTATGATAGAAACCAAAGACTTAAAACCAGGTCAATTAAGGTTATTAGAAGTGGATAATAGAATTATAGTACCTCAAGGAAAAGTAGTAAAATTTTTAATTACTGCATCGGATGTCATACATAGTTTTGCAGTACCTGCACTTGGAATTAAAACTGATGCCGTACCTGGTAAGGTTAATGAAACATGGGCAAAAATTGATAAAAAAGGAGTCTATTATGGACAATGTTCAGAATTATGTGGTATAAATCATGGATTTATGCCAATCGCAATTGAAGTTGTGAGTGAAGAAGAATTTAGTGCTTGGATAGCAGAAGCTAAGATAAAATTTGCTTCTCTATCAGAAAAAATATCTAATAAAATGATAACTTATAGTCTCAATTCAAATTAAGTTTAGTAAAAATGACAGATCACGATACGCCTACAGGACTAAAAAGATGGTTATTTTCCACTAACCATAAAGATATTGGTAGTTTATACATTATATTCGCAGTTTTTGCAGGATTAGTAGGGGGATTATTTTCTGTATTATTCCGCTTGCAGTTAGCAGTGCCTGGTTCAGATTTTTTGGGGCATGATCATCAATTATATAATGTATTAATCACTGCCCATGCATTAATTATGGTATTTTTCATGATTATGCCAGCATTGTTTGGTGGATTTGGCAACTGGTTTGTACCAATTTTAATAGGTGCACCCGATATGGCCTTTCCAAGACTCAACAATATTAGTTTTTGGCTATTAGTACCTGCATTTTTATTACTACTGACATCAAGCATGATAGGTGGAGGAGCTGGTACAGGTTGGACATTATATCCCCCTTTAAGTAATTTATTGGGTCACCCCGGCGCAGCTGTTGACATGGCAATACTTAGCCTTCATTTAGCTGGTATGTCGTCAATATTAGGAGCAATCAATATAATAGTTACAACTTTTAATATGCGTGCTCCGGGCATGGGATTATTTAAAATGCCATTATTTGTTTGGTCTATCTTAATTACTGCATTTTTGTTGGTTTTAGCGTTACCTGTACTTGCAGGTGCAATTACTATGTTATTATTTGACCGCAATTTTAATACTCATTTCTTTTCTCCAGAAGGGGGCGGGGATCCGGTTTTATTTCAACATTTATTTTGGTTTTTTGGACATCCAGAAGTATATATAGTGATATTACCAGGTTTTGGTATTATATCTGAAGTAGTAGCAACTTTTTCCAGAAAGAAAATTTTTGGTTATACAGGGATGGTATGCGCTATGATTATAATTGGCTTTATCGGTTTTGTAGTATGGGCACATCATATGTTCACTGTAGGTCTCAGCTATAATGCATTATTATATTTTACTGCAGGCACTATGGTAATTGCAGTTCCAACTGGTATTAAAATATTCAGCTGGATCGCCACTATGTGGGGTGGATCGATTAGTTTCAAAACCCCGATGCTATTTTCAGTTGGATTTATAATATTATTTACTATTGGTGGTGTAACAGGTGTTGTATTATCAAATTCTGCTATTGATAGAGTATTACATGACACTTATTATGTTGTAGCACATTTTCACTACACGATGTCTTTAGGTGCATTATTTAGTGCTTTTGCAGGTTTCTATTATTGGTTTGGTAAAATGTCTGGTAAACAATACCCTGAATGGATGGGTAAAACTCATTTCTGGTTAACATTTGTAGGCGTAAACATGACTTTTTTTCCACAACATTTCTTAGGGTTAGCTGGCATGCCTAGAAGGATCCCTGATTATCCTGACGCTTTTGCAGGTTGGAATTTAGTATCTAGTATTGGTTCAGTAATCTCTATGGCAGCTGCGTTTTTCTTTGTATTTATAATCTTTTATACCTTAAGAAGAGGGAAAGATTGTCCAGCAAATCCATGGGGATCAGGAGCTACTACTTTAGAATGGACCGTCTCTTCACCGCCTGCTTATCATACTTATAGTGAAATCCCTGTTATAAAAGAGGATGAATAAAGTTAGTATATCTCAATCTTCAATTATCAACTCTTCATTTAGAGATTATATATCATTAATGAAACCAAGAGTAATGTCTTTGGTTGTATTTACTGCTTTGTGTGGGATGTTTTTAGCGCCTGGTTATATTCATCCACTCATTTCATTTGAAGCTATATTATTTATTGCATTAGGCGCTGGTTCTGCTGCAGCTATTAATATGTGGTATGATATTGACATCGACACTATAATGCGTCGTACCCAAAAGCGACCTACTGTAAAGAAGCTGATACCTTCAGAAGAGGCACTAGCTTTTGGTGTTATTACTGGAATTTTATCAGTAGTGATGATGGCTGTATGTATTAATATTTTGTCTGCCATATTACTTGCTATAACAATATTATATTATATATTTATATATACTATATGGCTTAAGCGTTCTTCTATATATAATGTAGTTATAGGTGGTGTATCAGGAGCATTACCACCCGTAATCGGTTGGACTTCTGTTACAGCACAAATCTCTATAGAGCCTATAATATTATTTTTAATAATCTTTATGTGGACCCCACCACATTCATGGGCTTTAGCATTATTCAGATCACAAGATTACCGTATAGTAGGAATACCTATGATGCCAGTGATTAAAGGCGAACCATATACAAAGAGACAAATATTATATTACTCCTTGTTAATGGTAATAGTCACTTATCTGCCTTATTTTGCGCTAAAAACGAATTCCTTTTATTTACTGATCATTTCGGTACTTAATAGTATATTTTTATATATCTGTTTAAAGTTATTTGATGATCCACATTATATTTATGCTAAAAAACTTTTTTGGTATTCAATATTTTATTTATTTATGATATTCATATCCCTAATCATCTGTCATCAAATTTAAATAATAAGATTATAAGTTTAATAGAAATATCAAGTGGATAGAAGATATCTTAATTAAGCACCCAGAGTTTGCATTGCCTGGGAAGCAAACGTTACTTAAAAGTGATATGGAATATGAAGTTGTACCAGCCTGATTCTCTTAAAATATATTTGCGTATTTTATCCGAAAATAAAGCCAAATAGTTGCTCTCTTGGATAAAACAATTAATATCTTTGCCTGCTGAATCATAAAAATAATAACTAGGATAAAAGTTGATAGGGATGTTATTGCAGCTATGAATATTGCGAACATTTCTAAATCTGTGCCTATATACATTTTTGACCCCAATATAGCGAAATAACATATTGTGAGCATGATATATTTTCTAATCTCAATTATATCAAATCTTATGATGAGATTAAAAATATGTCCCCATTTGTCGTTGATTGGGCCTAAAATTTTACGGACAAATCTCCAAGCTTGTGTTATGCATAACCAGCCAAGCAGAAGTACGATTAAGGCAGTACTTATCCTAGATGGGTCCATGGCTATGACTATAGCAAAGAAACCAGTTAAATTAAGTACCACGGCTAAAAAAATTAGCAGATCATAATATTTTTTGTTAAGCATTAATAATGTGCCCCCTTATCCAAAAATATAAGTACTTGATCAATTCTATACATAATATCGCTAATATCTTAATTTGAAGAAATAGAAAAATAGCAGTTATAACAAGTATTACTATAGTAAACAAAACTCCAACAATTGCTAATATAGGTTGAGCTGGAGAGTCATCAAACATTTGTATTAAAAATGTAGAAAATAAGATTATACTCCCGATTAAATACCTCCAGGCTTGAATTTTATTAAGACTACTTATTAATTTAGTAATTTTTTTCCACTTGCTCATGGGGGCAATTTCATATCTACCAATAACTTTCCACATTTGACTTATGAAATACCATAATATAAAAAATAAAAAACAAACTATGAAACCTATATCACGATATTTCAACATATCTTGGTTTTTCATAATATCTTGGTTTGTTAAATCAACATTCAAATTGGATGATAAAATATCAGCTGATAAAATAGGATAACAGCAGAAATTTAGGAATATAGCTAAACAGATTAGTAAATTAGTTTTTTTAGTCATAAATAATAAAAACTATAGTTTTTGAAAGTTAACTATAGTTTGTTATTTCATATGAAGCAATCAGATCTTATCTAGATAATATATTATTGTCCAGAATTTTCTCCACCCAATTCAGCACTATACTTTACTGCCTCAATCACATCATTCATAGGCATTACAACAAAATATGGATCTATTTTACCTTGGGATTTTATATGTTGCTGAGAACAATCATCATTTATTATTTTTTTTATTCCCTTAATAGTATCAACGCAAGCTACAGCTTTTCTTCTAACTATATCTGGACCAATAATAGTTGTCATTTTGTTAGGGCCCAAGTATAGTTTTTTGTCTATTGGGGTGAACAAACATCCAAATAAGTTAACTGCAACGTCGAATAGTTCAGAGCCGGTAAAGTCTCTTGTACAATGTGGCCAATCTGCTTTTACAAAATTGTTTTGTAAGTTATTTGAATTATGCTGACTTACTGGAGCAGGAAAGTTAGGTTTGCTCGCAGAATCCAAGGAGGTAGTTTTTGGAGTTAAGTCAATACCGGTAGGATTAGACCTGAAAGGTATTTGCGGTGCAGCATCAGTTTTTGGAGTTAAGTTAATACTAGATGCGTCGGTCTTAAGGGGCGATTGCGGCGTGGGCTTACTTTGTTCTACGAAGCTAGGTTTGCTCCCAGAATCCAAGTAGGTAGTTTTTGGGGTTAGATCAATACTAGTAGGATTAGTCTTGGAAGGAGCTGGTACATACGTAGTTTGTGTAAATTTGGTTCCGAAAATATTATAAGTTTTAGTCATTGGGATCAAGTCAATATTAGATGGTTCAGCAGGCTTAAATGGCGCTTGCGACACAGGAGTTTTTGGAGTTAAGTTAATACTAGATGCGTCGGTCTTAAGGGGCGATTGCGGCGTGGGCTTACTTTGTTCTACGAAGCTTGCTTCCAGAATTCAAAGAGGTGGTTTTTGGGGTTAGATCAATACTAGTAGGATTAGTCTTGGAAGGAGCTGGCAGCGTATGCGTACTTTGCCCAGTAAAGTTAGATTTAGTTCCCGCTGAATCGAAAGCAGTAGTTTTTGAATACAAGTTAATGCTGGTAGGGTTAGGCCTGAAAGGCGCTTGTGATATAGGAGCTTTTGGAGTTAAGTTGATACTAGTAGGATTAGATCTGAAAGGCACTTGTGGTGGAGGAGTACTTGAACCTATATTGACGCCAGTGCGTGCAAAAGCTCTATCAAAATTAATAGAATTACTATTGTTATTCGAAAACGGAGAACGATTAAACATAATTATAACCTCAGATTTAACGTTAATATAGAATAAAACCTTTACTCCATAATTTATAGCTACTACAACAAAATTTTACTGTCAATCTTTATACTAAACCTTAGGTATAATTAATTAAGAAATTTTATTCTTTAGGTTCGAGCAAGGAAACCACAATTTGATTTTCTTTAATTTGACTCCATATCGAGATAAAAATTATTAGACTACTATAAGATGAATTAACTAAGTGAATAGATCTCTAGCATCACCTAAGAAATAGTTATTAACTCTTTTTTTAAGAGAGAAATTGGGATGAAATACGACAAGATAAAAATTATTAAGAGGAAGAATTTCCAAGATGAAGCGGAGTAAAGAAGTCTATTTAAAAAGAGAATTGCAATACTGGAATCTGCTGAGCAAAACAAAAAGGTGGGAAGCCAAATGTTTTACCGATGGAAGAAAGACTGTTAATGGCTTTAGAATAGCTAAGAGAATATCATGATATCAAGTTATGCAAAGAAGTCTATTGAATAAAATTCATTAAAAAATGGAATAATGAACTATATTGCAAAGTGATTTTTATATATTAAATGAACTGCCACATCCACATTTCGCTTTAGCATTAGGATTCACAAAAGTAAAACCAGATTTAAAATCTTCTTCAATGTAATCCATTTGAGAGCCCAATAAATACATTAGTGCTTTGGGGTCAATAAAAATAGTAATGCCATGCTCTTGTACTATTTCGTCAAAAGGTTGCTGGTCATCTGCATATTCTACGAAATATTTCATTCCGGAACAACCACCGGATTTAACACCTATACGAATACCCGCAGACGGTTTATTTCTTTTATCAAGGAGGTTTTGCACTTGTAATGCTGCTGCTGGAGTAATAGTAAGAACAGCTTTTTTAAACATGCATTACCTCGGATAATGTTTGCCAAACCATCTCTCTTATTTTTGCACTTTATTTTTATAATCTTGCACCGCAGCTTTTATAGCCTCTTCTGCTAACATTGAGCAATGTAATTTTACAGGTGGTAACGATAAATGTTGAGCTATTTCAGTATTTTTAATCGATAAAGCCTCATCGAGTTTTTTACCTTTAACCCATTCACTTACTACAGAACTAGATGCAATAGCCGAACCACAACCAAATGCTTTAAATTTTGCATCGGTGATTACTCCATTTTCATCAACACGAATCTGTAATTTTAGTAAATCACCACATGCGGGAGCACCTACTAATCCTGTTCCTACTGTTTTATCGTTCTTATCTAAAGATCCAACATTTCTTGGATTTTCATAATGATCTAATATTTTTTCGCTATAAGCCATAATACTTTACCAAATTATCTTATTAATGAGTAGTCCATTTTATTGCACTTAAATCAACACCTTCTTGTACCATTTCCCATAAAGGGCTAAGTTCTCTGAGCTTGTCAATCTTAGTTAATATTAGTTCTGATGCATATTCTACTTCTGCTTCCGTAGTGAAGCGTCCAAAGCCAAAACGGATAGAAGTATGTGCCATTTCTTCACTTACCCCAAGCGCTCTCAGAACATATGATGGTTCTAAAGAAGCAGAAGTACAAGCAGAACCAGAAGATACAGCTAAATCTTTTATAGCTAGAATCATTGATTCGCCTTCAATATAAGCAAAACTAAGATTAGCATTACCATAATATCTCTGTTCTCTATCACCATTGAGGTAAATTTCTTCTGCATGATTCTGAATTTTACCAACAAACATATCAAACAATTTTTTAACATGCTGAGCGTCTTTTTCCATCTCATTTTGAGCAATTTCTGCAGCTTTACCTAGTGCTACTACTAATGGAGTTGAAAGTGTCCCAGACCTAAACCCGCGTTCTTGACCACCTCCATTAATTATTGGGCTTAATCTGATTCTGGGTTTTTTACGTACAAATATTGCCCCGATACCTTTAGGGGCATAGATTTTGTGACCTGAAATGCTTGCAAGGTCGATATTACATTCGTTAACATCAATTTTTATTTTTCCATAAGCTTGTGCTATATCACTGTGAAAAAAAGCACCTTTTGCACGGCAGATTTTGCCTATTGCTTTCAGAGGTTGAATGACGCCTATTTCGTTATTAACAGCCATAACTGACACAAGTAAGGTATCTTCTGTCACAGTCTTTTCAAGTAAATCTAAATCTATTATTCCATTAGTCTGGACAGGCAAATAAGTAACTTTGAAACCTTGTTGTTCTAAATGACGACAAGTATCTAATACACATTTATGTTCGGTTTTCACAGTTACAATATGTTTTCTCTTATCTCCATAAAATCCTGCGATACCTTTAAGAGCCATATTATTTGACTCAGTTGCACCTGAAGTGAAAATAATTTCTTTACTATCTGCACCTATTAATTGTGCTACTTGTTTTCTGGCAATTTCACAAGCTTCTTCGGCTTCCCAAGCATATGAATGACTCCTTGAATGAGGATTACCAAATTTACTGCTAAAATATGGTAACATTTCTTCTATCACACGTGGATCAACTGGTGTTGTAGCTTGATTATCAAAATATATTGGAAATTTCTCGCCTTGATCGAGAAGTTTCTGTCTTAAAATTGCTAAATTTTTCATATATTTAGTTGCTTATATATAGTTAAAAATTCTTTTACTTCATTTATATTATTATTCATACCAAAGGATATTCTAATTGCACTACCAGCATCCCGATTTGAATAACCCATTGCAGATAAAACATGTGAATTACTAATTTTACCTGATGAACAAGCAGAGCCTGCACTGACAAATATACTTTTGATATCTAATCCTATTATCTGAATTTCAGATTTTTGCTTACGATTTATCAGTAATGATGTGTTAGGAAGTCTTAACATATTTTTGCCGACTATTTCTACTTCTGGGCATTCTATATGTAAATTAGCTTCCATTTCATCTCGAAGATTACCTAAAAACCTACTTCTCATCGATAAATTATTTACAACTAGATCAGCAGCTTTTGCCATCGCTACAATTGCTATAATATTTTCTGTACCTGATCTCAGGCTTTTCTCCTGACCGCCTCCTATAAGTTGTGGACGCAAAGGAAATCCTATTTTATAAACTAGTGCCCCTGCCCCTATCATTCCACCAAATTTATGGGCAGACAAACTTAGAAAATCCACACCTAACTGTGAAATATTTACTCCCATTTTTCCTATCGCCTGAACTGCATCACTATGCAAATAAGCTCCGTATTTTTGCGCTAAACTAGCGATATCACTAAGCGGCTGTACTATACCAGTTTCATTATTTGCAAGCATTACTGAAATCAGTTTACGTTTTGCATTGGACTTTGCTAATCTCTTTTCTAACTCTTCTAGGTCAATTATGCCGTCAGGATTTACGCTAATTACAATAACATTTTTATAAAATTTAGCAAAATTATAAATTGAGGGATGTTCTATAGCTGAGATAAAAATTTCATCATCTAAAAAATTATTTAATATTAGATTATTTGCTTCAGTACCACTGGAGGTAAACACCACGCCATATTCTACTCCATTACCACCTAATAGATTGAGAACTGAAGTTCTTGCTTGCTCAAGCAAAGCTTTGCTTTCACGTCCCAATAAATGAACAGATGACGCGTTTAAGGTTTTGTTATATAATACATGCAGATCCTGCAACACTTCCGGCAAGATATTAGTTGTTGCATTATGATCTAAATATATCATATTACTAATCTACCTTCTGATATATCTGCTATAGAAAAAGTAGCAAAATATTGATGTATAGTTGTGCTTAATCCTTTCCATAAATTATGTGTTTTACACTTTACCCCATCTTTCGGACAAGTTTTATCATAGGCACAGCGGGTCATTTTCAGATTTTCATCCATCGCAACTATGATCTGATCAATAGTTACTTTGCTTGCGATTTCATTAAGTTTATATCCCCCACCTGGTCCTTTCACAGAAGTAACAATATTAGCTTTTTTTAATTTTAAAAAAATTTGTTCTAAGTAATTAAGCGATATATTTTGTCTTTCCGAAATATATGCAAGCTTCACCGGTATATTGGGATCTGAAGCAGCTAATTCTACTACCGCCATTACAGCATACTTACTTTTAGTCGTGAGAATCATATTTTTATATATATATTATTCAGTCATAATTATTATATTAACTAACTAAAACAGTCAACTATTATTTGTCAATTGCTCAGAGTTTAGTTACAATTTTTCTGGCACATAGATTAATATCCACAAATACTGTGGATAAGCTTGTGAATAAGCTGTCTATATTTATGTTAAATTCTTGGTCACTAAAGGTACTGCCAGACAGTGCCTAAAAAATAGGCAATATCTTACAAGGCTGCATGGATTAATATCTCAATATTTATCCCAAATTAATTTTGTACATTAACAATCAATTTAATTTGTAGAAATTCACTATTTGTGAATATAGATTTTATAAATTTGTTATAAAGAGTAAAAAGAACTGCTAAGCAAAAACTCGCTCAGCAAATAAAAGATAATTTTAAGATGGGGCGGATGACCGGTCTTGAACCGGCGACCCCCAGAATCACAATCTGGTGCTCTAACCAACTGAGCTACACCCGCCATAATTGATATATTATTCAGTGCTATAATATCTCAGCTAATGAAATTGAAAATATTTTTTGTAAGAAGAAATATTTTCTAATCAAAAAGCTTTCCGCAGAGTAAAATATTATTAGTTTTAAGTCAAGAAGGAATTTTAACAACCCTCACCATTAAGGAGCGAGTTAACAGCCCGGATTTTTAGTCTTTAACTAAAATCTGTGCATTCACTGTTACTGTAACTGTAGTTTTGCCTGCTGCTGCAACTGGTGTTGAAACTATATCATTTTCCATCCCACGCATTTTATACATCACTGTGTCATTTGGCATGATAAATTGTGAATCAATGTTCATTGAAATGAATTCAAACTCTTCTTTATCTAAAGATTTGGCTATCTTTTTTGCTTTTTCTTTTAATTTATTTATAGTTGGTTCAATTAAACTATTATAAACCTCTTCTCTTTTGCTATCGGATAATTGATATTGTAATGAATTAACGGTCATGCCAAGTTTTTGTAATTTACCGGTAAGTTCTAAGATGTGATCTTTATTCTGACTCATGATAGTTATAGATTGTTCTCCCATCCATTCTTCTTTAGAACTTTCTTTATTTGCTTCATAACGTTGGTACACTGAGTAACGCTTAGTAGTTAATTCTATGTCTTTATAATTTTCTATTTCTTTAAACGCCTTATTGATAACTTCATTGATTTTAGTTTGAAGAAGTGCAGAGTCTTTGTCTTTACTACTAAATTTAATCTCTGTTACCAGCAAATCATTTTCTACTTCTATACTAGATTGCTGAGTTAAATTAATAATAGCACCTTTAGACTTATCTTTGTCTGCAAAACTGTTAAATGATGCAAAACACAAAATAACTAACAATACGCGGATAATATTAGACATATAATTTCAACACTTAAGTTAATTAAATAATGTACATTATAGCAAAATTTACTAATTTTGACTACAAAAAATCTATATTTGCTAAGAATAATATCTAATTTGTATTAAGATATTGCAAAGTTGATCTAATCAAGTAATTTCTTAGCATAAGTTGTCCAATTACTTTGCGGATATTTATTGAGCAGAATTTGGTAAAAATAATCTGTTTCTGCGGATAAACCAAGCATCAAATTTGCCTCCACTAATCTATAATAAGCTTCCTCTATATGTACACTATTACTATAATTAACAGTTACACCTTGAAACCGACCAATAGCCGCAATAGGATTTTTCTTATTGAGATAATATCTACCTATTTCCATTTCTTTGCCCGCTAGATGGTTCAAGACTAATTCTTTTTTTATCTTAGAATCTTGAGCATATTCAGTATTGGGGTAATGTTGAATTATAAATTCTAATTCCTGCAAGGCTTTTTCTGACTTAGATTGTTCTAATTTTATACTTTCAATTTGAACATAATAACATAAAGCTCTCAAATAATGCATATATGAAGCATATTCGTTGTGAGGACGTAATTTTACAAATATATCAATAACGTCTATTGCATCGTCGTACGCACCTTGTTTGTATAAGGAAAAGGCATGCATTACTTCAGAAGAAGCAGCAATGTTACTTGATGGATTTTGAAAAAACACTTCTCCAAAATAGTCTGCAGAATTTTGGTAGTCTTTTTCTTTAAATGCATCCATACCATGGTCATATAATTCTTGAGCAGGCATTTCTGGTAGTTGCTTTTTTTTATGACCACATCCACTGACACAGCTGGTTAATAAAATAAATAAAACGCTATATTTTATAATTTTCATCTGATAATCCTAAAATTCTATATTAAAGATCTTTATACTATAAAAATTTTCTACTGTATAGCTTAAGTTATTTTGAACTAACAAAATACAAAGAGGATTTTTATAACTAAGAATTCAAAGAATGGAGCGGGTGAAGAGATTCGAACTCTCGACTTCGACCTTGGCAAGGTAGCGCTCTACCCCTGAGCTACACCCGCTTATTAAAGATTTAAGTAGTAGCTATTACTTAACCAAAACTATAATACAAAATAAAATTAAAAACTCAAGTGCGAATTTTATATAAAATTTCAGTAATAGTAGATTTCCTTTAATAAATAATAACAGGCAAATTTGATTGTTTTATAATGACATTTATTATGAGCTTCTATTGAGACTTCAAGCCAAGAAAGAGAACTTTAAATTATCCTCCCCTGTGACTAAAGGAGGATAATCAGTTGACAAATTTTAGATTTAATTGATAGATTATCAGAATTATGCTATCAGTTTACTTTCTAAATGTCCTGAGCCTTGAAACTATTATTATCATCATCGCCTACTAAGGTAGTGGTCGGTTCAGGAGTTACGGACTGATCAGAGTAATGGAAAGGATTTAGCCAACTAAATATTGTTTTAAAGAATCCATGACCTTGTGTTTGATTATCCTTTTCTTCCTCACCCTTATAATGAGTTGTACTGGAGGAAGAATAGGCAATATCGTAACCAAAAATCATTTTTACATTTTCACAGATTTCACAGAAAAAATCGAATATTTTACCCAAAAATGATTTATCTTTTGGTGACGCTCCACCTGATTCTAAATACTCATTCTTCGTGTTTTGATCATCTCCTAACGTTATCTGCTTCGGATCTTGCTGGTTGTTTGTATTCGTTTCCTGGACCATAGGCTTCTCTTGGTTATCAACCGAAGTGTTGCCATTTTCATTTACGTTCTCATCAGGTGATGTGGAGTCCGATTGTCCAATATTATTATTTGAAACATTTGCAAATTGCTTGTGTAGATCGTCATAATAGGTAGAAGTTGTTAGATCAAACGAAGTGTCGCCCTTTTGATCTGTGCCCTCCTTAGATGATGTGGAGCTTAATTGTTCAATATCATTTGGAACATTTTCAGACTGCTTTTCTGTATCATTACTTGTTACAACTTGGTTGTTTTCCTCAACTTCCTGCTTCACCTCACTGCTTGATGTTTTAAGAGGAAGAGTTTTGCCCGATGCCTCTGAACGATCTTGAGCCTGGACAGAATCAGGCGATTGTATTTTTGATAATATTTGATATATTTCGTGATTACTCTCCATCAAACCCTTTGCTATCTCAAGTGGAGTGTGGCCCTCTTTGTTTTTAATAGTGGGATCCGCTCCTTCGTCTATCAATAGATCTACTACCTCTTTATTACCACATAGACTTGCTAGATGAAGCGGAGTATTGCCCCCGTTGTTTTTAATAGTGGGATCCGCTCCTTTGTTTAGCAATAGATCTACTATCTCTTGCTTTACCCCTTGCTTTACCTTTGTACGCATAGAAACTGCTACATGAAGGGCAGTGTTGCCATCTTTGTTTTTAATAGTGGGATCCGCTCGGTTGTTTAGCAATAGATCTACTACCTCTTTATAACCAAGTAGACTTGCTAGATGAAGCGGAGTATTGCCATCGGTGTTTTGAATATTAAGATCAACTTCTTTGTCTATCAATAGATCTACTATCTTCTTATTACCACATAGACTTGCTAGATGAAGCGGAGTATTGCCCCCGTTGTTTTTAATAGTGGGATCCGCTCCTTTGTTTAGCAATAGATCTACTAGCTCTTGATTTACCTCTTGATTTACCTCTGTACGCGCAGAAACTGCTGCATGAAGCGAAGTGTTACCCTCTTTGTTTCGACTATTGAGATGCTCAGGTGTCATTTTTTCTGCTTGTTCTACTGCTATTAATATTTTTTTAAATATTTCTACATTACCACTGTAAGCTGCTAGATGAAGCGGAGTATTGCCCCCGTTGTTTTTAATAGTGGGATCCGCTCCTTTGTTTAGCAATAGATCTACTAGCTCTTGATTTACCTCTGTACACACAGAAACTGCTATATGAAGGGCAGTGTTGCCATCTTTGTTTCGATTATTGAGATGCTCAAGTGTCACGTTTTCTGATGTTAATATTTTTCTACATATTTCTACATTACCACTGTAAGCTGCTATATAAAGCGAACTATTGCCCCATTTGTTTTTAATAGTGGGATCCGCTCCTTTATCTATCAATAGATCTACTACCTTTGTATGACCCCCAAAAACTGCTATATAAAGGGCAGTGTCACCATTGTAGTTTGTGCTACCAAGGAGAGACTCAAGTGTCTCTTTTCCTGCCTGTTCTGCTGCTATTAATATTTTTTCAAATATTTCTACATTACCATTAGAAGCTGCTATATGAAGCAGAGTTTCTTCACTGACGTTTTGCATACCAAGGAGAGACTCAAGTGTCTCTTTTCCTGCCTGTTCTGCTGCTATTAATATTTCTTCAAATATTTCTTCAAATATTTCTACATTACCTTTAAAAGCTGCTAGATGAAGCGCAGTGTCGCCCTCTGCGTTTTTAATCGTGTGATCAGCTTTGTTCTTTATCAATAACTTTGCTACCTCCGAATATTCGTTACACTGTTGTCTATTACGAACTGCTATATGAAGCGGAGTGTCGCCAGCTTTATTTTGTCTGTTAGGATTAATGTTTGCTTCTAGCAATGCTTCTACTACCTCTTTCTTACCAAATAGACTTGCTATATGAAGCGGAGTGTCGCCAGTTTCGTTTTGAATATTAAGATCAGCTTTGTTCTTTATCAATAAGTTTACTACCTCCAGATATCCCTGACAATGTTGTATATCACGAACTGCTATATGAAGCGCTGTATTGCCATCTTTATTTTGTCTGTTAGGATTAATGTTTGCTTCTAGCAATGCTTTTACTACCTCTGTCTTACCAAGTAGACTTGCTAGATGAAGCGGAGTGTTGCCATCTTCGTCCGTTACATAAAGAGCCTGAGTATTATTCTGAATATATTGTACCGATACTTTTACGTCTCGTTGATAAATAGCTTCCCGGAAATTGTTAAATTTTTCTAAATTTTCGGCATATTCCTTTTGACTACTTACATTTACAATTTTAGTTAATGAAGATAGGCCGCTATTGTTAGCAGATGTAGTAGATTTAGTCACGTTTGCCTTATCTACCCGGCTAATCTGCTCTCGAGTATTATTACCACTTGTTATACATTTTGTCATATTATTATCACTTAATGTTATTAATTAACTATATATTAATCTAGTCGGAATATTTTACATCAATGACTAATTCCCGCAAAATCCTGATAAAATGCAAGGCGTTAGTGACAAAGTTTTAAAAAATAACTACAACTTGCCGTAGTTCCAATTATAAAATATTAATATAATTAATTGATATTTTAACAATTATTAATAATTAGTCAAGTCTAAATTTCGGAAAATTTTGAGTTATGTATATGTAGAATAATAATTTTATTAATAGCATTACTATGTTAGATAAAAAAATGCATAGAGCAAATAGTACAGATTTAATATGAAAATAATTCTATAAAGAAATTAAGCGATATGTTTTGCATATATAAATACTACAAGATTCAGCAAGGGAACTAATTATTTGGACGCAGCACTTCCTTATAGGTTGCTATAGTGTCAAATTACTATCAATTTGTATAAGTCAGTGCAGTTTCTTTCATATACTACAACTCATATCCTAATATTCCCAATAATCATCTTCGCTTTAGGGGCTTATTGTCATTTTAATTATTGGCAACCACACAGTGAATTGTGCCCCTTCAGCACCGCTTCTCACTTCTATATGTCCCCCATGTGCCTCAGCTGCAGTCTTACATAAATAATTCCACTCCTCTATTCTGCTCTTGAAAATGTTCTCGAACTTGTTTTAAAGGGAGTGAATATATCATAGCTAAATCAAAATTCATAATTTTATATATTGTGACTCCCTATCATTTCCATGACCTAATATATTAAATCAATTAAGCATAATAATATATTACTTCCTATCTACAAAATTTAGCAGTTGTATTTCTAATATTATAGAAGTATTTTAAGCATAAAATTTATTCATCACTAAGATATCAATGAAAAAAATTGCATTTTCAGGTTCACAAACAAGCGGTATTTTACATTTAGGTAATTATTTAGGTGCTATCAAAAATTGGCTATATTTGCAGGAAAATTATGATTGTTATTTTTTCTTAGCTAATTTACATGCAATAACTATCAACCAAGATCCTGTGGCTTTACGCAATGCCACTTATGATATGGCCGCTATTTATTTAGCAGCTGGTATATCTCCTGAAAAATCTACTTTATTCATACAATCAACTATTCCTGAGCATGCAGAATTAACGTGGATGTTATCTTGTATCACTCCAATAGGTTGGCTTAAAAGAATGACCCAATTCAAGGACAAAGCGGGCAAAAGCCAGGATAATGCTTCTACTGGTCTTTTTACCTATCCCATATTAATGGCAGCAGATATTTTACTATATAAGCCTGATATAGTACCAGTTGGTGATGACCAGAAACAACATTTAGAACTCACGCGTGATATTGCAGGAGTGATAAATCGTAAATTTAACCGTGAGATATTTAAATTACCAGAACCATTCATCCAAGGTCCTTCAACCAGAGTAATGAGTCTGCGAGATGGTACAAAGAAAATGAGTAAATCAGATGATAGTGATGCGTCTAGAATTAATTTAATCGATGAACCAGATTTAATAGCGAAAAAAATTATAAAATCTAAAACAGATAGTTTTGATTATTTATCTTATGAACCTGAGACTAGACCTGAAATTACGAATTTAATTAATATCTTTAGTAGCTTGACAAATTTGAGTGTAGAAGAAATACTGAAACAATATCAGAATTCACTTTTTTCAACCTTCAAGAAAGATTTAGCCGATATAATTATCAATCACCTAGCACCGCTACAGCATGAGTATAAACAATTACTCCAGGACAAATCTTATATAGAAAAGATTTTATCACAAGGTACAAATAAAGCTCGTGAGAAAGCTGCAATAACTTGTAACGAGCTGAAAGGTGAATTTGGGTTAATCGTCTAGTAATTTATTTTTATATGAATTAATAGTAAAGTGATCAAATAGTTTCTTTTCATTAAGATTAACCGGAAATTTATAGAAGCTATTGAAAAAGGTTATATTAAAACAGCTAAAATACTTATCAAAATTAACGCGGATGTTGACTTTAAGACTCGGGACAGCGGTAGTGCTACATATAGTAGCAAAGAAAAGTCAGAGAGAAATAGTCAAATTACTACTGAAAAACAACTCGGTTATGGATGATAATGCAATAATAGCAGCAGTAAAGAATAATATCACAACAATATAAGAATTTCTTGAAATATTTGCTACGAATAAGATCAAACTCGATACTACTGCACACAATATTTTGCCAAGGCTTGAAGACAAGTATAACAAGTTGCAATCATCTCAAGATCATGGTGAATCCAAATAGAGCGTACCCCGCCTCCAGAGATTATTATCCCACGTTTGCGTAATTCATTAGCTGTACGTTCCTGGCCAAATGCTGGGAATTCTACAGCAATATTAACAACTGCATCTTCAATATTGGCAGGAACGCGATTCTTTAACGTCTGGTCATCTCATATAAAGCTTCTTCCCCATCTTGTTCATGAAGTTCTTTGTAACGATAGAATGTATCTCTGCTATAACCCATGACCTTACAAGCTTGGGGTACCTTACCTAACTCTTCTACTAATTTTAATAAACCAAGTCTTGGTTTTATGATTTTATTTTGGTATTGCGTTATCTGACAGTCTCCTTTTTTGAGGTTATTAAAATTTGTTGGGTACGATTCTATTCTTTTTTTCGTACCCAACAATCCTTAACTGTTAGATCAAGTCCTTACTTTTACACTTAATATTAACTTGTTATCTTGAAAGTTAGATAGCAAGTTTTTTATGTTTATATTTAGGGTTTTTGGTATTCACACCTACAATATTTGTCATATAATTATGGTAATCTTCATAATTTCCTTCAAACCATTCAGGTCTACCTTCACTGTCGTAAGCAATAATATGAGTTGCTAAACGGTCTAAAAACCACCTATCGTGACTTATTACAAATACACAACCTGGAAAATCCAAAATTGCATCCTCTAGGGCTCTTAGAGTATCAACGTCAAGGTCGTTTGATGGTTCATCTAACAGAATTACATTTGCTCCAGATTTGAGCATTTTAGCTAAATGCACTCTATTACGTTCTCCACCTGATAATTGACTAACTTTTTTCTGCTGCTGCGCACCTTTAAAATTAAATGCTGAGCAATAAGCTCTACTTTTTATTTCTACATCGCCCATTGATAATACTTCAAGCCCTTCTGAAATCTCTTCCCAGACATTTTTATCGCCATTTAAATCATCTCGAGACTGATCTACATATCCCAATTTTACAGTATCACCAATTTTAATGGTGCCAGAATCTGGTGTCTCTTTACCAGTTAACATATTGAATAATGTAGTTTTTCCCACACCATTAGGGCCTATAATTCCAACTATAGCTCCTGGTGGGACCCGGAAACTAAAACCATCTAGCAATTTCCTTTCGCCAAAACTTTTAGTTAAATTATCAACTTCAATCACTAAATTTCCTAAACGTGGTCCTTTCGGAATCACAATTTGTGCGGTACCATTTCCTACTTCACGCCTTCTATTAGCTAATTCTTCATAAGCATTAATTCTTGCTTTGCTCTTTGCTTGACGCCCTTTAGGTGATTGGGAAATCCACTCTAATTCTTTTTTAATTTGCCGAGTGCGTTCTCCTTCTTCTTTCTCTTCCTGAGATAATTTTTCTTGTTTTTTCTTCAGCCAAGCAGAATAATTTGAATGCCAAGGTACACATTGCCCTCTATCTATCTCTAATATCCATTCAGCAACATTATCTAAAAAATATCGATCATGTGTAATTGCCACCACAGTACCTTTATAATCTTTAAGATAATTTTCTAACCAGGATACAGATTCAGCATCCAAATGGTTAGTTGGCTCATCTAATAAAAGCATATCGGGTTTTTCAAGCAGTAATTTACATAATGCAACACGCCTTTTCTCACCTCCAGATATTTTACTAACATCAGCATCTTTTGGTGGGCAGCGAAGTGCACTCATAGCAATTTCAATTTCTCGTTCTAACCCCCAAGCATCACAAACATCTATCTTCTCTTGTAAATCTGCTTGCAGTATTAACAGATCATTCATCTCTTCATCTGTCATTTCTTCTGCAAAACGAGCACTAACATCATTAAAATCATCAATTAATTTCTGTTTTTCTGCTAATCCTTCCAGTACATTTTCAAAAACATTTTTATTATTATCTAATTGCGGTTCTTGCGCTAAATATCCTATTTTGATACCCTCAGCTGCAAAAGCCTCACCCTCATATTCTTTATCAATACCAGCCATAATCTTAAGCAAAGTTGATTTACCAGCCCCGTTATGACCTATGATACCTATTTTTGCACCAGGCAAAAAAGATAGCCAAGTATCTTTGAGTATTTGTTTGCCGTTAACAGACTTACTCAAAGCCTTCATGACATAAGTATATTGATATGACATATTGATTCTCTTGATTTAATATATTAGATTTTTTTGCCCGACTTATTCCAGTCTTCTGTAAATTGTTTTAAACCTATATCTGTTAGTTGATGTTCGACCAACTCAGATAATATTTTAGCTGGTAGTGTTACCACATCAGCTCCAATTAATAATACTTCTTTTACATGCTCAGTTGAGCGGATAGAAGCTGCTAAAATTTCAGTTTTAAAATTGTAATTATTATATATAGTTTTAATGTGGCTGATTAATTCTATACCATTTTCACCTTTATCCTCAAGTCTACCAATAAAGGGCGATATATAACTGGCACCACATTTAGCTGCTAAAAAAGCTTGATTACTAGAAAAGCATAACGTCATATTCACTTTATGACCTTTAGAGCTAAAATAACTACATGCCTGAAGCCCAGACCAAGTCATAGGCAATTTTATTACTATCTGATCAGATATCTGAAGGATCTTATCGCCTTCTTTTTTCATATCTTCTAAATCGGTAGCAATAACTTCTACGCTAATATCACCTTGCACTACATCGCGTATTCTTCTTACTGTTTCATATAAATCATATTTGGCACCAGCCATCAAAGATGGATTAGTAGTTATTCCATCAATAATACCCATATCTTGATATTTCTGGATTTGGTTTAGATCCACACTATCTAAGAAAATTTTCATAATTAAAATTTAGTTGATTTTAGTAAGAATAGCATCAAGTTCTTCTAAGCTATTATAATGAAAGCTTATACTACCAACATTACCAGAATTTTCAATAGTAACCTTTACACCTAGTTTATCTGACAAAGCTTGAGCAAGTAATTTTATATCTTCATTTTCTTGTACTTTTGAAGAGTTTAAGCTTTGTCGTAAATTTTTGTCTGTTCTAATATCATTTTTACTATCAGCTGTTACTTTTTCAAGTTTCCTTACACTCCATTCTTCTTGTAGGGTTTTATTAGCTAATTCTAATGCTTTATTTTCTTCTATACCGACAAGACAGCGCGCGTGTCCCATTGAAAGACGATGCTCAATGATAAATTGCTTAATCTCAGATGACAGACTACATATTCTGAGTAAATTAGCTATATGGCTACGGCTTTTGCCAATTACAGTAGCTAGTTGTTGCTGTGAATAACCAAAATTATTGATGAGTTTTTGATAACTCTCTGCTTCTTCAATAATATTTAACTCTTCTCTTTGAATATTTTCAATTAAGGCTATTTCTAAAATTTCACACTCAGATAAATCCTTTATGATAATTGGCACACGCTCTAAGCCAGCTAACATAGAAGCACGATATCTCCTTTCACCCGCGATAATTTCAAAAGTTCCATCTTTTATAGTACGCACTAAAATTGGTTGTAACACACCATGTCGCTTTATTGACTCAGAGAGTTCCTGTAACCTATCATCATCAAAATTTTTGCGTGGTTGATTTTCATTAGCTTTTAACTTTTTTATACTAATGTAAGTCTCAAACTCTTTTTTTTGTATAGGCACTACTTCTTCACGAAGAAGTGAAGATAAACCTCTACCTAATATTTTACTAGTCATAATGTTTCTCTAAAATTTTACCATTTAGCTAACATCTCTTTTGTCAGCTCTATATATGCCTTCGACCCTATGCATTTATAATCATATATTATTGCTGCTTTTCCGTGTGATGGAGCTTCCGATAATCTAACATTTCTAGGTATTACAGTATTATAAACTAAATCTCCTAAAAATTTTCTTACATCTTGTTCAACTAACTCAGTTAACTTATTACGTTTATCATACATAGTGAACACAATACCTGCGATCTTAATATCAGGGTTAAACTCTTTAGCGATAATATCAATTGTTTTCAGTAAGTGGCTTAATCCTTCAAGAGAATAAAAATCACATAACATAGGTATCAAAATTTCATCGCACGCTACTAAGGAATTAAGAGTAAGAATGTTTAATGATGGAGGGCAGTCAATCAATATATAATCATATTGATCTCTAACCTTATTAAGTTGTTTTTTTAAGGCCATCTCATGTTGTTCTACATTGAGTAACTCTATCTCAATTGCCGATAAATTAGTATTAGCAGGAATAATAGACAAATTTGGTACTTCTGTATCTATAATTGCCTCGTTAATCTCAACGCTGTTCACTAAAATTTGATAAGTAGTGACTTTGCGCATTTCAGCTTTAATTCCTAGGCCACTACTACTATTACCTTGCGAATCAATATCTACCAATAGCACTTTTTTGCCCATAATTGCTAACACTGTACTGATATTGACTGCTGTAGTAGTTTTAGCTACTCCGCCTTTTTGATTTACTACTGATATAATTTTTGCATTCATCTATTATTAATATTTCGGTTTTACATCTGTTATTTCTAGAATTTTTGCTTTCGGCAAAGTTAGGCTATCATGAATAGTCACACTAAACAACCAACACTGACTTGCAGCTTCTATCTCTTTTTGATAATTTTCTCCTTTATGCAACAAATATTTCTTCTTAATACTAAAATTACGAGTATAGTCAAAAATTTTGTTGAGTTCAGCAAATGCACGTGAGATGACAATATCGCATGAAATGTCCTTTAAGGATTCAATTCGTTTATTTATTATTTGAGGCTGAGGCGAATTTTTAATTAATCTGCTTGCTTGTAGTAAAAAAGCTGCCTTTCTTATATCGCTTTCTATTAACGTAACATTTTCATACCCAATAAGTGCCAGCACCATACCTGGAAGCCCTGCTCCTGAACCAAGATCAATGATCTTGTCTTTCTTATTGTCAATATATTGAGTTATTTGTATAGAATCTATTATATGACGATGTTCAAAATCAATTAGAGTAGATTCAGAAACTAAATTGATTTTACTATTCCATTTGTTAAGTAATAGTTCATATTCTTTCAGTGTATCATGTGGAATATCAGAATATTTTGTCAACATATTATCTTAAAATAAAATATCATTATATGTACCTTAAATATATTTTTATCACCCCTATCTTAACATGAGTTTCACGTGGAACGCATTTAAGATCAATTAAAGTAAAAATCTAAACAAAATAATATTAACATTAGGCTATTAACTATTAATTTGGATTTGATCAGCAAAATTGAAGTTTCTAAAAAGTAAATTATAATTGCTATTTTTGACAGACAGCACCTGTATATAGTAGATTTTTACTCTATTTTATCTTATGATTCAATGTTTTTGTTAACAAAGTAGAAAATTACTCTTAACATAGAACTTAAATAATGATGCATATCTTATATACATCTTGCTTAGGTATTGTTTATTTTTAGATTTGTATACAAAAAGTTTGAAACAGTTTATAGAATTATTGATGCCTATATTTCCTACCTTAATATTAGAAGTGCAAGCTTTAACAATTACTATTATTATAATGAATCTTAATATGAATGATTAAGGCATTAATCGCAGCAGGTGTTACTCCTTGAATTTTTCTAGCACTACCAATATTTTCTGGCAAAAATCTGGATAATTTTTCTGCAACTTCTTTTGATAAGCTTTTGACTTCTGTATAATTTATATTACTTGGGATCCTAAATTCTTCCTCATTCTGGAAAATTTTAATATCGGCTTCTTGTCTTTTCAAATAAGAATTATATTTTGACTCTATATATAAATAATGAATTATATCTTTGGAAATTGCCGAAATCTCAGGAAATATTTTTATAACCTCCTCTATACCAAAATTAGGCATACCTAAAAGTTGGTAGGCCGTTTTAGTAATACCATTTTGGGAAATATTATATCCTTGTTGAACTAATTGCGCAGTAGTGATTTTATAAGATAACAACATCTCTTGAGCTTGTTTTATATTTGTTAATTTAGCTTCAAATATATTTTTCCTTTTTTGAGAAATAAAGTTTCTTTCAATTGCCAGGGGAGTTAATCTAAGATCGGCATTATCAGCTCTAATAGATAATCTATATTCAGACCGTGATGTAAACATACGGTAAGGTTCTGATACACCAAGATTGATTAAGTCATCGATCATTACACCAATATAAGCTTGTGAACGACTTAGAATAAATTTTGGCTTCTCTTGAGCTGCTAATGCAGCATTAAGTCCTGCTATAAGCCCTTGAGCCCCAGCTTCTTCATAGCCAGTAGTACCGTTAATTTGGCCGGCTAAATACAACCCCTTTTGTTTTTTGACCTCTAATGTGCTTCGAAGCTCTCTAGGATCTACATAGTCATATTCAATAGCATAACCAGGTTGAACGATCACGACATTTTCCAAACCTTTCATACTTCTTACTAACTCAATTTGTACATTATGAGGTAAAGAAGTAGAGATACCATTTGGGTATATTAAATTACTATTTAATCCTTCAGGCTCTAAAAAAACTTGGTGCTGACTCTTGTCAGCAAATCTAACAATTTTATCTTCAATAGATGGACAATAACGGGGTCCTACAGAAGTTATCTTGCCTGAATACATTGCTGATTGCTCAAGGTTCTTAGAAATAATTTCATGTGTAGTAGAGTTAGTATGTGTTATATAACAATCTATTTGTTTTACGATGACTTGGTCATTAATAAAAGAAAAAGGCCTTGGTGGTTTGTCACCCTCTTGCTTTTCTAAGATAGACCAATTTATTGTATTAGCATCTAAACGTGGTGGTGTACCTGTTTTTAACCTGCCCAAATTTAGCCCTATTGCTTTTAAAGAATTAGACAAATTTATAGAAGGTTTTTCACCTATTCTGCCTGCATGAGTGGTTTCAGAGCCAATATGGATTTTTCCAGACAAAAATGTTCCAGTAGTAATTACAAGTTTTTTAGTAGTAAAAAATTGGCCACTCGCACAAAAAACCTTGTAGATGTTATTTGCAAAAATAAAATTTTCGACACTATCATAAAATAAAGTTAAATTTGGATAGTGGGACAACTCATTATGCATCGCTTTCCTATATAAAACACGGTCAGCTTGAGCTCTTGGCCCCCATACAGCAGGCCCCTTACTTTCATTGAGCATTTTATAATGTATACCAGCTTGATCTATAACTCTACCCATCAAACCATCTAAAGCATCAATTTCCTTAACTAACGTCCCCTTAGCAACCCCACCAATTGCAGGATTACACGACATCTCGCCCAAATTGCTTTCTTTCAAGGTGATCAATAGAGTATCGCTACCTAACCGCGCTGAAGCTGCTGCAGCTTCGCACCCAGCGTGCCCTCCTCCAATCACGATTACATCAAACTGTTTCACGTGAAAATTTATTTTAAAATTTCATCTTTTCCAAAGAAAAATGCTATTTCACGCTCTGCACTTGTAGCACTATCTGAACCATGAACAGTATTTTCTTCTATTCCTAATCCATGATCTTTTCTAATCGTGCCAATTTCAGCATTTATTGGGTTAGTAGCCCCCATAATTTCTCGGTTTTTAGCTATTGCGTTTTCACCTTTTAATACTTGAACTATTACACGATCTGAAATCATATATTGTACTAAGTCATTAAAATATGATCTTTCTTTATGCTCTTCACCATAAAAATTTTCTGCTTGTTCTTGAGTTAAATGAATCATTTTTTGTGCTACTATTTCTAAACCAGCTTTTTCGAAATAAGAATTTACAATACCTGTAATATTCCTTCTTGTTGCATCCGGTTTGATGATAGATAAAGTTTGCTCTAATGCCATATTAATACCTTTTACTAATTATTAACTAAAAATTACATTACTTATAAATAAATTACTCAATCTTTTCAAGTCTTATTTATATCTGTTTTTTCTTCCAAGTGGTTTTACCAGCTCCATCTTCTATTATTATATTCATATCAGCAAGAGTTTGTCGTATTTTATCTGCTTTTTGCCAATTTTTTTCCATTTTAGCTTGAGCGCGTTCTGAAATAAGTTGTTCAATTTTATCACTACTTATATTACCTCTGAACCAATCATTAGGCGTATGATTAAAAAAACCTAAGAATTTCCCTGCATAATATAATTTCTTCCCGTAGTAAATTTTATCTGTATCATTCCCGCTAACATAAAGTTTTTTAGCATATTCATGAATTATAGAAATAGCTTGGTGAGTATTAAGATCGTCACATAAAGCGTCAATAAATTCATCTGGTAAATCAATATTATTCTCCTTTCCAAACTCTATGCCAACATTCTCTAAAGCCTGGTACCAATAATTTAACATTGAGATATGATCTTTCAGGGTTTTATCATTATAATCTAATGGTTTACGATAATGACAATTCATTAAAACTAACCTAATCACTTCACCCTTGATTTCTTGATCTATTAAATCTTTTATTGTCAAAAAATTACCGAGTGATTTACTCATTTTTTCATGATTTACAGTCAAAAAACCATTATGAACCCAATAACGGGCGTATTGCGAACCAGGAAAAGCGGCACAACTTTGTGCAATTTCATTAGTATGATGTGGAAAAACTAGATCTACTCCACCTCCATGTATATCAAAATTTTTACCTAAGAATTTGTAGCTCATAGCAGAACATTCTATATGCCAGCCTGGCCGGCCTCTGCCAAAAGGGCTATTAAAACTAGCAAATTTTTCTTCCTCCATAACAGGTTTCCACAATACAAAATCATTATTATGTTTTTTACCCAAACTTTGTTCAATACGAACAGAGTTAAATAACTCCTCAATTGTTTGACCTGATAATTTTGCATAATCTTGATATTTGCTAACATCAAAATAAACATGGCCTGATGCTATATAAGCATAACCATTATTTAATAATCTTTGTATTATATCTATAATATCGTCGATATGTTCAGTAGCTTTAGGCTCAAAATTAGGTCGTAAACAATATAAATAATCTACATCATGATGAAATAATTGTGTAATTTCTAAGGTTAATTTTTCAATAGTGATGTTATTTTCCTTGGCTCTGTTAATGATTTTATCATCAATATCTGTTATATTGCGTACATACTTTACACTTTCCTTTCCATAAATATAAGAAAGCAAACGATATAATACATCATAACACACTACTGATCTTGCATTGCCAATATGCGGGCGATCATATACTGTTGGACCACACACATACATACTAATTTCTCCATTTTTTAATGGAATAAAGTTTTCCTTCCGTTTTGTTAAAGAATTAAATAGTGTTAGATGCATAGATAAAATATAATTAGAAATAAAAATACTAATTAATAATACATAAAACTAATATTTTTTAAACTTATTTATGAGCAAAAATTTACCAAATTACTCTTCTAATTTACTAGATCAAAAGGTCAATATCCAAATGATCGTATTTATAACTGTAGTAATTACCTTAATATTAGCTTTTGTATTTTTTATTCATATTTATTCACAAAAAAGAGAAGTTATTCTAGAACATCTAGAAGTTGAATCAGTACATCTGGAATTATTGATTATTGATAACTTAAATTATTCTAATAATTTGGTTGATATTGCAAGTAATCAAATCGCAAATAACCCAACAGATCTAAATTACATCTATAACATACTGAAAGCATATGTTGCATCAGAAGAAACTATGTTTGACTTTGGTTGGCGAAAATTCAGTTGGGTTGATAAAGATTTAAGCGAAGTAGTAACTAGCCATAAAGGTATAATGCATAATCCAAATAAACTTAATTTTATAAAAGAAGCTAAAAATCTAAATAAAGAAAAATTTATTTCATATCAATATAAGAGCCCTCCTTCTAATAGCAGCTTCAAAATTATTAGAAATGTATTGTCAGACGGCCAATATCAAGGTTCTTTAGTGCTTAGCTATGACATTCCTACTTTAGTTCGTAGCCTTAATATTAAAAAGAAACATAAAAGTACAAATTTTGTTATATTAAACAATAATTTAGAGATTATTGCCCAATCTAATTCTTTTATAGATAATTTACTAGATCATGATGCACAATTTGTTCAAAAACTAGAATCTGAACTCGCAAATTTGCACAATTCTTTTATTGATGGAAAACATTCTACTTTATCATATGTGGACATGCTTGATGGCTTAAATTATCATATTACTGATATTAAAAATTTCCCGTTTATATTAGTAGTTAATATAGATAATAATAAAATTAGAGAAGATATACTAAATGAAATGTTCAGACGTTTCATAATAGTATTTATTTGTGCAATTTTGTCTTTATCAATCATTATATTTATTTATAAACGTGAAACTACTTTACGAGCGCGTTCTGAAAAAGCGACCTTGATCGCTACACATGCTACAGAGGCAAAAACTAATTTTTTAGCATTTACCGCACACGAAATAAGATCACCACTTGGATTCATAATAACCGGTTCAGAAATCATGTTAAAAGAGTTAATGGGAGAAATACCTAATAATTATCAGGAATATGTACGAGGTATTAATCAAAAAGCCAAAGAAATCCTAAATTTCATCACTGATATACTTGATGAAAATCAGATTTTAGCAGGTAAATTTCGAATAAAAAATGAATTACATAAAATATGCGAGATTATTAAAGAGGCTAAAGCAAATAGTTTAGCAAATTTTGTTCACAGAAAAATTAATATTACTACTGAATTATCACCTCAATTACCTTTACTTCTTTGTGATAAAGGAAGAATGATACAAATATTAAATAACCTGATTTCTAATAGTATCAAATATTCAGAAGATAATACTAATATCGAACTAAAAGCTATTGTCAAAGATTCAGAGTTAATTTTATCAGTAAGAGATCAGGGTTATGGTATTGATGAAGATAAGATTCCATTGATTTTAAGCCCCTATGGCACTGCACATGAAACAAATAAATTCTATTCTAATAATTCATATGGTCTGGGGTTATCTATAGTAACTATGTTGGTAGAAGCACATAACGCAGAACTAAGAATTAGCAGTATAAAAGGTAAAGGAACTACCGTAAAAATTATTTTTCCTAAATATAAATTAGTATATGATAGTCATCAAAAATAATAACTATCAACTGTGAAGCAAGTACAATACGACCTAATACAGCGCCTAAAAAAACTGCCTATACTTACTATAATAATGGTAAGTATAGTGTGCGCATATGGGCTTATTATTCTTTTTTCTGCTTCTGGTAATAATTTTTATCCTTATGTATCTAAACAACTAAGTGCTTTTTTAATTTTTATGCCATTAGCAGTATTTATTGCCTTAATAGATATAAGGATTATCCTTGAAATATCATACCCATTATATCTGATAAGCTTAGTTGCTTTAATTATTGTAGAATTTTTTGGTAAGTCTGCAATGGGCGCTACACGTTGGCTTGATTTAGGTTTTATTTCTATTCAACCTTCAGAAATAATCAAAATTTCTCTTATTCTAATGCTTGCTAGATATTTCCACTTACTGAAAGGAAATATAACTTTAATGTCTCTATTACCCCCCTTAGTAGCTTCGTTATTACCTATTTTTTTGATAATAAAACAACCTGATTTGGGCACAGCTATCATCACCTTAATTATAGTTAGTGGTATATTTTTTGCAGCTGGGGTGAAAATAATTTATTTTATAATAATAGGGATAGTTACTATAATCTCAATGCCAATAATTTTTTCCTTACTTCATGAATATCAAAAAAATCGCATATTAACTTTCTTAGATCCAGAACGTGACCCATTAGGGGCAGGATATAATATTATTCAGTCAAAAATTGCTATAGGATCAGGTGGATTTTGGGGTAAAGGTCTTTCTAATGGGACACAAAGCCATTTAAAATTTCTACCAGAATATCAGACCGATTTTATATTTTCTTTTCTAATGGAAGAATTAGGGTTTATTGGTGGAATTATATTGCTCACATTATATTCTATTATATTACTTAATTTTATTTATATTGCAGTAAATTCTAAATCTATTTTTGCTAGTCTAGTTAGCCTTGGAATAGCTATTTTTTTCTTATCTCATATTTTCATAAATATTGCTATGGTCATGGGGTTAGTACCTGTGGTAGGAGTTCCATTACCATTTATATCATATGGACGCACTATGTTATGTTCAATGTTAATTGGTCTTGGACTTGTGATGAATTCATATATTAATCAACACAAAAAATTATAAATTAATTTATGAATAATATATCAAATTTTTTTTGGATTTCTTTGAGGACGATATGTTTATATTTGATTTTTATAACCCCATACCAATTATATTTACTTGATATTAGAACAGATATCTTTCCTTCTTTGGATTTAATAATAATATTTTTGCTTTCTATGAAATATACAAGATTAGGTTATATGAAATTATTTCTGCTTGGAATATTTATAGATTATTTAAATGGATTGGAAAGATGTATATATCCTATTATCCTTATTTTATCAGAATTAGCTTTAAGGTATGTACGCTCTTATATTTATTTAAATTGTGTTTTCGAACTTACATTATTTATTTATTATATAAGTGTAGTCAATATAATTAAATACTTAGTCTTATGTGTACTAAAATTAGATAATATTCATTTAACAGCGGCTTTTATGCAATATGTGACCACTATCTTAGTTTACCCCTTAATACATATTCTCGTATCAAAAGTCATGAAATTAGCTAAATAATCATGAGAAATGAATTAACTGAGAATAAAGAGTTAATGACTCGCAGAATCTTTTGCCTGACCCTAGGCAAAGCGACTCTATTATCGTTATTAATCAGCAGAATGTTTTACTTACAATTTTTGAAAAAAGATGAATATAAAACTTTGTCTGATAAAAATCGTCTTAAGACAATGTTATTATCTCCTCCAAGAGGCAATATTTATGACATCTTAGATAAAAAAATTGTAGACAATACTTCTTGTTTCCGTTTGCTCTTAGACAAGAACATATCACCTAATTTCCTTCAAGAAGGCGAGGTTATTTCATCATTATTAGAGCTAGATGAAAAGCAAAAAATCGAGTTCTTTAAACGTATAAATAATACTGGGTGGAAAATAGCTGGGTTAATTATTGATAGCTTAACTTGGCAACAAGTATCAATACTTGAAGAACGAAAATCTGAAATAAAATCATTTTTTGTAGATTTAGGTTTTAAAAGACATTATCGATATCCACAATCAACTGCACATGTTACTGGTTACTTGGGCAAACAAAGTACAAAAAGTAAAGAAAAATTAGAAATTAGTGATGAATATTGGCGTGTTGGTAAAACAGGCCTCGAACTTTTTTACGAAGAACAATTACGTGGTAAATTTGGTGTCAAAACAATAGAAGTCAACGCTCACGGAAAATATATTAGGGATTTGTCTAAAACAGAATTGATTCCAGGTTTACCTTTGCATCTTAATTTGAATTTAGAATTACAATCAAAAGTATTTGAATATTTGCCAGAAAAAGGTTGTAGTGTTACAATGATGAATTGTAATACCGGGGCAATGATATTATACACATCAACCCCCTCTTTTGACCCTAATGAATTTTATAAATTGTCAAATGAGTATTGGCAAAATTTATCCATAAATCCTTATAAACCTCTTATCGATAAATGTTCAAAAAGTCTTTATCCGCCGGGATCTGTTTTCAAAATTGTTACCATTTTAGCGGCCCTTGAGAATAACATATTACCTGATACTAAAATATTTTGTAGTGGAAAATCTGAACTAGGAAGTAATAGCTTTAGATGCTATAAAGCTGCCGGACATGGTTCTATCAATATGCAAGAAGCTATACAATATTCTTGCAATAGTTATATTTTTGCAATCGCAAGAAAAATAGGACCTAACAAAATTATTGAAGTAGCAAAAAAATTAGGATTTGGTCAACTGACTGGAATAGATCTCCCTGATGAAAAAGAAGGTTTTGTCCCTTCTCCAGAATGGAAATACGAAAAACATAAGCAACGTTGGACTTTAGGTGATACTTTAAATATGTCCATAGGCCAGGGTTTTTTGTTAACTACTCCTTTACAACTCACCAGAATGATGGCGGCTATTGCTAATGGCGGTTATTTACTAACTCCTAGTTTAAAAACTCAGTCAATTCATAAAGTTAAATTAAATATTAAAGATCAACATCTAATTTTTCTGCAAAATGCTTTGCATGATGTAATGAATAAACCAGGAGGTACTGGTTATGGTAGTAGGATAAAACATAATTTTTATACTATGGCAGCAAAGACTGGAACGGCCCAGGTGCGTGCTAAAAAACATAAAAATGATGATTTAAATAGAACTTCAATAGCTTGGGAAAGTCGCAACCACGCTATATTTTCTGGATATTTACCATATGAAGATCCACAATTTGCTATTACTGTCTATTTTGATCATGGAGGTGGTGGAGGACGTTCAGCAGCACCAATTGCTAAGAAAATTATTACAGATATGCTTAATTTTCATTCGTAAACTTGTTGAGCTAGATAACATTTTGTTATAAATAGAGCTTTACACTATAGACAAAATACAAGAATTTATCTAAAAATCAATTTTCAGTCAATATCTACTATATATTAATCAGCCTAATCAGAATTAATATTCTGATTAGGCGCTCGTCCTATTACTAGAAATAAATTAGGTAAGATAAAAAAGCTAGCCTAAAATTTATCTCAGACTAGCTTTCTAGGCGATATCAATTATATTGCAAGCTTGATACCAGCAATTAATGCTGTACCAGTCACTTTTTTCTTTGCAAGAGTGTTATAAAATTCTGGTCTGCCGTTTAATTTATATTTTGTAATTTCTACATAAGGCTTTAAACCAGGAGCAGCTTTATAATCGCTTGCTAAAGTCCAAGCTTCTGCTGTATTTTTAAATTTATCTGATTTAAAATAACTAGCGGATACTTTAAAAGGTCCTTGGTTGTAAGCTATAGCAGCTGTGTAATAATCTGTTTTTCTGCCAGTTTTATGATACTCAGGTGTAGTCAGACTTTTACCTAAAGAACCATAAGAGGCTGCATAATAGAAATTACCATAATTTAAAACGGCACCAATATTATATGCTCTTAAGTTAGCAAGTTTGTATTCTGCAACTGGTGTTGTATCTGCTGCATTTTCAAACAATTTAGCAGTGCCCTTAGACTTACCCATCTCACCAGTCAAACCAATTTTTAAATCAACTCCATCAGAGATATTGTGTTCAATAGTAATACCAGCAGCTAATGCATCTTTTACACTCATTTCAAACTCAAATCTATCAACACCAGGAATACCTATTTTTTTCGTTTCTATTCCTGTACCTAATTTATTAATGTTGTCGGCTCCTGTATTACTTGAATCTGGTGTATATGCAAGTCCTATAGTAAATTTTGTTTTGTTGTTCAAGTTAAATTTAGGAGTATAATATACGATAGCTCTAGAAGGCTCTGTACTATATGATCTATTATCTAAATGAGCAGTATATTTATCACTCATAAAAAATTCTGATGTAGTAACAAAGGTAGGATTTAAACCTTCTTGTTTTTGGTACTCTGAAGTTATATTAGCATATCTATCCCATTTATTAGTACCAGCAGTAATATCACCTGAACTAATCATCATTGTAGAGGATGGAGAAATAGGAGCACCTAACTCTAATTTACCATATTCAGTAGAAATGAATAAATGTGTACCATTATAAGCATTAGAAGCTTTTCTCTTAGCAGTAGTCACTATTACTATTTTAGCTCCATATTCTAAATCAGCATCAGTCTTATTTGAAATTTGTGCTACGATCGCAGCCTCATCAAACAAAGCTAAGTTACGTTTATGTGTAGATGCAGCTTTTTCCTCTTGTGTTAAGTGACGCTGATTACGGTAACCTGCCTGAAAATGCGCAAATGCATTAAATTTAATATTGACACCTGTGGGATCTTCATCTGATTTTGGCGTCATATCAGAAAACTCTGTAGGATTCACCTCTTCTTCTATAATTTGGGTTGTTCCATCAATAATTTTAATTGCTGCTTCTGCACTAATCGTACCAACTATTATAGTACTTATTGCGGTAGCAAATAAATATTTTTTTATTTCCATAATTTCAACCTCTTTGATTTAGTAAAATTTCAAATACCTAGAATCTTTAATATTTAAGATGACACTTAAGTAAAAAAATCCTGATAATCAATTTATATCTAACTCAATAATCTTGTTATGCCAGGATTTTTTGTGTCACCTGTGATTTATCTCAGCATTTTTTAAAACCTGTGTATTTTTGCAACAGTCGAACTGTAAATTACTTATTTTTAGTTAAAATTAGCAAAAATTTATATAAAAAATTTGATATTTTGAAATTGTTGTAAAAAATAAACTTTACAAATTTTCCAGTAGAAGTTAAAAAGTAGTTTTCAATATATTTTTAAGTTACAATCATGTCTATAATGTCAGATAAATGGATAATTGAAAAATCCAGGAATGAACAAATGATTGAACCTTTTTTTGAGCATCAGGTAAAATATTCTGGTAGTAATAGAATTATATCATACGGCACCTCTTCTTATGGTTATGATGCAAGAGTATCGGATGAATTTAAAATATTCACTAATCTCAATACTACGATAGTAGATCCCAAAGATTTTTCTGCTGATAACTTAGTGCATAAAAAAACTAATATGTGTATAATACCTCCTAATAGTTTTGCACTAGCTAGGACTATAGAGTATTTTAGAATACCTGAAGATGTTTTGGTAATATGCGTAGGTAAATCCACTTATGCAAGATGTGGCATTATAGTGAATGTAACTCCTTTAGAACCTGGTTGGGAAGGCCATGTTACATTAGAATTTTCAAACACTACTCCATTACCTGCTAAAATTTATGCCGGCGAAGGAGCTTGCCAGTTTTTATTTCTTCAGGGCAATGAGAAATGTTCGATAAATTACAGACAAAGAGAAGGCAAATATATGGGCCAAACAGGTGTCACTTTACCAAAAGTATAATTAAATTAAAAATATTATGGAAAAACAAGAAAATGAATTACCGCACATATCTGTGCAATCACAGTACTTAAAAGACTTCTCATTCGAAAATCCTAACGCACCAGATAGCTTAGGAAATTTGCAACATGAGCCACAAATTGATTTGTCACTGGACCTTAACGTAAAAAAGATGCCCGAAGATAGTCATTATGAAGTTGAAATAGCAGTTACTGCTAAAGCATCTACAGAAGATAAAACTCTTTTTATAATTGACTTAAAATATGCTGGTGTATTTTTCCTTTCTAATATTCCTGATGAAAAGAGGGAAATGCTACTTGCTGTTCATTGCCCTTCCATTTTATTTCCATATCCAAGGAAAATTATTGCTGATGCAACTCAAAATGGCGGCTTCCAGCCTCTTATGATTGATCCCGTAGATTTTGGCGTTTTATATGCAAAAAAAATGCTGGAAAATAATCCAAGTAATGCATAGTAATTTAAAGATGCTTTTTGAATTATAATTGATCAGATTGGTGTTTGAATAGAAGTTAATGAGTAAGCTATATAGAATAGCTAAACAAAAAATTACTTCCTTAAACACCAATATTTACTAAATACCAGTATCGCGATTATATTAGGAATTATAAAACGTGTGATCAATATTGTTAAATCAGTAATGATAAATTTTCTGACCGCCCGAAGTTGAAACTTTGAGACATATATAAATAATACGGATAATCACAATCTTAATTAAACTAATAAAAGCAAATTTTTATTTATCGTTCAAAAATTATTAGTGATGTCCTATCACTTTTTTTCCGTTCATATATTTTTGTAATACTTCTGGTACATTAATACTACCATCTGAATTTTGATAATTTTCTAAAATAGCAACTAGTGTCCTGCCTATTGGCAAACCGCTACCATTGAGAGTATGTAAAAATATATTGTCACCTTCTTCATTCTTATATCTTGCTTTCATCCTGCGGCTTTGGAAATCACCACAATTAGATATACTGGCAATTTCTCTATATAATTCCTGTCCAGGTAACCATACTTCTATATCATAAGTCTTCTTGCTAGCAAATCCTATATCACCAGTACAAAGTAGCATAACTCTATAAGGTAAGTCGAGTTTTTTTAAAATATTTTCAGAAGCAGTTAACATTTTCTGATGCTCCTCTTCTGCATCTTCTGATGTAGTGATTGTCACTAATTCTACTTTACCAAATTGATGATTCCTGATCATACCACGCGTATCTCTGCCGGCACTACCAGCTTCTGCACGGAAACACTCTGAATATCCGACATAGCGTAAAGGTAATTCTTCTTTTTTCAAAATTGAATCTGCAACTAGATTGGTCATTGACACTTCACCTGTTGGAATCAGACGGTACTTATCATTAGATACACTATAAGACTCATCAGCAAATTTTGGTAATTGCCCTACATGGTACATTGCATCAGGTTTTACTAGAACAGGCATAGCTACTTCTTCAAAATCATGCTCTTCTATATGACAATCTATCATAAAAGAAATTAAAGCTCTCGCCATACGAGCTAGATCTTTTTTGAGTGTTACAAACCTACTACCACAAATCTTTGCTGTTTGCTCAAAATCCATCATACCTAAATTTACTCCCAAAGTGAAATGCTCTTTTGCTCCCTCTATCTTGGTGACTTCTTTATATTTTCTGACTAATTTATTCATAGTCTCATCTGTACCATACGGGACATCTTGAGCCAAAATATTAGGTATATTATTAATAAGATCTTCTAACCGTGAATCCTCTCTTAATTTATTATATAATTCCGATAATTTTTCATTAATATGAACTACATCATTTTTTAATTCATCAAATTCTTTAGTACCTCTTGTATGAGCCAAACGTTCTGTCTTAATATTTTTTGCTTGTTGAAATTTTTGAATTAGACTGACAATTTGCCTCTTATCTTCTTCAAGTTCAAGTAAGGTAGCAGTATCAAATTTAATACCCCTCTTCTGCATTTGTGCATTAAATTCTTCTTCATTTTCTCTTATCCATTTGATATCTAACATTATTTTACTTTCTTTTTTCAATTATTTTGCTGATGAATATTGAAATTTCATATAATAAAATCAACGGAATTGCAAGGGCAATCTGGCTTAATACATCTGGGGGAGTAAGTATTGCTGCAACTATAAATATGAAAACCACAATAACTCTTCTCTTGTTTATTAATTCTACTGATGTTATAAGCTCTAAAATTGATAAAATCGAGATTACTACCGGCAACTGAAAAGATAAACCAAATGCCAGCATTAAACTAAAAAATAAATCTAGATATTCACTGATTTTTGCTTCTAAAACTAGCGATATTGTATTATAGTTTCTCCCATAACTAACAAAGAACTCCCAAGCATTTGGAATAATTTGATAATATAAAAAACTGATCCCACAAAAAAACAACAAAGGAGACGCAAATAATATCAATCTTATATATATTTTTTCATTTATATATAACCCGGGTGAAATAAATTGATATAGTTGATAGCAAATAAAAGGATAAATAATTATTGTTGAACAAAACAAAGAAATTCTGATGTGCGCAATGAAAGCTTCAGCCAAATCGGTATAAATCATTTTTGCAATTGCCATTTCTGATAGAGGTCTGATAGCAAATTCTAATAAATAATCGCTGAAATAATAACATACACCAGATAAAATAACATAAGAACAAATTATTAATATAAGTCTGTTCTTAAGTTCTAAATAATGTTCCTTAAAAGTAAATTTATCCATATTATTAATATATAAATCTTATATAATAAGACCAGAGTGCAAATTATATTTTATTTATTCTCTATTATTCACTATTAGAATTCTCCATAGAAGATTTTTCTTTTTCGTCCAATGAATCAACTTTAATATCTTCTTGATTTTTCGCCTTTGCATAAGGAAGATCTAAAGATTTTAAGTAATTATCAGGAATCAACTTTATTATCATATGCCATCCAAAATGCAAAAAAGTTTTAGTTTCAGATTTTTTTAACCAATCTGGATATGTTTCTTGGTTGATATCATACACTAATTCATATGAATTGATCGCTTTTAAATAATTACCAGTTGTAATAATAGCGACGGCTCCATAAATTATTATCGATATTACAACTCCTCTTAGAAGTCCTAATCCACTTCCTAAAACGGAATCAACTATTGGCACTTTAAAAATAACTAGTAAAAATGTTAATTTAGATAATATTAAAGACCAACTTAATGATAATATGAGGTATATCCCAATATAAGTAACTATAAAACTAATTAGTTCATTTTTGAGATATATTAGTAAATAAGATTGCACAAGTGGAGCGCACCTAACAGTAAGTACTAGTATCAATATCATTGATATTATATCTACAATTATATTGATCATCCCTCGGTAAAAACCTAGTAATGTAGAAATTAATATTATACTTAAGATGACAATATCAAAGAAAGTGAAAATCATAATGATATAATTATTTGTTCAGTTACTATATAATCCATTTTTTTATCATGATTTTGATTAGGAATATACTTGTATAAATCCCGATGATAACATACTCCTATTTTAGAAAAATTATTTTCCCCGTTTTTGTCAATATAACGATCATAATATCCATTTCCAAAACCTAATCGATACCCTGTATAACTAAAAGCCAATCCTGGAACAATGATTATTTCTGGAATAGTAATTTTATTGCTTTTTGGTTGTATTAATTTATTTGTATCCTTACGTTCTTTTAAATCATTTTCTAATAATTTGACAAAATTGAGCACAGAATATTGTATTTTTGGAGCAAAGAATTCATATTCTGTTTTAGCAAAACACTTATCATGGAAAAGATTAGTTACATCCGGCTCGCCATCTAAAGGAATATAAATACCTATTTTTGTTTGTTTTTTATCTGATAAAGAAATAATAATAGATTTCAAAGTTTCACTTATTGCTTTATCTTTGTGGTACATCTCTCTACGGACAAAAATTTTTCTATATTCAAGAATATTTGTACGTAGAAGACGCTTCTTTTCCATATCATCATCCTTTTAATTTACTCATAAATTCTTCATGCAAACGAAGTTCTTCCACACTTGGCAATATAATAATATTATTACCCTGATTGTAGTTTGTTATCTCTTTTTGTGCTAATAATTTTTCACCATCCGTAGCTTGTAAAAGAAAACTTCTTTGCCTTCCGCCAGTAAGCTCTATGTATATTTCAGCTAACAAATATGAGTCAAGTAATGCACCATGCTTTGTACGCATGGTATTGTCGATTTTAAATCTTTTACATAATGCGTCTAGATTGACCCTAGCACCAGGAAAAGTTCTACGCGCCATAGCTAACGTGTCAATCACAACATCTAAGTCTATTGGCATCTTACCAAGTAACGATAGTTCGTGATTAATGAAACCTATATCAAATTTAGCATTATGAATAACTAGTGTTGCCCCATTAATAAATGACAAAAAATCATCGACTATGTTGCTAAATAAAGGCTTATCAACTAAAAATTCGCTAGAAATACCGTGTATGTTATATGCATCTTGCGGTACATTACGTTGCGGATTGATATAATAATGAAATTCTTGTCCCGTAAGAACTTTGTCTATCATTTCCAAGCAACCGATTTCTATTATTCTGTGTCCATCAAGTGGATTTAATCCGGTCGTTTCCGTATCTAATATTATCTCTCTCATAAAAAATCTGATAAAACTATAAAGCTTATAAATTGACTTTATTAGAAATTTTATCTGGGTAATATAATTAATACCAGCAAAATTTGGATAAAATTTTAAAGTAGTTTTTTGACTTATTCTTCTTTTTGTAATTTTATTGTAATTAAACGAATTATTGATATGCATCAATAATTTTCTTAATGCTTTTTAATTTATTTATAAAAATTTATTAATTGACAAAGGGTTGTTATTTGATTTAAAGTTCAACTAACAGTTTCTTGTAATTTGTCAATTATATTTTATGTATGTAGTTATTTTAGCTGGAGGTAATGGTAAAAGATTGTGGCCAGTTTCAAATTGTTCTGTACCAAAGCCATTTCTGAAAATCAAAAATAATTTGAGTTTACTACAAAATACTATAATTAGAGCTAGTAAAATTCGCAATCTCAGCAAAATTATTATAGTTGCAAATAGCAAATATATAAAAAATGTTGTAGAAGATTGCAAAAATTTGTCAGTAACTTTAGACATAGAAATTATTGTTGAACATTATACCAAAAATACAACTGCGGCAATTGCAGCTGCTGCTATTTATATTGAATCTATTTATGGGCCTAATAATAACATTTTAGTTCTACCTTGTGATCATATAATTTCTAAAGAAGGTGTTTTCTATGAAAATATTGATAAATTAAACTCTAGAAAATTAGTTAGCTTAACATTATTTGGCATTCCCCCTACATCAAATAATTCAAGTTATGGGTATATAAAATATCAAGATAATAAAGTCCTTTCCTTTATCGAAAAACCTAACAAAAAAGATACTATTAATTTTGTACAATCAGGAAATTATCTTTGGAATTCTGGTATTATCTATGCAGAAGTATCAGTTTTATTAAAAGAAATAAAACACCATAGCTACAATACATGGAACTTAATAACTAGGGCTATTCATAATTCTGTCACATCATATGGTTCAGGTTATAAGGAAATTAGATTACGCAAAGAAAGTACTTTGAACATTATAGAGGACTCTATAGATTATGAAATATTACAAAAGTCTAATAACCTTAATGTAATAAAATGTGACATAGGATGGAAAGAAATAGGTGACTTGAATTCTTTTTGTAACGCCATAACTACAGATATTAATGATAATAATATATATGGTAATGCTACAGCGTATAATACTTCTAACTGCTACATACAAAGCAAAGAAAAATGTATAATTACCGTCGGTGTAAATAATTTATTAGTAGTTGAAACTGATGACAAAATATTCGTAGTCGACAAAAATATTACTCCTAACTTTCTTTCTGAATCAATAAAGTGATGCTGAATTTAAATTGTTTCAAATCCTGTGATATTAGAGGTAAAATTTCCCAACAATTGACACCCATATTTTCTTATAATGTAGCTATTGCTTATGCAAAAATAATTAAGCCCAAAAAAATAGTAATCGGACATGACGCAAGATTATCTAGTCCATTATTACAAGAATATTTCATTAAAGGCTTAAATATTTCAGGTGTCGAGGTAATTGATATCAACTTATGTGGTACTGAAGAAATTTATTATCGTTGTTTTTCGGATTATACTATAGATGGTGGAATTATGATTACTGCAAGTCATAACCCCGTTGACTATAATGGAATTAAGATGGTAGGGCGTGGTGCAAAACCAATTTCTTTAAATAATCAATTAGCTTTAATTAGAGATCACGTTCAGTTCAATTGGATAGATAATGTTCTTCCTAAAAGTCATACTAAAAGTAAACATACAATAGATTTAGACAAAACTAACTATATAAAACATTTATTATCTTATATCAATTTAAGCATTTTAAGACCTTTGAAAATACTAGCGGACCCTGGTAATGGTACAGCAGGCCTAGTTATGAAACAATTAGAAAGACATTTGCCATTTGAAATTATCTACATTAACGAAAAACCTGATGGAGATTTTCCAAATGGATTACCAAACCCAATGATTATTGATAATAGAACGCATATTGCTGCCTCAGTAAAAAAATATAAAGCAGATCTCGGCATTGCTTGGGATGGAGATTTTGATAGATGCTTTTTATTTGATGAACATGGTAGATTTATCGAACCTTATTACTTAACTGGTTTACTTACTAAAATATTTTTAACAAAATACCCTGGTGAAAAAATAATATATGATTCAAGATTAACTTGGAATAAGATTGCTTTAGCGCAAACATTAGGTGGCTTAGCGGTTCAGAGTAAAGTTGGTCATAGTTTTATGAAAGAAATCATGCGTAAAGAAAATGCTATTTATGGGGGTGAGGTGAGTTCTCATCATTATTTTCGGGATTTTGGTTATTGCGATAGTGGAATGATAGTGTGGTTGATTGTAGCAGAGCTAATCTCTAAAAGTGGACAAAAATTATCATCTGTTATAGAACCATTTCGCTCTAGTTTTCAATGTAGTGAAGAGATAAACTATAATACTGATAAATTTGAGCAAATCAAAGAGGCTCTTATAAATTATTTTCGAAATAAATATATAAAAATAGATTTTATAGATGGTATTTCTATGGAGTTTTCTTTATGGAGATTTAATATGCGGAAATCTAACACTGAAGATTTAGTGAGAATTAACATCGAAACCAAGGATAATAAAGTTAGTATAGAAAATTGTTTAAAGAAATTACAAATTATAATATCTCAGTTAACAGAAACATTATAAATTTATGAATGATAGTAAATTACAAAATGATATAATTCCAAAGATTTGGGTTTTAACAGATAATAGTAAAGCAAATTCTGAACAAGCAATAGCATTAGCACAAAAAATTAGCGATAATTACGAGATAAAGCAAATTTCTTATAATAATTTTTCTAAGCTTTCGAACTGGATATTGAAATTATTTCCCTTACATGTAAAACATTCAGTCTTTCTTGAATTAGAGAGATCTACTCCTCCGGATATAATCATTTCTGCTGGAAGAAAGACAGCTTCTTTATCTGCTTATTTAAAAAAATTATACAAATCACAAAATATTTTAGTAAAGAATATCCAGATACTACGTCCCTCTATCAAGCCAAAATATTTTGATATCATCATATTGCCTCAACATGACTGTTTTAATTATGTATCACCAAATATAATAAAAACCATCGGTTCTATTACTAATATAAAAAGCCATATAACCGAAGCAGACTACCAATTCCGTCAAACTTATTCTGCTCTTAATAAATACATTGTTTTGATCATTGCGAATGATAATAGACATTATAATATACCTCTATTAGAGATAGAGAAATTAATTATAAGCGCTGAAAAATTAGCGCAACAAAACTCAATGAAGTTATTAGTTAAAATAGATTCTGTATTATCGAAGAAAGCTCAAAGTTATATGAGGAAGATTTGTTCTTCTCCTAATATAATATATTTCAACCCAGAGAATATAGCTGCTTATCCAGCTATTCTCAAAAATGCTTATCATATAATTGTGACAGCAGATTCTATTTATTCTTGTAGTGAGGCAGTATCTTCTGGAACCCCGGTTCATATATATATTCCACAATATCTTTCTTCGAAAAAACATAAATATTTTGTCCAGCAATTAATTGACATAGGTGTCGCTAGACAGTTTGACTTAAATATTAATGAATTAGAATCTTATCCTTATATAGCTTTAAATGAGCTTAGTAGAGTAGAGAAAATTATTAAAAATATAATTTTCTAATTTAAATCCCTATTGATTTATCAAATTAATTTATTACCTTATTTTAAACTTATATAATTATCTTTATTGATAATGTATTTTACATAGGAAAATATGTGATTATAATTATCGAGAAAGATTAAACATCGCCAAAACTAAAAGAAGAGATAAAAATGGCAGATTTATTTGATGAAGTTTTAAATGAAGAAAAATATACAAATCGTGCAATGACTTTTAGACGATTTTTTCCTGTAATAATATTACTGACTATTTTAGGTGCTTTAGCCATCGGTTTTTATAGTTGGTATAAAGATAAAAATACTACAAATAATCAAATGCTTGGTGATTTATTGGTTGATATAATAAATCGCGAAGAATCAAATTTAAATGAACACCTATTATTCAAAGATAATAGCGGCAAAAGAGAATTACTTGAAATTTTTAATGTAAGTAATAGCGAAAATTACTCTGACTCCCAAAAACATATTGAATCTATTATTAGTAATAACAAGAATTTAGATTTAACTATAGCTTACGCAAAAATATTATGGGTAAGTAATTTTCTGCAAAATGGCGATATTAATGGACCTGAATACGAACAATCTATTAGGTATTTAGATTCATTTTCTTCAGAACAGCAAGTTTTTTATATTAATGCTCATTTACTAAAAGCCTTATTATACATTAAAGCTAAAGATTTTAATGCGGCACAAGAAGCTGCTGAAAAAGTCATTCAAAATCCTAAAGCACCAAAAGTAGTACAAGATCAAGCACGATCTGTAATTTCCCATATTGAACAATATAAAGATAAATAAATTAATTATGAAAAAAACTCTCTTGACTTTATTATTACCAGTATTTTTATCTGGATGTGATTTTATTGGTAGTGGCAAAACTAATAATGTAGTAGAGCTAACACAGAAACTTAAAGTAGAAAAAGTAGAAAATATAAAATTAATAAGCAGTTATCAAAATATCGATTTAGCTTCGAGTTACGCCAGTACTTCTTATAATATAAGTAAATATGGCCTAATTGCTGTACCAGCTATTGCTAAAAAGGTAGTGTATAGTATTGATAAAAAAGGTTATGTTACAGCATTTTCATTAGATGAAAAAAAGAATTTATGGAGTAGCAAAATAGATTCTTCTAATTTTGATGAATATAATATTGGTGGCATTTTATATAGTAGTGGTAAATTATATATTACTAACGGTTCAAGAGAAGTTACTATAATGTCTGCAAATAAAGGTGAAAAAATATTAAGTAAAGTTTTCCCTGACATTATACAAACTCAACCTATAATGATAGATGATAAAACTTTTATAGTTCAAACTATCAGTAATCAACTTATAGCTTTTGATACTAAAAAAGCTGAAATAATTTGGACAAATGAAGGAGAAATCGGCTTGATTTCAAGTCGGAGTCATTTTTCGCCGATTCTTGCAAATGGTTATGTTATAACAAGTTATAATTCTGGGGAATTATTCTGCCTCAATGCGAAAAATGGTGATATCAGATGGGTTATCTCTTTATCTGACGAATCTAGTTCGACAAATTTTTCTGGTAATTTATCTCCTACAGTAATTAATGTAAAACCGATAATAAAGGATGATTATATTTATATAGCAACTAGTAATGCTCAGCTTATGAAAATAAAAATAGGCAATGGGGATATAATTTGGAAGAGACATATCGAAGATATACAGTCAATGAGTTTATCTGGAAATAAATTAATTATTACTACTAATGGCAGACAAGTAGCTATTCTATCAACTCAAAAGGGAGAAATAAATTGGGTAGCAGATTTAATTAACCCAACTCAAAAAAGTAAAAAACTATATCCTACTTTATTTCAGGCACCTTTCGTAGTTCATGATAACTATAATCAACAATCTCTTAACATCATTGCTTCAAATGGGGAATTATATAGCTTTAAAATCCATGAGAATGGTGTAATTGATACAAAACCTGAAGTAGTAAATATAGTAAAAAATATTATTAATTACTGGATTTCTTGTTGTGATAATAAGATATATTTATTTAACCATAAAACAGTAAATTTTTGATAAAATAAAATTTAATTTAAAAGGCTAAGTATATGAGTATAAGTTTAATGCAGTTAATAATAATATTATTGATAATATTATTATTATTCGGAGCTGGAAAATTACCACAAGTAATGTCACAACTTGGAAAAGGCGTAAGATTGTTTAAAAATTCTCTAGATGGTAAAGAAGAAGATAAAAATAACGATGATTTCAAATAAGTTCATTTCATTCTGATTTTATGTGCGTAAAACTCTCTCATTATTATAGCCGCCGTTTCTTCTATTGATTTAGTTGAAACATCTATAACCTGCCAAGAGTTTTTTATACATAAAGTTTTTACTTTTCTATATTCTTCTTGAATTATTTCAAAATCAGTATAGTTCTCTATATTTTTCAACTTGAGTAAGTTGATTCTATTTTCTCTAATTTCTATTAATCGTGATGGATTGATTAGTAATCCAAAGATTAAAGGATTTTTCAAATTTTCTATTTCTGTAGGAAATGGACAATTATATATATAAGGAATATTTGCGGTTTTAAATCCATTATATGCTAAGTAAATAGAAGTAGGGGTTTTAGAGGTCCTAGACGCCCCTATTAAGATAATATCCGCATTTTCTAGATCTTCATGTGTTTTTCCGTCATCATGCTTCAGGGTATATTCTATTGCTTCTACTTTAGTAAAATATTGGTCATCAAATTTGTTAGTCACTGATATTTCATCAGCTTTTATTCCGACATAATCTGATATTTCTTGCACTATTCTACTAACTGCTGATATACAAGGAATTTTCAATTCATAACAATTTTTTTTTAGAATTTTTCTAAGCGCTGAATTAGCTATAGTATATAAAACTACGCCAGGCTTTTTTCTTATTGTATCTAACGCTTCACTGAGCATTTTCTCATTTTTTATCATTGGCCAATAATATCTTTTTACTTCTATCTTACTAAATTTCGCTAATACAGTATCTGATATATGACGAACTGACTGGCCTGATCTTTCAGAGACTAAATGAATAATCAATTTTCTCAACTTGTGCACAATATTAATGTGGATAATTTTGCGGATATTTCTAATTATTATGCTCTCTAAACTAGAGAGGTCAAGCTATTTTCGACTTACCTATATATATGATTATAAAATTGTGTATAATATAGCTAATTATCCACAACCGGCTGTTATCCGCTTTTTGTAAGCTTTTTTCACACTAATTTATCCACTGTATAAAACTGACGTTGATAACTTTAGAGAAAATATAAGAAGCTTGTAAATATTAGGTTTCCAAGCTATACTACCTGTTGATAAGATTGTGTATAAAATATAATTCCCGTTTTCCACATATACAACAACTACTAAACTTATCTTTATTATTATTTATATTTTGTGTAGTAGCATGGAACTTTTTCAAAAAAAAGAAAATACAATATGGTTAATGCGTCAAGCTGGTAGGTACCTACCAGAATATCGTGCAATAAGAGCAAATTTTAGTAATTTTTTGGATTTATGTTATGATGTAAATGCAGCACCTGAGGTTACGCTACAACCCATCAAACGTTTTGATTTTGATTATGCAATATTATTTTCCGATATATTAGTTCTTCCACATTTATTGGGATGGGATGTCAAATTTGCCCAAGGGGAAGGACCTATTTTAAGAAAATTTTCATCACAACAAGATATTGATTTTTTAAAAAATCAATATCTTTCGGACACTAGCAAAAAGGTTTATCAGATCATTAATGATATTAGGGCAAAACTTCCACCTCATAAACCACTAATTGGATTTGTAGGAAGTCCTTGGACGGTAGCTACTTATATGATAGAAGGAAAAGGTAAGCAAAATTTTCTTCTATGTAAGCAGTTGCTGAACAATAACAGAGACTTGTTATTAGCGTTAATACATTTTCTGACTGAGCAAACGATATTACATTTATCAAACCAGATTAAAGCTGGGGCTAATATTGTTAAATTATTTGATTCCTGGGCTGGGATTATAGATGGTATTGATTACTTGGAAATGGTGATATTACCAACACAAAAAATTGTAAAAGCTTTGAAATCTTCTTTCCCATCTGTGCCTATTATTGGTTTTCCTAAGGGATCAGGCAATAATTATGAAAATTACCTAGCTAATACTGGTGTTGATATATTAGCTGTAGATCCATCAGTGCCCGTGAACAAAATGTCTGAATGGAAACAGCGAGTAGTAGTTCAAGGAAATTTAGATCCTTTAATTTTATTAACTACTAATAAACAAGAGTTAGCTGAGTCTATTGATTGTATTTTAGGAGCAGTAGGTGGTAATAATTTTATTTTTAACCTAGGACACGGTATATTACCGCAAACCCCTATTGATAACGTCGAATTTTTGGTAAATCATGTCAGAAAACACTAGAAAAGCTGTAATTTTGTTTAATTTAGGAGGACCAGATAATTTACAAGCCGTAAAACCTTTCTTGTTCAATTTATTTTATGACCCCAATATTATAACTCTCCCTAACCCTTTTCGTTATATTTTAGCTAAGATAATTTCTATTTTTAGAAATAAAAAAGCTCAACATATCTATTCTCTGATGGGAGGTAAATCTACTATTTTAGAAGAAACAGATAGGCAAGCTCGTTTTCTAGAAAAATATTTAAGTGATTGCGGACAAAAAGCAATTAAAGTTTTTATTTTGATGCGACATTGGCATCCAATGTCAGAGCAAGTTATAAAATCTGTTGAAGATTATGATCCTAGTCAAATAATTTTACTACCTCTTTATCCACAATTTTCTACTACTACTACTAAATCTTCTATAGATGACTTTAATTTAAAGCTTAGAAGCAGTAAATTATACAATGTCAGAACAAATATAGTTTGTTGTTACCCAGATGACCAAATTTTTATCGAAGCCCATATAAAGTTATTAAAAGACGCTATAGAGGGACTAGATAATTATAGAATATTATTTTCTGCGCATGGTTTACCTGAAAAAATAATAGAGAGAGGAGATCCTTATCAATGGCAGATAGAACACTCTGTAAAAAAAATAGTGAAATCTTTAGAAATAGCTGATTTAGATTATAAAATAACTTATCAAAGTCGAGTAGGACCTGTAAAATGGTTGTTACCTAATACTGAAGATGAAATTTTAGCAACAGCTGAGGCAAAGAAAAATATAATTATAGTGCCAATTTCTTTTGTCAGTGAACATTCAGAAACCTTAGTTGAGCTTGATATAGAATATAAGGATTTAGTCAAAGAATTTGATGTTATATATAAACGAGTTAAAACTTTAGGTATAGATGAATTATATATAAAATCTTTGGGAGAAATCGTAAAAAATCAGTTTGGTTCAAATACCTCTATTGCATCATCAGATGGGATCAGAAAATGCCCTAGTAATTTTTCTAAATGTCCTTGTAAAATATAAAGTGAGTTGATATGGAAGAATATTTTTTATGGTATAAAGTAGCGCATATAATAGCTGTTATATGTTGGATGGCTGGGCTCTTTTATTTACCAAGATTATTTGTGTATCACAGTAATATAGAGCCTGGTTCAGAAACAGATCTGTTATTTCAAACTATGGAAAGACGACTTCTCAGAGGGATAATGAATCCTGCAATGGTTGCAACCTATATCTTTGGAATATTAATAGCTTATATTTATGGGATTGAAGCTTTAGGAATATGGTTTCATATTAAAGTATTAGCTGTATTGGCACTATCTGCATTTCATGGATTTTTAGCAAAATGTAGGAAAGATTTTGTAAATGGTATTAATAAAAACTCAGCTAATTTTTTTCGTATTATTAATGAAATACCCACTATTTTGCTGATAATTATAGTGATTATGGTTATAGTAAAACCTTTTGAATAAGGCTTTATTTTAGTAATTTGTATTTTATTTACAGAGGTTAGTTGGATATTTTAAAATTTATAACTGAAATAATCCTATTAAAATAAATCATTGTTTAGATAGCAAATATATTGACATAATATGATATATTTGTTATTTGATTAACTACAAGGCTTAGAATAACAAAAGAAATATCTATCTCCGATTATTCTGAAAAGCAAAGAATTCATTTCCGGTTTTTATAATATAACAGCATCAATTTCATAAACTGAATATTTACCACATCATTTCACTTTCAAACTATATATAATTTCATAATGGAAACAGAGAAAAAAGAATCAGTAAAAAAGATAATTAGAGTCACTAAAAAACCTAAATCTTCAACATATATTGCTCAAGACTCAATTGAAAACCCTATTGAGGAACAAACTTCAGAACAAGAATCAACAGTTCCAGATATACCAAGACCCGAAGATATTGTTCAAGTATCGTTGAAAGATTTGAAAAGGAAAAAACCAACCGAATTACAAGAAGAAGCAGAAAAGTTAGGTATAGAAAATATCAATTCTATGCTCAAACAAGAATTAATATTCTCTATTTTGAAAAAGACGGTTGAAAGAGGAGGTGAAATTTACGGAGAAGGCGTTTTAGAGATTTTGTCCGATGGGTTTGGGTTTTTAAGATCACCAGAAGCAAATTATCTAGCTGGGCCAGATGATTTATATGTTTCGCCAAGCCAAATTAGGCGTTTTGGTCTAAAAAGAGGTGATACTGTAGAAGGACAAATCAGAGCTCCAAAATCTAGTGAACGTTATTTCGCGTTATTGAAAGTACAGAAAATCAATTTTCAAGATCATGAAAAGGCTTTACACCGAGTTCATTTTGATAATTTGACTCCATTGTTTCCTGAGGAAAAGTTAAAATTAGAAATCGATAACGAAAAAAAAGATTATAGTACTCGTATCATAGAAATGTTTTCACCACTTGGTAAAGGTCAAAGAGCTTTGATTGTAGCACCTCCAAAAACTGGTAAAACAGTTTTAATGCAAAATATCGCGGATGCAATTTCAACTAATCATCCAGAAGTATATCTAATTGTATTATTGATTGATGAAAGGCCTGAAGAAGTAACTGACATGCAGCGTTCTGTGCGTGGCGAAGTAGTAAGCTCTACTTTTGATGAACCAGCTTCAAGACATGTTCAGCTTGCTGAAATGGTGATAGAAAAGGCAAAAAGATTGGTTGAAGACAAAAGAGATGTAGTGATATTACTTGATTCTATCACAAGATTAGCTAGGGCTTACAACACCGTGTTACCTTCTTCTGGTAAAGTTTTAACTGGTGGTGTTGATGCAAATGCATTACAAAAACCAAAAAGAATCCTCGGTGCAGCTCGTAATATTGAAAATGGTGGATCTTTAACTATAATAGGTACAGCACTGATAGAAACAGGTTCAAGGATGGATGAGGTAATTTTCGAAGAATTCAAGGGAACTGGTAATTCGGAAATAGTGCTTGATCGTAAAATTTCTGATAAAAGAATATATCCAGCAATCGATATTACTAAATCAGGTACTAGAAAAGAGGAGTTATTAGTAGATCGTAATATCCTGTCAAAAATGTGGGTTTTGAGAAGGATAGTGAATCCAATGGGCACCGTCGATGCTATGGAATTTGTTTTATCTAAGATGAAAGATACTAAAACAAATAACGATTTTTTTGAAATAATGAATCCATCAAGACAATAAAATAGAGGATATAATATCATGATAAAAAGACCAAAAATAGCTTTGATAGGAGGTGGAAATATTGGTGGCACACTTACTCATCTTATAGCAAAAGAAGCAATAGGAGATGTGATATTATTTGACCTATCAGAAGGAAAAGCTCAAGGAAAAGCTTTAGATATTGCGCAAAGTGCTGTGATAGAAAATTCTGATATATCTGTTAGAGGTACAAATAGTTATGCAGATATAGAGGGAGCAGATGTAGTTATTGTTACTGCTGGTGTGGCTAGAAAACCTGGAATGAGCCGTGACGATTTAATAGCAATAAATACTGGAGTAATGACATTAGTTGCCGAAGGTATCAGGCAATATGCACCAAATGCATTTGTAATAGTAATTACTAATCCTTTAGATGCGATGGTTTATGTATTACAAAAAGAAAGCGGTTTACCCCATAATATGGTCGTTGGAATGGCAGGAGTACTAGATTCTGCCAGATTTAATTGCTTTTTAGCAGAAGAATTTAAAGTTTCTGTGGAAAATGTTAATAGTTTTGTATTAGGAGGTCATGGTGACACAATGGTACCACTTGCTCGTTATTCTACAATCAGCGGTATTCCAGTACCAGATTTAGTAAAAATGGGCTGGAGCACTCAAGAAAAAATTGACGAAATCATTGCTCGTACTAGAAATGGTGGCGGCGAAATAGTGAGTTTATTGCAAACTGGTTCAGCATTTTATGCTCCTGCAACTTCTGCGATTGAAATGGCCAAAAGTTACTTATTCGATAAAAGAAAAATATTACCTTGTGCTGCTTACTTAAATGGTGAATATGGTGAAAAAGATATTTATGTAGGCGTACCTGTAGTTATTGGTAAAGGTGGTGTGGAAAAGATAGTTGAAATAGAACTTAATGATCAAGAAAAAGCTGAATTTAAAAAATCTGTCGATTCTGTAAAATCTTTAATCGAAATTGTCACTAAATCTTGATTCGTGTGTATAAAATCTAGCGTGTATTATACATAGATTTGTAAATTATCCAAACTATTCCTAAAATCTCTATAAGAACTTTAAGGCATTAATAATTTTATTATTGATGCTTTTCTTGGTAGCTGGCTGAAATGTTACAAAAAAATACCTTTTCCTTGTTTATAAATAATGAGAAAATAGATTACAGAATCTAATAGGTTTTTATATTATCTTTATTTTTTTTGGTGCTATTTATATTTTGTAGAGTTCGTGCTAAACGTCTGTGAATCTTTTCTGTCCTTAAAGTAGCTAATTCTTTTCTTATTGTATCTGCTGATTTAGCCCAATTTTTCACATTGCCTTTATCATCTTTTTTATAAGATTGATAATTTTTGTATATTCCTACTGGAGTGTAAGCAATATTTGAAGTGGTTGTTAACGCAATTCTAATTGGTGCCATTATAGCTTGCGTGCTACTACCAATTATACCTATTAATGTCGAGGCCACTTTTGTTAATAAAGCACTGTCACAAGCCTTAATGAATTCATTTTTATATTTCTTCAATAGCTTTAAATCAGGTCTATTACCTTTATTTAATTTTTCTACATGCTCTTGAATAAAATATGCTTCAGTCATTATATTGGCTTTTTTGCATTTTGCGTATTCTGCTTGTTGTTCAGAGGTAAAAGTTAAATCTTTTTTTATTTTTTCTATTTCTCCAGATAAATTGTCAAATGCATTATTTATTTTATCTATATATTCGGTCTGCTTACCTATTTTAGCGTTATCTTTACTATCTTTACTTTGTTCATATCCATTTTGTTGCTCGTAGATCAAATCCTGTGTATATTGAGTGCCGAGGTTAATTGTAGTCATCATAATATGGCCGGCAGCAATAACTGATCTTGTTATGTCACTATTTTTTTTCCTGATTTATAAATTTGTGCTAAGTGGTCAAATCCTTTTGTGATACTATCTACTACGACTGTCATCACCATATATTCTGCTACTGCGCGTGCAAAATTATATGCTGCTGGTACAGTATTAGCACTATACTTAGCGATCGACATGACATGATCACTCGCTAATGCTAAGGATGAAGCTTTATCATCATTTGGAGCTGCTGCTATATTTTTCCAATGCTTTGCAGCTGTGCTAATTTCGTTTTCTAACGGGGATCTATTCTTGATTAGTGCATTATCTTGTACTAATTCTTGATAACGTTCTAAGCTCACACCGTCGGATACCGTTTTTTGTGTAATCGCTATACTGTTTAATATTGACTCTACATCATTGTACTTCTGGGGTGTTGGCTCATTATGTGCAATATCTCCACTGAACTGAACTTGCAAATCTTGATAATAGCGTTCTGCTTTTTTTAACACTTCTAATTCTACTTCCTTAGTTGCTTGAATTATACCTTGAATCTGCTCTTTAGTCAGTGTGTCTGCTTCTTTCTGTGCAGTTTTAATCACATCATTTAAGTCATGCTCTTCAGTTGTAGTAGTTTTACTCATACAAATTACCTAAAATAAATTATTAAGTTAATTCTCTATTTTGGCACGGAATTTCCATAAGTGTAATCGAAAACCGAGATATTGTTAATCTATTAATTTTAAAGCTACTAATTTGTCGCTATAAATAACTCTTAATCAGAACATATGCAGTAATAATGAACCTAAAATATGATTTAATATTTCTTATATTCTAGCATAGGGAAATAATTCATTTGCTTGTGTAATCTTATGTTGATTATCAAAAATATCTAGGTTTTGTTAAGGAAATTTATATATAGAGCAGCTATAAATAAAAAAGAGGCAACTTTTAAATTGCCTCTTTTTAAAGAATTATAATTATCAACCTATAATTTATGCGGCAGCGGGACTGTTAATATTTGATAATTGTGGTTTAGTAGTTTCATAATCTTTAAGCATATAACCTCGTCCCCACACTGTTTCGATATAGTTAGTACCACCAGCAGCTTCAGCAAGTTTTTTTCTGAGTTTACATACGAACACATCTATAATTTTGATTTCTGGTTCATCCATGCTGCTATATAAGTGATTTAAAAACATTTCTTTAGTCAAAACTGTGCCTTTTCTCATAGCAAGTAATTCTAATATAGCATATTCTTTATTCGTAAGATGTACTTGCTTATTATTTACATCCACAATTCTAGTATCTAAATTAATTGCGACTTTATCAAATCTGACAACAGATTCAGAATGGCCTTTCGAACGACGAACAATAGCATTAATTCTAGCGATTAATTCATCTTTATTATATGGTTTTGTTAAATAATCATCTGCACCAAAACCAAGACCTTTAATTTTTTGATCCACGGAAGATAAGCCAGATAAAATTAAAACTGGCGTCTTGATCTTTGTAGAACGTAAACGTAATAGCAATTCATAGCCATCTACGTCAGGTAACATTAAATCTAATATAATTAAGCAATAATTATATAATTCTGCAAGACTTAGTCCTTCGGTTCCTATTCTGGCTTTATCTACGGTAATTCCCTCAGATGCTAAAGCTAATTCAATAGATCTTGCGGTTGATTGGTCGTCTTCTACTAATAATACTCTCATTATATAAATAATCCTCCGATAATTTTATTTTTCTAATAACTAACTTAATGACGATAATATGATCAAATTAACAAAAAATCAAGCATTTATTATTGCTTTATTAATTTTTTAGTGAAATTACTCTTCCTTAGAAACTTTTAAAAAAAATTATTAGTAAAAATCAATAATTTTCTGGAAAATTTTCTTTAGATAAATATTTAAAAAATTTTTTATATATATAAACTTAAAACAAGTTTTTGTTAAAAAATACTATATTTTATAAAATTTATACACGATTATGTTAAATCAAATTACATAAAATTATACAAATGAATATAGAAATCTCTCTTCAAAATGCAACTAAAATCTTAAAGTGATAATTATTATTGTAATATGTTAAGTTTTAACTTTTTTCTGTTTTATCAATTCTTCTGCTTGTTTTAAAGTAATAGAAAATGGATCAAGTTGTTTAGGAATAGAAATAAACTGGCCTTTATATTTCAAATATGGTCCAAACTTACCAATACCCATATGTATATCTTCTTGATCTTCTGCATGTTGTCCTATCACAATTGGTAAACTTAGTAATTTAATAGCTAATTCTAGATTTATATTATTCGGGTCAAGATTAGGAGGAATAGTACTTCTTTTTGGCTTAACTTTACTCTTTTTGCTATTATCAGTACTAGTATTATCGCCTAGTTGTACATACCAACCATAAGGACCTTTTCTTAATGTAACTAAATTACCATCTTTATCTTGTCCTAGTTCTTTTAAATCATTATTGCTTGTACTAGAATTTTCAACTTCTTCTGATAATTCTGTAGTATGTAGAGATTTTTTATATGTACAGTCAGGGTAATTATTGCATGCTAAGAAAGCACCATATTTGCCTAATTTTAAACTCAATATTCCATTTGAGCAAGCTTTACACCTTTTGTTATTATTATATTCTTTGCTATTAGCTTGACCAAATAAGTAAAAATCCAAGGCGTTTTCGACGTATTTTATTACTTCTGAGATTTCTTTTTGACTGACATTAGTAATATTTTCATTAAATCCTGCCCAAAAGTTTAGTAGTAAATTTTTCCAATTCATCTCACCTTCAGCAATTTTATCGAGCTCATCTTCTAAAGAAGCTGTAAAATCATATTCTACATATTTTTTGAAAAATCCTGTTAAGAATGCTGTAACTAGACGCCCAAGGTCTGCTGGAAAGAAACGTTTCTTTTCTACAGTTACATAATTTCTGTCTTGTAATACTGAAATTATTGAAGCATAAGTAGAAGGACGACCTATTCCTAACTCTTCTAGACTTTTTACTAAACTTGCTTCGGTAAAACGAGGTGCAGGTTGTGTAAAATGTTGTGCAGGCAAAATATTTTTGATTTTGAGTTTTTCATTTTCTTTTAACGCTGGAAGTATTTTGCCTTCTTCATCTTCAGTATCATCTTTGCCTTCACGATAAACTTTATAAAATCCATCAAATACAATAGATGAACCTGTAGCCCTTGCTTGTAAATTTTTATCTGTACTGATTAAGTCAGCACCGACCATATCTAAAATTACATTCTCCATTTGGCAAGCAATAGTTCTTTTCCAGATCAAATCATAAAGGCTATATTGTTCTTTAGTAAGAGAAGTAGCTATTTTATCCGGTGAAAAAGATGGATAGGTTGGTCGGATCGCTTCATGTGCTTCTTGAGCATTTTTTGATTTTGCTTTATATAAACGTGGAGTGCTAGGTAAATATTCTTTACTATATTTTTCTTGTATGACTTTACGAATTTCGTCAATTGCTTCGCTAGCTAAAGTTACGCCATCTGTTCTCATGTAAGTAATTAAACCTACTACGTCTCCATCAATTTCTACTCCTTCATATAATTTTTGTGCCACCTGCATAGTTTTTTTTGCAGTAAAACCTAATTTTCGCGCTGCTTCTTGTTGCAAAGATGAGGTAATAAAAGGTGGAGCAGGGACACGTTTTTGTTGTTTCTTTTGAATAGATAAAACACTAAATTCCTGACTTTCAATTTGCCTTACTATTTCATCAGCTGACTTTTTATCTCTAATTGTAAGTTTTTCTAATTTGTTTCCATCGCGATGAGTCAAATAAGCAATAAAAGACTCATTATTAGAATTGAGCATTTCTATAGAAATATTCCAATATTCTGTGCTAATAAATTTTTCTATTTCGTGCTCTCTGTCACAAATCATTCTAAGAGCAACAGATTGTACTCTTCCAGCAGAACGACACCCAGGAAGCTTTCTCCATAAAATAGGTGACAATGTAAATCCTACTAAATAATCTAAAGCTCTACGAGCTTGTTGTGCATCTACTAGATTAATATCAATCTCTCTTGGATTATCTATCGAATTTAGAACAGATTTTTTAGTGATTTCGTTAAAAGCAACTCTTTTTACTTTACAGTCTTTTTTTAGAGCTTTTTTGTCTTTTAAAATTTCTATCACATGCCAAGAGATTGATTCTCCTTCACGATCTGGATCAGTAGCAAGAAATATTTCATCAGCTTGTTTTGCGGCTTTTACTATTTCTGTTACATATTTTTGTGATTTACCTGGAATTTCATATTTCATTTCAAAATTTTGTTCAGGCAAGACAGAGCCATTTTTCGATGGTAAGTCTCTTATATGACCAAAAGAAGCAATAACTTTATATTCATTACCTAAATATTTGTTTATCGTTTTAGCTTTCGATGGTGATTCAACAATTACTAATTTCATATTTCTAATATTAATGAGATTTTATTACCGACATGTCGTGCTATTTTTCCGGCTAGTTCTAGTTCCAAGCATATCATATACAATACTTCTAGAGGTAGATTTGAATCACGATGTAGCTCTTCAATAGTTACTGGAGTAGAAGAAAGTAAATTTAATATTTTTTGCCGTTCGAGATTTGTTACTTTAAATTCTTTGACCGCAAAAGCAAACTTATTTATATTACCCGATTCTTCATTAAAGGACTTTGTTATCTGATCATAACTTGCTACATTATCTATTAAATCTTCATATGATTCTAAGAGTTGAGCACGCCCTTCTTTAATCAATTTATTAGATCCCATACAACGTGGATCCAAAGGAAATCCTGGTACTGCAAAAACTTCTCTATTAAAATCTAAAGCGAATTTACTAGTGATTAAAGAACCTGAGTTTAACCCAGCTTCAACTACTATAGTAGCTAATGATAAGCCTGCTATAATCCTATTTCTTTGAGGAAAATGTTTTGATAAAACATGTGTACCTATTGGAAGTTCAGCGATGATCAAGCCTTCTTCACTTAATTGTTCAAATAATTTTTTATTTTCTGGTGGATAAATATGATCAATGCCACCTGCAATAACTGCAATAGTTTGACTACCACTTGCAATATGTACTGAAGTGTCAATGCCACGAGCTAAACCTGAGACTGTCACATAACCCAACTCTACTAGCTTACTTGACAAATTAGTGGCAAATGAACGTGAATTAATAGAACTATTCCTTGCTCCAACTAAGGATACTATTTTTTTTGAATTTAATAATGAGATATTGCCTTTATATGACAATATTGGTGGAAAATCAGGTATTTCTTTTAATAATACTGAATAAAGAGGATCTTTATAACTAATTATTTTTGCACCATGTTTATGGAGTAATTCTAATTCTTGTTTTGCAGCTGTTTTGGAAAATACCTTAATTGGCTTTGACCTACCTCCCCTTAGAGAAAACTCTGCTATGTTATCTAATGCTTCGCTTGCAGAGCCAAATAAATTAATTAAGTTAATGAAAGTACGCGGCCCTACATTTTCGCTACGTATTAATCTTAATATATTGATTGTCTCTTCAGAATAATCATCATTATTATTAAACAAATTAAACATTCTAAAGAGACTTAAAAATAATTTTAAAGTTTATCAGCATTGGAAGCCAGATAATCTGATACACCCTCTTGAGTCGGACGCATTCCCTGCTCACCTTTTTGCCAACCCGCTGGGCAAACTTCGCCATAAACAGTGTGATGATCAAGTGCATCGATCATTCTTAAAGTTTCATCAACATTACGACCTAGTGGCAAATCATTTACTACATAATGCCTAATATTAAAATTATCATCAATTAAAAAAGTTGCTCTGTAAGCTATTCCTTCATCATTTAGTACATTATAATCATAACCAATTTGTTTGTTTAAGTCAGCCACTAAAGGAAATTGTATATTGCCAATCCCACCTTTAGCAAGAGGTGTAGCTTTCCACGCACGATGGCAAAAATGTGAATCAACACTTACTGCAACGATTTTTGTATTCCTTGATACAAATTCACCTAACCTATTATTAAATGCAATGATTTCGGATGGACAAACAAATGTAAAATCCAATGGATAAAAGAACAATATACCTTTTCCACCTTTTAAATATTGCCTTAAATTAAAACTATCATTAATCTCATTATCTGGCATGACTGCTTTAGCTGTAAAGTCAGGTGCATTTTGTCCTATTTGTACGCCTAAATTGGGCATATCTGATTCGAAATCCATAAAAATACCTCTTAAATTTTATTTACTTTTGCGCTATTTTATTATTATACCAATTAACATAGCAAATCAATATTGTTTTGTTACGAAAATATTATGTCTAAACTGAAAAATTTTCTCTAAATATTATTTCAAAAAGAATTTTATGTAGTCATAATTTCTTTTTCTCGATTTGTAGTCATCAAATCTGTTTTTTCTATATATTTATCAGTAATTTTTTGTATTTCTTCACTATATCTATGATGTTCATCTTCAGAAAGCATGCCCTCTTTTTCTTGTTTTTTCAATAAATCCATAGCATCTCTTCTGATATTCCTTAGAGCAATTTTTGTATTTTCACCATATTTATGGGATATTTTTACTAATTCTTTGCGTCGTTCTTCACTAATTGGTGGTAAATTGATACGAATTAATTGGCCATCTGAGGAGGGGTTTAAACCAAGATTAGCTTCAACTATCGCTTTTTCTACTTTTTTAACTATTTCTTTATCCCATACTTGGACCGTTAAAGTTTTTGCATCTGGCGCTGATACCGTACCAACTTGTGCAAGAGGCATTTTACTACCATAAACTTCTATAACCACTGGATCAAGTAAATTTACCGATGCTCTTCCAGCTCTTAAGCCTGCTAAGTCTTTTTCAAGTACTGCTAAAGCTTTATCCATTTTAGTTGTTAATTCTTCTTTTTGCTTTTGTTCCATATTATTAATATCTTATCTTATTAACGTAAAATTTCCTTGATTATTTAGTATTCTAGCGAAATTACTAGGTGTTTTAATAGAAAATACTTTAATCGGTAATTTATTTTCTCTAGCTACTGCAATTGCCGCCATATCCATAACATTTAAATGGTCTCTAAGCACATCTGTATAACTTACTTCATCAAATTTGATGGCATTAATATCTTTACGTGGGTCACTATTATATACACCATCAACATTAGTGCCTTTACACAGTAAGTCACACTTCATCTCAATTGCTCGTAAGACAGCAGCGCTATCAGTAGTGAAAAAGGGATTGCCAATACCAGCTGCAAAAATCACTACTCGTCCTTTTTCTAAATGTCTTAAAGCTCTGCGACGTACAAATGGTTCACAAATATTTTGCATATGAATAGCAGATTGGATCCTGGTATTAATCTTTTTTTGTTCTAAAGTATTTTGTAAGGCCAAGGCATTAATTACTGTTGCAAGCATTCCCATATAGTCTGCATTAGCTCTTTCCATCCCTAAAGTTGATGCATCTGCACCACGATAAATATTACCACCTCCAACTACTACACATACCTCTATACCAAGTTCAAATACTTCTTTAATATCTTCAGCAATACCTTCTAAAGTACACAAATCATGTCCGTAACTGCGGCTTCCCATTAGAGCTTCGCCTGAAACTTTGAGTAACACTCTCTTACAATCTTTAATCGGCATATGACATCAAAACATAATATGAGAAATAGTAAGATATGCTATATAGGAGAGAGTTTTTTGTCAAGTTGATTACTTGTCGAATTCTAGTATTTATGAATTGTTTTGGAACTTAAAAGTTAAGAAAGTTGCAAATATCAAGGCCAACCATTAGTAATACCGTTCTCTGCACAAAATTTAAGATAGTGAATGTATAATAACAGTTTTACTAGACTCATAATATCTAGTAAACAGCAAGTAGTAAAATTTAATTACTACTTACCTACTTTGTTGAAAATATTGGGTAACCTAAATAAAACTGAAATCATTAATTGAATTAATTAAGGTAAAGTTTGTCATTATAGAGTATCTAAATTCAACCTAAATCATGATAGCTGTCTATTTGATAACCAAAACCAGCATCTCCACTTAGATTATCATCACTTAGATTATCATCACTTAGATTATCATCACTTAGATTATCATCACTTAGATTATCATCACTTAGATTATCATCACTTAGATTATCATCACTTAGATTATCATCACTTAGATTGTCATCACTTAGATTGTCATCACTTAGATTGTCATCACTTAGATTGTCATCACTTAGATTGTCATCACTTAGATTGTCATCACTTAGATTATCATAATCACTTGGATTTATATTATAAGTACCATCTTTATTAAGGTATGGCAGTAATATTTTTACGGTTTTTTTATCATCAGTTTCTAGGGCTATATCTAATAGGGACATACCATTGTTATCTTTAACATATGGATCAGCACCAGCGTTTATTAAGATTTCTACTATTCCCGATGCTCGTTGATCTACTGCTAGAATTAATGGTGTGTTGTCATAGAGATCTTTAACATTTGGATTAGCGTTATTTTCAAGTAAGATCTTGGTAATTTCCTCAACTTTTTCAATTGAAGGAATATCGATGTATAGCTTTTCTTGTGTTATTGCTAGAATTAATGATGTATCATTTGATCGATTAATTTGAACATTAGGATTAACGTTGTTGTTTAGTAATGTTTTTACATTCTCTATGTTTAGTTCTTGTATTGCTGTAACTAATAACCCATCATTTCCTTGAACTTGAATATCAAAATAAAAATTATTCAGTGAGTTTGGCTGCTGTTGTTGTAATGTTAATGTAGAGAATGTTTTCATAAATCTTAAATAATGTGAATTATTGCTTTGGTGACATTAAATTATTTTAAATTATATGTCAAGTATTTCTCCATCTATTAATTAACACATATCTTGATAAATGATATGTCCCAGACACTCAAATATTTGGTCAGATTTTTCTATTGAAAATAAATAACTTACCTCACTTGGATTATTCTTATTAGAGTAAAAATTTATAGTGTTTAAAGTTATTTCAAAAATTTCTACTAAGGATATATTAGATTCAATGATATTAGTATCAATGTGTAATATTTTCGGAGATGTAAGATAATTAATTTGTTTGTTTAATGTATCAACAATATTTAATTTTTTATCATCTAGGTATTTTTGGAATTTTAGAAGGGTTTTATCTTGAGTGCATATCATTAATAATTCTTTCTCTAATGTTGCATCAATATTTTTTTGGGCCACGTCCAAAGACTTTATTTTATTGCGGCTTTTTTCCAAAATCTGCATAGGGACGGTATTAACAGCTAAAATATGATACTGAGCATTTAATTTATCATCATTACATATATCAAAAAGATGCATTGCTCCTATAATTAATAACGAATTTTCATTTATTTCGCCAATTGTTTTGTTTATATATTCAGCCCTAGTTTTGTCACCACATGCTTTACCGTGTTTATATTCTTGCCAAGTAAATCTATTATGTATGTCATAAATAGATAGCAAATGGTCTATAGGTTTAATACTCCAATCTCCTTCTTTATATAAGATACTTTGTAATATACCACTTATTATCTCGGATGACCAATATTGATAGACATGTTGACGGTCAAATTGAGGAAGTTCTGAAGCTTCTGTCATTAAAGTTTTTATGCCTAAATCATGACAAATTTTGCTTAACATAAGTTCAATTGCAAAGCTATTGCCAGTATTATGCACTTCTCCTATAGCTATAAGTAATTTTTTGCCATTATTCTGTGCTTCTATATAATGTTCTAGTACAATATCACTCAGCTTTTTGTATATATCTACAAATTGCTTTTGTAATTCATGTTTTTCTATAGTAGATAATTTCTTATATTTATTACTTATATTACGAATATTACTAGTATTAATAAATTTTTCTAAAGCGAATTCAAATTTGTTTCGTTCTACAAAATAATTATTTGCTTCTTCAAGAGAAGAACATAGCTTATAAATTTCTTCTGATGTGTTCATCTTATAATGAAAGTCTTCTTCTGATAATTCTTGGTAATTATTTAGTCCGTTACAAAGGTAGAATTTATTATTATCGAAAGATTTTGCTAAAATTATTTTATATTCATAAAATTCTTTTGCCCAACTTTGTTTCAATTGTTCAATGTTATTAACAAAATATTTAGCTATATCCTTTGGTGTGAATATAATTTTTTGTGTACTATTAACCATAATAGCAGTGCCATTATAATAAAGTTCTAATATATATTCGGAACCTTCAAATTTTAGTTTTTTACTATAAAATGGTCGTGATTTATTCATTATAATTAATATATTGGAAACTAAAATTTGTTACTAAAACACTCTCTTTGTAAACAAGCAACATTTTTTAGTAACAAATTTTATAAATTTGCTATTGGAGCGACTCTTCGACTATTTCTGAGCTTAATTCACCTATCACACACGCTTCCTGTTCTTGAACTGAGGCATCATTATCTATAACATTTTTTGATAATAGCTGATCCTTGTCGTTTGTATCATGATTACCAAATAAACCTTCTAATAACTCAACAAAACGGCTTTGATCTGAATTCTCATTTGCATTATTATAATTTTTTATAGCGTTTATTGCCATTTTGACACCTTCTTCAAAAGGTATATAAAAATTTGTTATTATATTATCAATTTGCAATACTTCAGTTGAAGTAAGATAGCTGAAATTAGCACTCAAAAATAAAGGAAATGATCTTGTAGCCTCTAGACAGTCCTGAAATTTTGAAAGCGCTTTATCTTCCTCAGATATTGTTAACAATTCATGCTCTAATTCTGTATTAATCTTTTGTTGTTGAGCAGTTATCGCAGGACTGTTCACTGAGTCAATATACTTTTGCATGAAATATTGTATCAGTGTTGGTGATACAGCATTGATAGCTAGAATATCATATTGCGATTTTAATACAGGGTCATTGCATATATCAAAAAGATGTGCTGCGCCTATAATTAATAATGAATTTTCATTTACTGCCGAGATGGCATTGTTTATATATTCAGCTCTAATTTTGTAAAAATATGCTTCCCCTGTCTGATATTGTTGCCAGGTGAATTGATTATGTAAGTCAGTAACATTAATTAAAGGATCTACAGGTTTAATGTTCCATTTATCAGTTTGATACAAAATATTTGATAACAACTCAACTTTATTCTGATCTTGAGGGTTAGTAAGCATAGTATCAAGGTTAAATTCAGGTGCAGTACTATCTTCTATCATTAATGAGTTAATATTTAGACTGGTGCAAGCATTAATTACTATTAATTCGATTAGAAAGCTGTTCTCAATTTCATGTTCCTCTCCTACAATTATTAGTGACTTCCTACCATTGGCTTGAGCCTCTTTATGATGTTCTTCTATGGTTTCATAAAGATTTTTGTATGTATCTATAAATTCCTTTTGCAAATCTTCTTTATATGCAGCAAATAATTTATAGGATAAATTCTCCTGAGCTAGTTTAAACTTATTAAATTCTCTAAAATAATGGTTTGCTTCTTCTAAAGTAGAAAATAATTTGTAATTATCCTTTAGGTTATTAATCTTCGTTAAGAATTCTTCTTCTGATATGATTTGATAATGTTCTCTATTATCACAAATATAAAATTTGCTACAATTGGGAGATTTAACAAAAATTTCTTGATCGCCCCGGCCCCAGATAATGTTTTTTAGATCTTCTAATTGTTTAAATGATATCATACTGTTATCACATGTAACTATTAAATTATTTACTGGGCTAATTAAGTGTAAACTTCCATCATCATATAGTGTTAGTATATATTTAGAGCCTTCATAAAGGTTGTCACTATAAAAAAGGGATTGTGATGAAGTCATCTTAAAACTGATTTTGTTAACAAAATTAATTATTTATAAACTTTGTAAAATGTCAATAAACAATCCTATGAATCACTGTTAGTATATACTAGCAGATTAAATATTAGCTAGTAATCTATTATTTAACCTAAATTTCGCTTGTGTTATAGGCGCAAATCTTTAAAATGTGAACTTTATTTATCAATAAAAAGATATGTAAAATGGCAGGACATTCCAAATTTAAAAATATTCAGCACCGCAAAGGAGCACAAGATAAAAAAAAGGCTAAAATTTTCACTAAGCTAGTACGTGAAATAATTACAGCGGCTAAATTAGGTGGCTCTGATACAGAAAGTAATCCTCGTCTTCGCTCTGCAATAATTTCAGCTCGAAGTAAAAATTTACCAAAAGACAGAATAGATAAAGCCTTAATGCAAGCTAGTGATCCGTCAGACTTAGATAATTACTTTGAAAATCGTTATGAAGGGTTTTTGCCTGGGGGTATTGCGTTCATAGTAGAAACTTTGACAGATAATAAAAATAGAACTGTAGCAGAAGTGAGAAGTGCATTCAGCAAATATGGTGGTAATTTGGCTGAAAGTGGCAGTGTTGCGTTTATGTTTGACAGGGTTGGAGAAATTATCTTCGATTCAAAAGTGGCAAATTTAGAGGAGATTTTTGAAGTGAGTGTAGAATTACAAGCAAAAGATGTAATTTTAGATGAGGAGGCACATTGTTATTATATATATACTGAGCCTGAAGATTTTAGTAATTGTCTAGAAGGGTTGCAAAAGCAATATGGGGAAACTTTAGATTCAGAAATAATATGGAAATCGCAAAATAATATTATTATAGATGATGAAGAAATAGCAAATAAAATATTCAAAATGACTGATTTACTTGAGGAAAGTGACGATGTACAAAAAGTATTTGGTAATTATGAATTAGCTGATAATCTAAAAGCTAAATTTTATAGTTAATTTTATGCAAATAATAATATTAGCTGCAGGTAAAGGTACAAGGATGAATTCTGAACTTCCTAAGGTAATGCATCAAGTTGCAGGCAAACCAATGATTGAACATGTAATCAATAATTCTATGGAAGTTACTGAGGATTTAATATTAGTATATTCAAGCCACTTGGAACCTTATTTAAGTGATATTGTATCTTCTACTAAGTTAGTGAAACAAGAGCAGCAGCTCGGCACTGCTCATGCAACTCAAGCGGCAAAAGAATTTTTCAGTGATCAAGAAATTGCTGTTATATATGGTGATAATCCAATGATTTCAGGGAGTATTATCAACGAATTATTTTTGCACTTACATAATACTCATTCTAAAGTAGTGACTCTTGCATTTGATTATCATAAACCAAATCAATATGGTCGTATAATAACAGACCAAGAAGGAAATTTTCAAAAAATTATTGAAGAAAAATTTGCTACAAAAGAAGACAAAGAAATAACTTTATGTAATTCAGGAATAATGGTTTTTGCGCCAGGAATTTTGCCAAAATATATAGATTATTGCGTAAATGATGTTAATGAACTTGGCAAAGAGTCTTACCTAACTGACATAATTGAAGTGTGTAAAAAATCTGGTGAAGCAGTATCTTATTATAAAGTTCAAGATTATAATGTAGCAATAGGAATTAATACGCCAGAAGAATTGGCATCTGCAAATAACTTAATAAATTATAAGGGAGAAACATGAGTGATATAAAACAAAAGGATCCATTGTTAATTATAGATGGATATGGTTTTATATTTAGAGCATATCATGTACAACCTCCTCTCACTTCACCTAAGGGCGATCCAGTCGGCGCAATATATGGATTCACTTCCATGTTGTTAAAAGTACTGATGGACTTTAATCCTAAGTATGCTGTAATAGTATTAGATCATGAAGGTACAAATTTCAGACATGATTTATATAATAATTACAAAGCAAACAGACCTCCCATTTCTGATGACTTGAAACATCAATTGAAAATGATTCAAGAAGCAGCTAAAGCTTTAAATTTTGCTTGTTTATCAAAGCAAGGTTATGAGGCTGACGATATCATTGCTACTATTGCGCGTAAATTTGAGACGCAAAATCACCCGGCGATTATTATATCAGGTGATAAAGATTTAATGCAATTAACAGGTAAAAATATAAAATTATATGACCCAGTAAAATATAAATATATTGAAGAAAATGATATCATAAACAAGTTTGGTGTAGGCGCAGATAAGGTAAGAGAAGTACAAGCTTTAATAGGTGACAAGTCTGATAATATACCTGGTATCCCTGGAATTGGACCAAAAACTGCGTCACAGCTTATAAGAGAATATGGTGACTTAAGAGGAATTTTAAACTCTATAAATAAATTAAGTCCACGTCACCAACAACTTTTTACTGATTATAAAGAAGATGCATTATTATCTTGGAAATTAGTTGGTCTCAATGAGAAAGTTGAAATAAATGCTGAACTAGCTGATTTTATTTGGACTGCGACATCTACAGAAAAATTATCAAATTTCATTAATGAAAATGGTTTCAAGTCATTACATAAACGTATTGAAACACTTTTTAATTTGAAAATATTACCTAACACAGATGCTGATCATACTTCCCCAAAACCACTTACTACTAAAGCAAAAATCAGAATTTCTGAAATTAACCAGTTAGATGATTTTACAAAATTTATAGAAAAAACAGGAGTTTTTGCTTTTGATGTAAGAGATAATTTATTTGTAATATATGATGGTAGAAATATTTACGAAATAGAACTTGGAGTTGAACTCAAGTATCAAGAAGATATTTTTAGCTATGCTGAAAATAAATCTGATCATACGACAATACAAGATAAGCTCTATGAACTTATTTCAGATTTGTCGATCAAGAAAATTGTTTGGGATGCAAAAAATTTGGAAAAAATTCTGAATTATGAAATAAAAGCGGCAGAAGATATAATGATTATGGATTATGTTCTTAATGCTGGTAATAAAGACCGCACTATCAATGATATATTAGGGCGTGATATAGGTGAGGATACAATATGTGGATATATTGAGTGCTACAATTTGCTCGTGCAAGAACTAATCAAACAAAAACATTTACATTTATATAAAGACATTGACTTACCTTTATATCCAATACTTAAAAATATGGAAAATGAAGGTATTAATGTTAATATACCTTACCTACAACAGTTATCTACAGAATTAGAGCATAAAATTACGAAATTAGAGCAAATGATTCACTTAGAAGCTGGTAGAGAATTTAATATCGCTTCGCCAAAACAATTAGGAGTGATTTTATTCGAGGAGCTAAAATTACCATTTGGTAAATTGCAAACTAAATCTCAATCCTATACTACAAATGTAGATATTTTAGAAAAATTGAAATTAGCTGGTCATAAAATTGCTGATTTATTATTAGAATATAGGCATTTATCTAAATTAAAAAATACATATATTGATAGTTTGCCTAAACAAGTTGATCAGAACAGTAGAGTACATACTACCTTTATGCAATGCTTGACGAGTACTTCACGCCTGAGTTCAGTAAATCCAAATTTACAAAATATACCAATTCGTACTTTAGAAGGTGAAAAGGTAAGGGCGGCATTCACAGCAAAGGCAGGTTATAAGTTGATATCAGCTGATTATTCGCAAATTGAGCTGCGTATACTTAGCTATGTAGCTAATATAAATTCTTTAAAAGAATCTTTCAAACATGGCATTGATGTGCATACACATACTGCCAGTCAAATTTTTAAAATTCCTATAAAAGATATAACTCCAGAAATTAGGCGCAAAGCAAAAGCAATTAATTTTGGTATTATTTATGGTATTAGTAGTTTTGGTTTGGCTAATCAATTAAATATTGGTCAGAAAGCAGCGAGTGAGTATATAAGATTATATTTCAATGAGTACCCTGGCATTGAAAAATACATGAATGATACAATAGAATTTGCAAAACAGAACGGTTTTGTGACTAATTTATTGGGGCGCAAGTTTTTCCTTCCTGCTATTAATGATAAAAACCATGCATTACGTTCATTTGCTCAGCGTGCTGCAATTAATGCCCCTATGCAAGGTCTAGCTGCAGATATAGTCAAAATAGCAATGATTAATTGTGCTGATCTAATTAACAAACAAAATTTTAAAACAAAAATGATTTTGCAAGTTCATGACGAACTAATTTTTGAAGCTCCAGAGGATGAAGTAAATATAGTAATGCCTTTGATTAAATCTGCTATGGAAGAGCCAATTAAAACAAAGACAGATATTTTACACCTTAAAGTGGATATCAAGTCAGGAAATAGTTGGTATGATGTTCATTAAGACCTGCAAACCCTAATGACTCTATGGGTTTATATCTAAAGTAATTTGTGAATAAAAATAACTTATTTTGTCTGTGGTTGAAATTAACACTTGTTATTTTATAATTAATATTTTATTTTTTAAGTATTAATTATAATTTATAAAATAGTGTAGATGAATTTCGATATATTAATAGTAATAATATTTTTGTTAACTACTTTGGTTATAGGACTCGGATATGGCCGGTCCATAAAAAATATCAGAGATTATGCATTAGGCGACAGAAAATTTTCTACAGGAGCACTGATCGCGACACTTGTTGCTACTTGGATCGGTGGATCTTCTTTCTTTTTGGATTTATCATGCACTTATTCAGAAGGATTATATTATGCTATACCAGTTTATGGAGAAGCCTTATCTTTTCTTGTAATGGCCTACATATTCATACCCCGAATGAAGGAATTTATTGGTAAAGTCTCAATTGCAGAATCGATGGGCGAATTATATGGAACACAAATCCGGGTCATAATAGCTATCGCTGGCATCATAAGTTCAATTGGAGGAATTGCTGTTCAATTTAAGGTGTTTGGTGGTATAACAAGCTATTTTACTGGGATTTCAGCTTTGGAAGGAATAATAATAGCAGCTTCTATTGTCACTTTATACTCAGCTTTTGGAGGAATAAAAGCCGTAACATTTACTGATATATTTCAGTTTTTTACATTTGGTTTTGCGGTGCCGATTGTAGGAGTTATGATATGGAATCATGCTTATTATAAGGGATTTTCCTTTAATAATATTACTTTAGATCCGAAATTCAGTTTTTCACATGTGTTAAGTTTAGACAACCCTAATATATGGTCGATGATTTCGTTAGGAATGTATTTTGCTATCCCTGGCATGAAACCGTGTATTTTTCAGAGAATAAGCATGGGGAAAGATGTCTTTCAAAGTAAGAAATCATTTCTGTTTTCTAGCGCTATAGTGGCTTTGGTCATAATATCGAGTCAATGGATCCCATTTTTACTCTTTAATATTTCCCCAGACTTAGAATATGACAAATTATTTGGATATATAATAGATAATTATACCTATACAGGTCTTAAAGGTCTTATGATCATTGGAATAATAGCAATGGTAATGTCTAGCGCTGATTCTAGTATTAATTCTTCATCTGTCTTGTTTGTGAATGATGTATGCAAACCTCTTAATTTTAAAGAAAAAAATGAATTAATAATAACCAAAATTTTTGCTGGTATTTTAGGTATTGGAGGGATAATTTTGGCATTATACGCAGATAATCTTTTAGAAATTGTATTATCAGCAAATAGTTTTTATATGCCGGTCGTTACGGTACCTTTTATGTTGACTGTACTAGGTTTTAGAACTACGAAAACCTCTACATTAATTGGTATGATTGCTGGTTTTCTGATGGTAAGCATTTGGAATATGACATCGATACAGGCAAATGGAATAGTAGTAGCGATGGCTGCAAATGGTATATGCTTAATTAGTAGTCACTATTTATTAGGGCAAGAGGGGGGGTGGATACAATCACAAGATCCGCCTTTTATCGCAAATATAGTCAGAAGCTCCAGAAACTTACTTCAGTATAGTTATTACAAAGAAAAATTTGGCATAAATAATTTGCGGCTCTTAAATAATGAGTTATTTTTCCTGGGATTTGGTATTTACATCATCATTTTTACTATTAACACAATGTATGTCACATATAATGTTTTACCAATTGAATCGAGCAACATAATGTTGGCAATTTATCAGGGAATGATAATTAGTGGCATGTTATTTGCTATATATCCAATTTGGCCACGTTATATCAATGCAAAATATAAGGAAATAATTGCTAATATATTGTGGCCTATAGTAGTGTTTGTCATAATGATAATACTCAATAGTTTTTTCTTATTAGTGAGTAATTTTGACAACCTACAATTTGCAGTTTTTACAGTAAATTTATTATTAATACCGATTTTACTTGGGTGGAAAGTGTCGATTCTGTCAATTATGTTAGGTTTTTATCTTGCTTTGAAATTATATTCATTTTTTGGCGATATACACACATTAGATATCAGTTTTGGTTCTCCTGGCTTTATCTCAATATATGTGACTATGTTAATAGGTGCAGTGTTAATGATCTTTATAAAGCCTCAGCAAGAATATATAAAAGAGACAGAAAAAGTTGCAGGTAGTTTGAAAAGAGAAGTAATTTTTTTAAATGGTCAAATCGGGGAGCAAACTAATAAGATAAGTAATTTAGAACAAGTTGTAGAAAATTTAAATGACAAGGTAGGGTTCTTTAAAGAAAGAGTGGATGATCAGGAAGCAGAGATAGAAAGATTAGGCGCTACATCACAAAAGATATTAAATAATGTTACACACGAATTGCGACTGCCGGTAGGGAATGTAATGAATTTTGCAGAGTTATTATCTGATAGTTTGCATAAATTTAGTAAAGAAGAACTCAAAGAATTATCAGATGAGGTACTAAAAAATTCAGCTAGGTTATCTAGTATGATAATGAATATGCTTGATCTAATGATGCTGGATGTGAAAAAAGTTCAGTTAAGGAAAACGTTAATGAACTTAGGTGAGTTAGTGAAAGAAAGAATAACGAGATGTGCTAAGATATATTTAAGAGATAAGCAGCTGAATATCAGAATGAAGGTAGAGCCTGAATTACTAGTATGGATAGATCCAAATTATATGAAGCAGGTAATAGATAATTTAATAATAAACTCGATAAAATTTAGTGAGAAAGGGACAATTGAAGTGGACGTGAGAAGCGAAGAAGGTAAAGCAATAATCACTGTACAAGATGAAGGTATCGGGATTAATGAATATGATATATATGATATATTCACACCATTCAAAATGGGGATGAAGAGTAAGGCTGAAGGACGCGGTATTGGCCTTGCATTATGTAAATCTGCAGTGGAAGCTCATGAAGGGAATATAACAGTAAGAAGTAGCGGTGGTTATACTATTTTCGAAGTCACATTACCAATGCCAACTGGAAAAATGCTGCGTGAATTATTAAGTCAAAGAGATTGATAGGGCATAATTTTATAGTTCTTTACAATAGAGTATTGCTGTGGTGTGAGTAAGAGAAAAAGCTGTGTGCTAATCTCAAACGCTGGATCAACAAAAATTTACCTTACATGGAAGACTTATATCAAGCAATTTCTTTTTTTTCTTAAATGCAATACTCTATTGTAAACGACTATGGCATTGTTAACAAAATAATTTGAATAATTTAGCGATAGCAAGAGCTATGAAGCTAAGGAAAGAGTGATCCATTTTATCAAATCTCATAGCGATCCTCTTATTTTCCTTTAATCTACCAAAGAAGCGCTCAATGATATTACGTTTTTTGTATAGTTTAACGTCATAAAAATCTTCAGGAGTTAATACGGAATCCTCTGGTAAATAAACTCCTTTAAATGGTATTACAGGAGTCACTCCGTGTGATTTAATAATACTCCTAACATTTGCAGTGTCGTACCCCTTGTCGGCCACAAGGTATTTTATTTTATCCCACGGCAGTTCTTGGTTAAGCTCTTCAAAGCTTTTACAATCTTGTCTTTGCGCTGGAAACAGTTTACAAGCTACAACCGAGTGGTCACTAATTGCAACGTGCATAGTTGTGCCTAAACCCTTTCTTCCTCTACCGGTCGCTTGTGCTCCTCTCTTTTTTTAAAGCGCCTCCCCCATGTCTGTGCAACGGCACAATTGAACCATCAACGAAGATTATATCTATCGCTATCTCTTTAAGGCTTTGCAAATAATATAATAACTTCCAAAAGAACCCTTTCTCACTCCATCTTTTATATCTGGTATAAATCGTATGCCAATTGCCATATTCCTCAGGTAGATCTCTCCATGATACACCAGTCCTTAAAATATATAGCACTCCACAAAAAAAATTGTAATTACTCACTTTCGTAGGTCTACCTAGTTTTTGTTTCGCTTCCTCTAAAAATGGCTCTATTAACTCCTTGAATCTCCCTTCTTTTATTGGATATTTTCTCTCTTCTCTCATAATTGAATCCTCTCTATTGTTCAATTAGCATACCACTTCTCCTATACTTTTAAAATTATTTTGTTAACAATGCCATAGTCGTTTACAATAGAGTATTGCATTTAAAGAAAAAGAAATCGCTTGATGTAAGTCTTCCATGTAAGGTAAATATCAGTTGACCCAGCGTTTGAGATTAGCACACAGCTTTTTCTCTTACTCACACCTCAGCAATACTCTATTGTAAAGAATTATATACTGATCCAAAATTAGTAAGAAGTTTGTACAAAAATTATAGATTCGCTGCACAGAATATCAATTATATTTAAGAAGAAACAAGTAAATTTTGACAAGACAATTAATATCAAGAATTACGGCATTGTTAAATAAGTATAGAGAGCAATAAGGTTTTATAAAAGAGAATCAGGATAGAGGTTAGGATCATGTCAAAAGATTTGCTATAACGCTTGGTATTTCTGTGAAATCGAGCAAGATAATGTCTAATTAACGAATTTTTTGATTCAACAAGTGATGTTTCAGCTTTTGTAACAACATGCTGCTTAGCCAACTTATAATAACCATAACCTGAATAACCATCAGTACACATAATCTCAACCTTGTAACCCTTGCGCTCCAAACGTTGAGCCATCCTGACATAGACAAGCTTGCTATGAATCTTACTTACTACAATATCAATAATTTGATTCCTGTTTCTGTCCACAGCAATCCAAACGTAGGCTCTTTGACTTTTTTTTGATAATAAGTATATAGCTCATCTAGCTCCAGGATAGCTATCTCTTTTGCATCACTTGGAACTTCAGTGGTGCAAAGCTTTTCTTTTAACGCCTTGCCAAAACCCCTAATCCAGTGCACAAGCAGAGAGGATGGTATGTTCTCTAATCTCTCTATAGAACGCAAACCAACACCTTCAGTATAAAGTTTTACCACTCTGATATGTTGCTGAATTGTATATTTAATTCGTTTATCACCCTCTCGAAACGTTTTTCCGCAGCACTTGCACAAAAAGCGTTGTTTACCCTTAACTTCACCATTTTTTACTGATTTATCACTACCGCAATGCTTGCATAATATCATCTTCACTACCTCGCAAAAACATCACAATACCATCCTTCCTTATACCTGTCTATATTTATTTAGCAATGCCCTGTTGCAGAAAATAATGCTTCATCAGATGACTTATAGGTGTCAAAACGAGTATTTGTTACTTGCGTCAAATTCTCTGGTAGTGGCTTAATATCAGAGGGGTTGCTATCAAGTCCAGTCATATTAGCTGATAAATTTTTCATACTTTCTGCAAATTGAGTTGCGGCTACAAGGAATTTAGCTTTTGCATCTGTTGTAGTTTTATCTGAGGTAATAATTTGAATAGTTACGGGCAAATATTTTTTTGTGCCTCGCTGTGCTACGTTTTCGATGACAGCACTTTTTGCAGGATCTCTGATTAATATATCTCCTGCTTGATATGTATTAACCTTAAAAATATTCTGCCTTAAATCTGCAGCCAGCTCTTCACATATCACCATATTTTCATATAATTCTTTAAATTCTTTAAATTCTTTAAATTCTTTATTTTCATATAATTCTTGATTATTACATTGCTGGTACATTTGCTGTAAGAATGGTTCAATCCCGGGAAATCCAAGAAAATTTTTTTTTGCTGTCTCAGATTCAGGATCTTTAAAGCTATTTTTTTTGCCCAGCAGTAAACTGAAACGACTAATTTGTTTTAGTTCTAAAAGTGAGATTTTTTCTTCTGGTAATAATTCTATTCCTTGCTCTGATAGTGCTTTTGCGTACTTGATTTTCAGAGCAATTGATTTAATTTCTTGAGCAGTAGGAGTTTTATAGGTCCATCTTTCTATCAACTTTAATTGATCAATTTGGTCTGGAGTCAGCTGAGTATTTTGCTCTAATTCCTCATATGATCTAGCGTTAAGCTCCATATTACCAATATTTTTCACTAATAAAGAGGTCATCCGCTTTAAAGCTTGATCGGCATTATTTTTTTCATTATCATCAGAGAGATTAATGAAAAATAATTCGTCTTTTGAGAATTGGTTTAAAAATTTAGAAGGCATAATATTGATTTTATACTTAATTAATTTACTAAAATTTTACCTGAGGTATATAATAATTAGTAACAAAATTAATGAATTGAAGTTTAATTAGATCAAAAAAATTCTTGAGGGAGTTTTTATACAACAATTGTTCTATGATTTGAAAAATCACATGATAGGTGAAGACAAATAAATGCAGTGCTCTTTATATCACATCAATTATCTATTTATTAGATAAGCTTAAAATAGATTTAAAGCAAATATGAATAAATGTTACTATCTAGTTACCATGTTAACGAAATGTGGTTTTTTAATTAATTAAATAATATAAAGAGGTTTATCATGCCACAACAACAAAAACAACAACAGCAACAGCAACAACAGCAACAAAGACAACAACAGCAGCAAAATAAACAACAAAACCAACAACAATAATATTGGTTACTAAGTTTATTTCATAAGTAAATTTCGAAATGAAATTTCCTTCAGAGACTGTAAGCACAGAACTTATTTAATGGTTAAGAGCTTGTGGTCTCTCAAAATTAATAATATCCCACTTATATTCTAGCTAGCATTGAATTATAAAATTAATAAAAATTTGCCGCATAACTTTTTGGTTTGATGATAGGTTTGACATGCTCAATTACTTCATATTCTAATTGATGCTCTTTCGCATAATTAATAGCATCATTAAGGTTATTAAAATATAATTTTACTTGGTCATAAGTATAATTTGAGGTAGTTCTACCCATTAAATCTTCTTTGTGCTGTGCATCTATAGGTTTTATAAATTCTAATACCCATTTATGCTGAAATTTAGGAGCTGATTGAATAGATGATTTTGTAGGTTGGAAAATTCTGACTTGCATGTAACTATTATTTATTGTTTAATTAAGCAATATAAAATAATGATATATTATGACTAATTCTAAATCTATTGAAAATTTTACTTTTGAAGAAGCTCTTGGTGAACTTGAAAAAATAGTAAACAAAATTGATACGGGCCAAGAAGATTTGGCTAGTGCAGTTTCAAGCTTCGAACGTGGTATATTGTTAAAAAAACATTGTGAAGGTTTACTTAAAAATGCTAAACTAAAAATAGAAAAAATAATTCAAAAATCTGAACAAGAAATTGTAACAGAAGAAATTAATATGTAAATTGTGTTCAAAAAAATAATCAAATCAAAAATAATTACCACAGTCTTCTTGAGTGCGGTAATTATCACTAGTATAAATTTAGCTTATATTTATCTTTTCCTATCTAGTCATTTAACAGAAAATAAAGTTATTGTGATAAAACGTGGTTTATCAGTGAAAGAGATTAGTAAGCTTTTGGCACAAGAAGGGGTAATAAGATATAAATTATTATTTCAGATAATAGCTAGTTTATATAATATAGATCATCCTTTAAAAAGCGGCGAATATCAGTTTACTCCTAAAATAACCCCATATCAGATATTACTCAAAATCGCTTCAGGTCGGTCTATTATCAGGAAATTATATGTTCCCGAAGGAAGCACTGTCAAAGAAGTATTAGATATGGTCGAAAGTAATGAAAGATTATTAGGCAATATTAATATGTCAATCCCAGAAGGACACTTGATGCCATCTACTTATTTTTATTCTTATGGTGATAAGAAAAGAAATATTATCAAACAAATGCTTAATAATATGTCAAATTCACTTGATAAGGCAATGTTAATGCTGCGAGAAGACTCGCCGATCAAAACTCGTAAGGAAATACTAATTCTGGCATCTATTATTGAAAAAGAAGCAGGTAATGATTTAGAGAAACCAATCATTGCTTCGGTGTTTTTAAATAGGCTTAAAATAGGGATGAAATTGCAGGCAGATCCAACAGTAATTTATGCACATACTCGAGGACAATATCGATTTGGCCGCGCTCTTACTAAAGAAGATTTAAAAATAGATTCCCCTTATAATACTTACCGTGTGACTGGCCTACCTCCCGGGTCTATTTCAATGCCAAGTTATAGTTCTATTATGGCAGTTGTGAAGCCGCAAGAAACAAATTATTTATATTTTGTCAGTAATGGTACAGGGACTCATAACTTTGCATCTAATTTGCAAGATCATAATAAAAATGTAGCGCAATTCAGAGCTTATATTAAATCCACAAGAGCTAGTAAGCAAGTATATGAGTGATTAGTATCAAAGCATTAAATGTTACTCAGGGGTTCGTATTATTAGCTTTTTAATTTGATGGGTATGAAAAGAGTGTCAGGTTAAATGAAGCTCACTATCCTCGTCCGATTTGATTATACAATCCAAGCAACATCATAATTATTAATTAAACTAATGTAGCCACAACAAAAAGGGCTGGAAAATAATATATTCTAACTTTTTAATTGCTTGTACTATATGCGTTTATAATAGAGTATTGCATTTAAAGAAAAAGAAATCGCTTGATGTAAGTCTTCCATGTAAGATAAATTTTGGTTGATCCAGCGTTTGAGATTAGCACACATCTTTTTCTCTTGCTTACACCTCAGCAATACTCTATTGTAAAGAACTATAATATGGCAATTCAACCTCAGAGTGATATACTAGTTTGCAATATTAGTAACGGATTCTTCAGTATTACGCATATTTATTACTTCTACTATTTTATCAGTGGTAATTTTTCTATCAATATTCATAATATCTCCAGAAGCTTTGAGTTCTATAGACAAAGGTTGATAAGAGACTGGTTTGAATTTTCTTTTATGTAAAATATAGAAATTAGTAGAAAAATTGGCTTCTAAATTATAATCATAAATATTAAATCTCAGATTTCCATTGTTCGAAGTTAATTGAGTTTTGAAAGTAATCGGAGCCATATCTATTACTCCTTTTGATAATAAAAGATCAGACTTGAAATCAATGATTGTTGTATTATCAGTTAGTAACATTTTGTCAACATCATACAAAACATTAGAAACATCATAATTTTCATTATTAATTGTCTCAATGAATTGATCTATCGAAAAATTATTTAGTACAACTCCTTTTGCTATTACACTGGACTTACTATAAAGATTATATAAAAGTTTTTCTAAACTATCTCCGTGGGTTGAAATTATACCATTAGCACTTGCTGCGCCATCTAAATTTAATAAATTTGCTGGTAGACTGTTTGAAATGTTGGACAAATTCGCCGAATTAAGTGCATAAGAAAAATTAATGGTTAATGGTTCTAATAAGATACTACCTGCTGTGGTTAACCTACCGCTAAATAGATCAAAATTTAAGTCACTAAATGTCAGTAAATTCTTATTATTGTTAAATGAGAAGATTACTCTATCAAAAGAAGAATCACCATTTTTAAGAGAAGTGAGATACCCAGTAAATAAAAAATTAATTTTAGATAAATCTAAATTCTCTAAAATTTGTGTTCGTAAATCCAATAGATCTTGAGCTGAGGATGTACTATGGTGAATTATGCCATCATTAATTTTGACAATTACTAAAGGATTGAGAGCTTTTGTAGAAAGCGAAACGCTAAGATCGCACCAATTTTCTTTGTCATTAAAATATAATCTATTAATGGCTACTGAGCTAGGTTCAGTTTCTAAATTGAAACTAATATTATTATATTCTTGTTGTTGATATTTAAGATTACTAATAATAATATCATAACTTCCAATAGAATTTAGTTTCCTAATAGGAATAAATTTATTTTGATAATTATCCTTTTTCATACCGCTTAAGGAATTTTCTAACCATTCCTTAATATCATTAATTATATTAATTGGAGATTTTGTGTCTAGATCAAGTAAATTGATTTTCAGATTAGCGTTAATTCTTGGAAGTTGTCCGATAAATTTGGTAGAATAATCACCAATAATATTCATTTCTGCTAAATTAAGATTCATATTTTGAAATGAAAAATATACAGGAGTTATCCTTACATTTGATCTAAATGTGAAATCGAGATTTTCAGACTGAGTAAATATTTCATTACCTAAAATATGTCTAAATTGTGAAATATTAGGGTGAGAAATTTCAATAACCCCATCAAAAGCATTAAGAAAAGAATTACTAGTGATATTACCATTTACTTGAAATTTATGATTTTCATCAAAATTACCAGTCAAACTTTCAATTTTGGTTATAGAATCTACAATATCTGCTTTTAATTCAACATTATGAATTTGTTCTGACTTAAACGAGAGGTTTTTAATTAAGCAATAAATACTAGAATCATACTTCATTGCAACAAATCTATTAGGGGCATATGTTAATTGGTCTTGGTTATTATCAGATAAATTCGATAAATCAATTTTGTCAAATAGAAGATTTATTTTAGATTGATGGCTTGGTCTAGCAATCAAGACTTCGCCAGATCCTTGTAGCCAGTTTGAAGATAGTGTTAATGCAGAAATATGCCAATTATTTTCATCACTAGTAAAAGCAAAATCAGCATTTATCCTTTCAGATGTACTAAATTCTTGTGAGTGAGCAATAAAATTTGGGATTAGATTCAATATAGGGTCTAATAAGTTGAGATTTTTAAAACTAGCTTTACCTTCGACTAATTTATTATCTTTATATGTTTCTTGTAACGATAATTCATAATTATCGCTTGAAGATTCTAAATTAAAAATGATATTGTCCTCGTTTTTGTGGAAGTTACCATTTAAAATACGATTTTGCTCAGTTTGAGCAGAAAAATTATAATTATCACCACTTTTCTTTAATAAGAAATTGGTCATAATCATTGAAATATCATTATCAGATTCTACTAAAGTTAATTTATCAATATTAGTTTTAATTGATAATAAATCTTTCTGAATTAATTCAGCGATGAAATGGTCATGATATATTAAATTTGTATCATCACTATCAAGTCTTAATATTACTTCTTTAACATATATTGAGTTAATTTTAGGATTTAAAGTTAAAATAGACCATACTGAAAATTTGATCTTAGCTTCTGATAGTTCGATTTTACCGTCTTGCTTGATATGTTTAATTTTAATATAAGGGAAAGGAAATTTTACAATCTCAATATCATCAGTTTTTATAGATGAGGGATCTACTTTAACAGTACTAGCTATTTGATCGTAAGCTGACTTAAAATCTGTATATAATATTATAGAAATACAGGTAATCAGAGTGACAACAAAAATTATTGCTGAATTTAAAATTATTTTTTTCATAAATATTATGCTATATTTTGAATCTATTAGAGAATAGTATGTTTTTTGTAATAGTTCAATCAAACTTCGATGAAAAAAAACTTAAAGAAGAATTTAATTTTAGTTGGTGTCATTAATTCAGCTCATGGTGTGCGTGGTGAAGTAATTGTAAAATACTTTACTACTTCTTCTGAACAGATATTTAAGTATCGGATTTTTGACAGTTTTGGTAATATAATTGCGCTGCGCAAAGTAGGAATTACTAAAAAAAATCATATAATTTGCTGCCTTGGTAATTGCACAGACCGCAACCAAGCTGAAAAGTTCAAAGGTACAAAATTATTTTGTAGTCGTGATGATTTACCAGCCATTGATAATGAAGAAGAATTTTATATCTGTGATATCAAAGATTTACCTGTGCAAGACGAAAGTGGCCAAATTATAGGAATAGTTAATGAAGTTGTGAATTATGGAGCAGGTGATATTATTGAAATCAAGTTTAATGATGGTCAAGTATTAATGTTCCCATTTACCAAAGAATGCTTTCCAGTCATAGAGAAAGATTATATACAAATTAATATCAAAGATTTTATCAATTTAGTAAAATAAAAAATTTCCAACAGGTCGCCAAGCAAAGCTTGGACTAGAAAAATTATTCATACTTCGTTATACTAGTTTTATATCATATCTCATGGTTAAATATTTTGTTGACAAAAAAATCAAGGTGCTAGCTTAATTTTAAGCAGCTGTGATTTGAGATTAAATAATTAACAATGAGAAAATTTATATCAAAAGATAAACCAACATGTCAAATCAATATTGCAGTTGTAGAAACTGCAGCATGTGTAGGAACCACAATGACTATACCTGTAGCCGCAGCTACTAGCTTCTCAGCTGGTGTAGGAACTGCTGTTAGTGCAGCAGCAGTATGCTCTCAAGCTGCAGGCAACATTATCAAAGATCCTTGTGTTCAGGCTCATACTGCGTATCAAGTTAATAGTTTTCATAATCATGTTGCACAGAGTCATGCTTCTGACGCTTACATACAGCATATGCCACGACATGATATGGCTGCAGCTGTGAAATATTCTGCTCAGATGGGTGGTGCAAGTCATGATATGGGCGTGGTAATTGTAAGATCATGTCATAAGACTTACTGCAGTATTTTATTATTTTTGTTCTAGAAATTAATCACTTTAAGAATTTGACTTTGAGATATAAACAAGCTATTTTATTTCTTACCTTAAGATAAGTTAGGCTTGGTTTAAATTTATGAGTAATAAACAGAAATATCCTTTAATGCCAAAAGCAACAGCTAGTTGGTTGGTTGAAAATACTGCTTTAACTTTTAACCAAATAGCTATTTTTTGTGGTATGCACGAACTAGAAGTGAAAGGAATTGCAGATGGAGAGATTGCAGCAAACATCATGCCAATTGATCCGATAATTACAGGCCAGCTTGATAAAGAGGAAATTGAAAAATGTACTAAAGATCCAAAAGCTAATTTGCGACTGAAGACTAATAATGAATATGAAGCAATAACTAAAAAAAGTAAAAAAGCAAAATATACTCCTATTGCTCGTAGGCAAGATAAGCCAGATGCTATTTATTGGTTACTTAAAAATTATCCAGAAATTAAGGACGCTGATATAATTAAACTAATTGGTACTACAAAAACTACTCTTGAAGCGATAAAAAATCGTACACACTGGAATATAGCTAATATTCGTCAAAGAGACCCAGTATTACTTGGGATCTGTAGTCAAATAGACTTAGACAGGATTATAGATAAATCTAAATTAGAAACAGAAACAAAATCAGATAATTAGTATCAATGCTAATTAAAGAAGCTTTTAAAATAGCTCAGCAACAGCTTCAACTCAATTCTCCTACACCTAGTCTTGATGCAAAACTATTGTTATGTAAAGCTTTATCTGTTAATCATGAGCAATTAATTTTATTGTTAGACAATCCTTTTCCTGAAAATAAGTTATCAATTTTTCGGCAATTTATAGAACGTAGAATTAAGTCAGAACCGATAGCCTACATCATTGGAAAACAAGAATTTTACGGATTAGATTTTTTGGTCAATCAACACGTATTAATTCCACGGCCTGAAACGGAAATGATTATCGACCTAGTAATTGATTTGTTGCGCGATACACCAGGTGCTAATATTCTAGACCTTGGCACTGGTAGTGGTATTATTCCAATTTGTTTAGCTAAAAATTTGCCTGACTGTAAAAAAATCATTGCAACAGATATCAGTACAGAGGCATTAAAAATAGCTTCTGAAAATGCTTTAATTCATAATGTAAGCGATAAGATTACTTTTTTACAAAGTGATTGGTTTGAAAATATAAATCTACAAAAATTTGATATTATTACTAGTAATCCGCCGTATATAAGCAGAGAAGAGGTGAAGATAGTATCACATTCGGCTAATTTTTACGAGCCACATCTTGCGCTGTATGCAAAGTGTGATGGATTAGAAAATTATTATGTTATAGCTGCAAAAGCTGCCCAATATCTGAAGAAAGGGGGCAAAATAATATTAGAAATAGGATATAAGCAAGCAAAACAAGTAACTGAAATATTTATGTCGGCTGATTTTCACGATATTAAACTGATAGAAGATTACTCGGGACATCCAAGAAATCTGATCATTAGTTACTAATTTATAGCTTACAATATTAACAAGTAAGACTTGTTTTGATATAAGCTATGATCGTGATCAGGCGATTTGATATATAAGCGATAAATTATTTACTTGATAATGAGATTTAATATATTAAATTAGAGTGTAATTTATAATTATTCGAGACGATTTATGTTAAACTTTTTAAAACAATGGTTTTATTCACCAGTAAAATTAGCCAAAATAGATCTAGAAACAAAACAAAAGAAATTAGCAGATTTACACAATATATTAGAAAAATGGTTACAGAATAACATAGATTTTTTAATGGAAAAATTTAGTGATAGTTTTATACACTTACCGCAAAAGCTTTTACATTTTTACATAGTAAAAAAATTGGAGCAAACCATCTTATATCACCAAGAAACAAACAACAATTTAGAGGATAAAATACAATATTTAAGGAGTTATATAAGAAATTCACCGGAATCTAAAGAATTGCAAAAATTACCTGATAGTTTTTCGATCATGCAAGCTGTTATAGAATCCAATAATAATTGGAGTCAAAATATAACAGAATTATTCTTAGATAAATTTACAAACATTAAACCAGAATTTTTACGATATATAATTCAACAAGAGGTAATGTTGTATGGAATAAAATGTATCTGTGATCTTACTCAAGACGATCAAACAGTACTGCAAAATTTAGAAAATGATATAATTGAATGTGTAGAAAAATTCTTACCCGAGTTAAAACATTATGCTCAACTTGCTGAAGATTATTATCAGGCACAACAATATTATGATAAAATAAGCGACCCAAGACACGAAATCGTGAATAATGATGCAAATAGTTCAGTAATATCACCTCAAAAGCAAGATGAGGATGAGATTTCTACCATGGGTCAAACAGAAATAGATAAATTACAGAAGGTAGTAGAAGTAGGTCAGTAAGGAGACTTGATTACTATAATAGAGTTAGTGTAAATCTATCAAAATAATACTCTTATCACTTGTATTTAGGTCACCCATTTGATTACATATAATTATATCATTTTGGTTGCTCACACAGTTTTGATCTATGGTGACAAAGTTTTTATCTGTCAATTTATTATGATCAGCATTATCATGATTAACAGTACAATTTACCGTTTGTGGATATCTTACATATTTGTTTAACAATGCTGATATTGTGCTACCCAGGTCCACGAAAGTTGTGAATAAAAAAAGAAATATGCTGTGATTCCTGTCGGCTTCAGGTAAGTGACGATTGTTGTGATGCACAGTATGATCATCTTGATTGCTTGGATTCTGTGGGGTATCAGATGGCCGTGTTTGCTCTGCTTGAACAAGAGGCTGATGCTTATTCCCACTAACTAATTGTAATAATTTGTTAAAAGCGAAGTACCATATCTCAAATAATAAACAATTTGCTTCTTGTGAATCTGTTTCTTGTGCATCTGCTTGTTGCTTAATGTTATCCGGTTGGTGTGGACAAGATTGGACATGAGCACAAGCACTTGTTTTGTTAACCACTTGCTTACTATTGAACTTAATATCTTTGTCACCATGTGCTATTGCATAATGTCGTGGAGTGCAGCCAAAATTATCTTGTTTATTAACATCAGCACCATATGTAATAACAGGCTCAACTATTGCATTTGCTTCTTGCTTAATGTTATCCGGTTGCTGTGGACAAGATTGGACATGAGCACAAGCACTTGTTTTGTCAACCACTTGCTTACTATTGAACTTAATATCTTTGTAACCATGTGCTATTGCATAATGTCGTGGAGTGCAGCCAAAATTATCTTGTTTATTCACATCAGCGCCATATGTAACAAGAAGCTTAACTATAGCATTGTGACCATTAATGGCTGCATAATGTAATGCAGTAAGACCATATTTGTCTTCTATATGAATATTGGTATTATGATTTTCAATGAGAATTTTAATTATGTCTACGTGACCATTGTAGGCTGCTGCATGTAGTATACTACCGCTGCATGGATCTTTTGTGTTAACATTTGCATTATTCTCAACAAGAATTCCAACTATATTGACATGGCCACATCCTGCAGCATAATATAGTGAAGTATGACCCCATACATCTTGTTTATTGACATCAGCACCATATTTAATAAGAATTTTAACTATATCTACGTGACCATTGATAGCTGCAACGTGTAATAAGCTTTTCTTACTCTTGCTATATTGTTTTGTGGCCAAGCCGGGGTATGTTTTTAGTAACGTGACAAATTTATCCGTATTGTTTGTTGAGCCGATTGAATCTTGTGTGATACAATTAACTGCTTCTTTGAAGGCAGAACATTTTTTGTGCATTACACATATACTAAGAAAATTGAATAAAGTCAAAATACCTACTAGCCCAAGCTGCTAAAACTTCAGCTACATATTGACTATCTTTGCGGTCTTTCATTAATAAATGATCAGCAGTGTCAAGTGAAATAAAGCTCTTAGGATGACGAGCTAACTCATATATTCTTTGTGCATTCTCGATACCTACTATCTGATCTGTTGGTGAATGCATTATGAGTAAAGGTTTTCGCAAATTCCTAATTTTTGATGGCATATCTTGATTGTTAATGTCGTCTAAAAATTGCTTTTTTATATTGAATTTTGCACCTCCTAGTACTACCTCGGCTTCACCCTTGCTTTGAATCTCATCAATATGATCTACAAAATTATGTTGAACGTGGCTACTATCACATGGGGAGCCTATTGTAGCAACAGCTTTGACTTCAGGAATTTCATGTGCAGCTGCAATTGCAGCGGTGCCTCCTAAGCTGTGACCTACTAATATTTGTGGAGCTGAGAAATTATCCCTCATAAAATTAGCTGCAGCAATTAAATCATTAACATTTGAAGAAAAATTACTATCAGCAAAATCACCGCTACTTGCTCCTAATCCTGTATAATCAAAGCGAAATAATGCTATACCAATATTATTTAAAGCGCGAGCTATACGTGATAGTGCGCTGATATCTTTATTACCGGTAAAATAATGAGCGAATAATACGTAAGCTCTAGGATTTTCTGGCGAATCTAGCCTGCCTATTAGTTCATATCCTAAAGATCCAATAAAACTTAATTTGTTATTAATTACCAAAGACATAATATTGTTAGAGACAAGATTTATTTGTGGATAATTATATATAAAAAGTTAATCATAAGCAACTAATAAGTAATAATACTATGGTTAGTTTATATTATAAATATATGAGTATGTAAATTTTGGCAATTTTATCAACTACTGTCAGTGAGCGCACTATAAGAGATATATACCGAAAATATATGTAATACAAATTGTTCAGTAATTATATAATATAAAACTTATATAGCTTAATTAAGTCTAATAGAATCACTTAAGGCAAAAACAATATTAGGCAAACCCATTTATCTTCTTGCAAAGTTTTGTATATATTAAAACCCTGTGCTTGATAGGCTTTGGCGACATCATGTATTTGATAATCTAAAAAGCCTGACAATATTACGTAGCTACCTCGATACACCAAATTTCTTATTGTTGAAGCTAGATGAATTAACGGCATAGCTAATATATTAGCAATAATCAAATCAAATCTTTCTGACCAGCCTGTAGGTATGGATAAATCTTGCTCACTATTTTGATAAAACTCAACATTAGAATTATTAGTAATTTTATTCTCATGTGCTATTTTCACTGATGTTTCGTCAATATCACAAGCCAATATTTTTGCACTATTCCATATTTTCTCAGCAGCAAAGCTAAGTATTCCGCTGCCAGTTCCAATATCAAACACTTTATCAATATTTAAATCTCTTAATGTTGATATTGCTTTGATGCACAGCGAAGTAGTGGCATGATCACCTGTTCCAAACGCTCTAGATGCTTCTATATAAATCGGAATTTTTCCTTCTATTAGCTCAAACTTTGCTTCCTTACTAGCAATTATAAAAGATTCGATAAATAACGGCTTGACTTTTGCTTGATAAGTCGCCACCCAATCTTGCTCTTCGAGTAATATTATTCTTAAACCTATAAATCTAATGTTATGTTGCTCAGAATATCTTGTTAATTCTAAATATAAAATGTCTAAATCTACTTGTTGCGAGAGTAATATATCAATCTGCCAAATATCATCAGGTAGCGCGTCAATGCTATCTGAAACTATCTCATGACTACTAATTCCTAAAACATAGTCAAGCAAAGAAAATTTATTAATATTATTACTACTTGTTATATTCTCGCTCTTGGTGAATTTTGTGTTATTAATTTTATTAGTGTTATCTTTTTGTGCATTTTCTAAAGTTATTGTTTGAGGATAGTCAGAAAAAAACTCTTCATATAGTTTTAAATCCTCATAAGTACTATAAAAAGTAATCTGATGAATAATATGTAATTGACCGATTTCAGAATTCATAGTTTACTTAATTTTTTGAATTATCATAATATAAAATACATTTTTTACTGGAGAAATAAATATGAAAACAAAAATTTTATTATTAATGAGTTTGTCGTTGGTGTTTAATATTGTGGTCGAAGCTAGTAGTCAGCAACAATCTCCAGCACAAGAAACGCCGAATAAGACAAGTGATAAGAGATTAGAGTATGAAAAAATTGTCCAAGAATATAAAGATTATTTAGCACAAATTTCAGTTGAAGTAAGGCAAGAGATTGTTGCATATCGTAAAGAAATATCTCGTTTGAACCTTGAAAAAACGAATCTATTTGATAAATTATCCCAAAAAGCACAGGAATATTTGAAAAAAGAACGAGATTTTAAACAGCGCCTTCCGATTGACACAAAGCCTACAAATCCAATTAGTGACTCAGTAGCTGGGACTGCTAATGATCCGTCAATGACGACGGTACAAGATCAGAATGCAAGCAAAAAATAATCTAGATATCAAGCTCTACCATACAAGGTATATGATCTGAAGTAGAAATTTCGTCGCGGATTTCTTTGTCATAATGAGTTGAAATTAGTGCATGTTTTAAAGGAGTAGTAACCCATATATGATCGAGTCTGCGCCCCCGGTTAGATTTTTTCCAATCTTGATTTCTGTAACTCCACCAACTATATAATTTTTGATCTAGACTCACAAAATATCTTCCTGTATCTATGAAATCTAGTGATTTACACAAAGCAATCAATAATTCTCTTTCAATTGGAGTATGACTTACTACATTTGTTAATTGTTTTGTAGACCATACATCATGTTCGTAAGGAGCAGTATTTAAATCGCCTAACAATATTATTTTGTCAGTTTTTTTGCGATTTTGTTCTAACCACTTGCGAGCTAAAATATTATAATCTAATTTATATTTAAATTTAGGATTTAGCTCAGGATCAGCAATATCTCCTCCGGCTGGAATATAAAAATTATGCACTTCTATCCCTTTAATTACAGCAGAAATATGCCTTTTTTTATCATCATATAGATTCAAAGCAAAACTATGAGTAATAGGAAATTTTGATAAAATTGCGACACCATTATATGATTTTTCACCGGCAAACACCACATATTCAAATCCCATTTTTTTTATCCTTTCTATAGGAAATAATTCATCAAGTACTTTTGTTTCTTGTAGACAAATTACGTCAGCTTGATGTTTTAAAGATATTTTTTCTAATAAATCCAATCTTAAGCGAATAGAATTAATATTCCAGGTAATAATTTTCATAGGAGGGCCTTATTATATCTCGCTGAAAATCTTATTTATAGTTTTTTTGATAAATCTTAAGATACGGGCTTCTGGGGAAATATTTTTTATTGCCCATTTCTTCATCCATGGTTCCATGACCTGCCACATATTAATATCTTTGTCTAATATTTGAGTTATACCTTCAATAGCAAGCATAGTTTTTTGTAGTAATATTAATTGAGGTTGTGCTTCCATGCCGTATTCTTTAGTAATGTGAAATAATTGAGTTAATATTTTCCCTATAGACATATTTTGTATATTAAGACCAATAATTGGTTCTGCAACCGCTCTACAACTTTGAGCAAAATATTCTAAATTAGTCTCGGGAGGAATGTAGCCTGCTTTATGATGGATTTCAGCAACTAATTGATAATCCTTTTTCAAAAAAGCATATAATATTTCTGCAATAGCGAGTCGATCCTTCTCAGGTAGAATCCCAATAATTCCGAAATCAATTAGAGCAATTTGGCCGTTGGGGCATACTAAAATATTCCCTGGGTGTAAATCAGCATGAAAAAATCCATCGCGATGAGCTTGGTTGAAAAAGATATTAGCCAAATTTACTGCTAATTGCCTATAATCTAAGCCAAACTCAGTGAGTAAATCTTTGTCATAAATAGATACACCTTGGATCCACTGTGTTACTAAGATCTTGTCAGTATTAAATTGCCAATAAATATATGGTATTAACAAAGTAGGATCTTTTTCAAAATTTTCTCTGAGCCTGGAAGCTGCAGCTGCTTCAAATTTTAAATTTAATTCAAGTTGCATTGAGTGTTTAAATACATCTGTGACTTCTCTTAGTCTAAACCTTTGTGTAGATTTTAATAAACTCGTGAGAATGTCAGCGATATCTTCTAAAAAAGCAATATCTTTTTCATATTGTTTTTGAATCCCAGGGCGCAAAATTTTTACAGCTACATCTTCTCCATTGACTAGTTTTGCTTTATGTACCTGTGCAATTGAAGCGGCAGCAATAGGTTTTTCATTAAACTCACTAAAAATAGTGTTAATAGGTTGGTTGAACTCAGCTTCAATTATTGTTTTAGCTATAGAATATTCGAATTCTGGTAATTGATCTTGGAGACGTCTTAAATATTTCGTATTATGAATACCAATTAAATCCGGTCTAGTTGACAACATTTGACCAAGTTTGATATATATTGGTCCCATAGATTGCAATGCATTAGCAAAGCGTTCTGCCTCAGGAGCATCATTTTTTTGAGAAGAAAAGGGGCGATAAACAATAATATTAAATATTGAAATTACTAATTTTGCTGAAATGGGTAGTTTTGTTGATTTAGCTATATCTTTTAGTAATTGATACTTATTTAGTAGAAATAATAATTTACAAATTGTTGCAATGCTATTAAAGTATTTAATCATTTTTAAATAATCTTAGTTCCATAATGTATTGCTGCTACTCCGAAAGTAAGATTTTTATATCCTACAGCTTGAAAATTTTGTTGTTCTATCATTACTTTAAATTCCTCTTGATTAGGAAATAATTCTATACTTTCAACTAAATATTGGTAAGCTGCCTCGTTATCAGTTACATATTTACCAATTTTAGGTAGAATATTAAAAGAATAAAATTGATATAAAGGTGCTGCTAATTGATTAGTAACTTTAGAAAATTCTAAGCACAAAAATTGCCCATTTGGTTTAAGTACACGATAGGCCTCTTTTAGGACATTTTTAATATTAATTACGTTGCGAATACCAAATGCAATAGTATAGTAATCAAAACTTTTGTCAGGAAAAGGCAAATTCTCAGCGTCGGCTACTACGATATCAAAATTATTCAGTATATTGCGATTTATTGCTTCTTGCTGACAGATTTTTAGCATTTCAGGATTAATATCAGTAACCGTAATACGAGGTTGTTGGCCCAATTGTTTTGCGTTTTTTTTGATCTTAAAGGCAATGTCACCAGTTCCACCCGCTACGTCAATTATATCTGCATTATAGTTAAGAATCATATCACAAAATTCTTTCTTCCAGAGGCGGTGTATACCAAAACTCATAATATCATTCATGAGATTATATTTACCAGCTACACTGCCAAATACATTATCTACTAGGGTGCGTTTTTGTCCAGAAGTCACTTTTTTAAAACCAAAATCTTTATCTTCTCGCATGCTTGATTCGTTCAGAGTTTAATTTATATTTAATAAAACTACCACTATTATAGTTTTATATCAATAAATAAAGATTTATGCCTGAACTAGCTGAAGTTGAAACACTGAAACGTTATTTAGAGCAATATATTAAGGACATGGTCATCACTGATTATTTTCAATATCGTGATAATTTACGTTACCAAATTGCTTCTCATTTCAAAGAAAATTTGATTAGTGCTAGAATATTAGACATTAAACGGAGAGCAAAATTTTTAAATCTTTATCTAGATAATAAACATATATTAACTTATCATTTAGGGATGAGTGGACGCCTTATTTTTGTTTCTCCTGACTATAAACGAAAAAAACACGATCATATAATAATTGAATGTGGTAATAAAGGAAAACTAGTATTTAATGACACTAGAAGGTTTGGAATGATTTATCTCACTCCTATCTCAGAATTTGATCAGCAAAAATTTATGATAAATATGGGACCAGAGCCTTTAGAAGCTGAATTCAACGCTGAATATTTATTTAACACAGCTCAAAGCAGGAAAATACCAATTAAAAATTATATTATGGATAATAAAGTATTAGTCGGAGTAGGTAATATTTATGCTGCTGAAAGTTTATTTAAGGCAAAGATTTATCCAGAAGTACAGGCACATTTACTTAGTTTTCAGCAAATGTCCAATTTGGTTATTGCTATTAAAGAAGTTTTGAATGCAGCTATAGATAATGGGGGCACAACTTTACGTGATTTTGTAAGTGGCGATAATAAGCCTGGATATTTTCAACAAAAACTAAAAGTATATGGAAGAGAAGGACAAGCTTGCTTTATATGTGATAGTATAATACAAAAACTGCGGCAAGCGGGCCGTAGTAGCTTTTTTTGTCCTATATGTCAGCAACAGAATTTAGAATAAGGTAAAAATTGTGAGTTTTAAAATAGCAACGTGGAACTTAAATTCCATTAAGATGCGTCTTAAGCATTTAACAGAATTTATCAGTCAACATGATCCAGATATTATTTGTTTGCAAGAATTAAAATGCGAAACTAATAAATTTCCTTATACAGAGCTTGAACATTTGCCGTATAATTTTTATGTGCATGGGCAAAAAAGCTATAATGGCGTTGCCATCTTATCCAAACAACCATCTGATGAAATTATAACTGATTTCCCTGGTAATACATTGTCGGACGAGTCGCGTTTTATAGCAGCCTCTTTTGATAGCCCTATTGGTTATATAAAAGTTATTTCATTATATGCACCTAATGGAGGTGAAGTAAAACATGAAAAATATGAAAAAAAATTAGTATTTTACGATAATTTAATTCAATATTTATCTAATCAGAATAAACTCAATGAAAAAATATTTATAGGTGCAGATTATAATATAGCTCCTTTTGATATTGATGTGTACGATCCAGCCACGTTAGAGTCGTCTCTTTGTTTTTCTTATCTTGAGCGTAGGAAATTGCGAACATTATTTAACATAGGATTTGTTGATAATTATCGTGTCATACATCCTCAATCTCATGAATTTAGTTGGTGGGATTACCGAGCTGGTCATTTTCAGCAAAATAAAGGAATGAGAATAGATTCAATCATCTCTTCTAGTAATGCTATATCGTTTTTGTCGGATTGTATAATTGATTATGTCTCAAGAAGTAAAGAAAAGCCATCTGACCACGCTCCAGTAATTGCAATTTATGATATTTAAAAAACAAACCAGCTTACTAAGCTTTAGGTAATCTCTTTTCATTGATTCTTTAAGTAAAATGCATAAAATAATTGACTTCGCGTCGATTAAATGATAGTTATAGTGGACTGTTTTTATCGTACAAATTTATGAGGATTTAAGATCTTATATAAAGGCCTTACGACTAAAAATTACTTATTTTCAAGTTTTTTTTTTGTCTATAGGTTTAGAAATGACTGTCGAAAAAAACAATCAGTTTAGAGGGTTCTTTCGTAATATATTTTGGCCAATTCACCGTTCTGAATTTCATAAATTTTTCCCCATAGCTGCTTTAATGTTTTGCATTATTTTTAATCAAAACATATTACGGATATTGAAAGATAGTATTTTAATCTCTGAAGTGAGCGCAGAAATCACCAGTTTTGCTAAAGTCTATGTAATCACACCGATGGCAGCAATTTTTGTCATTATTTATGCTAAAATGGTGAATCATTGGCAAATAGACAAAATATTTTGCTATCTAATTAGTGTATTTCTAGCCTTTTACATTTTATTTGCTTTCGTCATTTATCCCCATGTAGATTATTTTCATATGGATCATGACAAGATGCTTGAGGCAATGAATCGTCACGCTCATTTAAAATGGTATATAGCTACTATAGGGAATTGGAGTTATGTTTTGTTTTATGCTTTGTCAGAATTATGGCCTAATATTTTTTATGTTTTAATTTTTTGGCAAATAGCAAATGAAGTAACAAATACCAATGATGCTAAAAGATTTTATACTTTATTCTCGTTATTTGGTAATTCTTCTGTGATTGTAGTAGGATTGCTCATGATGAGCTTATCTACGGATAATAATATAATTTATAGATTATTTACTATATCAAATGATAAGATAATCCTTACAAAAATTTCGATCACTTTAGTATGCTTTGCGTCAGTAATATCCTGTATTTTGGTGAAATATATCACACAAAATTTGGTTAATGATGTACAAAAAATTAATATTGCTGCTAATAAAAAATTAAACAGACCTAAAATGAGTATTGTAGAAAGTATTAGATATATTACTCGTTCAAAATATTTGTGGTTGATGCTGATCTGTTCAGCTGCTTTTGGACTCACTATGAATTTAGTGGAAGCAGTATGGAAAGCAAAAATAAAAGAATTATATCCTACAGTAAACTCTTTTGCAGCCTTCAATAGTTTTTATATATTATGGACAGGGATAGTAATAGTACTTATGACTATTATTGGTAATAATATAATGCGTAAAAAAAGTTGGTTTGTAGCAGCAATTATTTCTCCTATAATCATTTTAATTACAGGTAGTGCTTTTTTCTTCTTTGTAGTAGCAGATGAATATATGCCAAATTTATTTACACAAATAATACTAGTTTCTCCTCTGAGTATAGCGGTTTTTATTGGTGCCGTACAAAATATTTTATCAAAAGCCTCTAAATATTCTATCTTAGATAGTTCAACACAAATGCTTTATATTCCATTAGATCCTGAGCTAAGAACTAAAGGTAAAGCTGCAGTGGATGTAATTAGTCCCAAAATAGGTAAGTCTGCAAGTGGCATAGTGCAATCAATCACTTTCACTATATTTCCTATGGCAACTTATAATTCAATTGCGCCAATATTAATGCTTATTTTTATGTTAGTATGTGTAATATGGCTTAGAGCAGTGAGTAGTATATATCAAGAATATCAGAAAATAGTCATAGTCAATGAGAGTACTTAATGGCTTATAGCTGTGAACCAAATATTTACTTGATTTATTAAGTTTTTTCTTTTAAAAATTGTTAAATATTAAATAATAAATATATCAAAATGTTTATCGATAAAATCCCCACAAAAACAAAAGATGGAAATTTTAATGTAATTATCGAAATTTCTGCTAATAGTTCACCAGTTAAATACGAATTTGATAAAGAATCTGGTGCAATTATGGTCGATCGATTTATGCAAGTAGCAATGTCATATCCATGTAATTATGGCTTTATTCCAAATAGTTTATCTGGTGACGGTGACCCGGTTGATGTATTAGTGATGTCACAATATCCCGTGCTAACTGGAGCAGTAATAGCTTCAAGGCCAGTGGGAGTATTACTCATGGAAGATGAATCAGGGGTAGACGAGAAAATACTAGCAGTGCCGATCTCAAAACTTGATTCTACTTATGATCATATCAGTGATATTGACGATGTAGATGATATGCTTAAAGCGCGAATAATACATTTCTTTGAGAATTATAAAAAATTAGAAAAAAATAAGTGGGTAAAAATTATAGGCTGGGATAATGCAGAGAAAGCTAGATCTTTAATTGGACAAGCAATTAACAACCGTCCTCAGTAACATACTCACAATTTCAGATTGAAGTCCCCTTCTGGAAATAAATAGGTAATAAAAAGGAATTTTCAAGCGTGTTTAGATCAGGCATTATAGTTGCATTTTTCACTTTAATATCTAGATTATTTGGCCTAGCTCGTGAGTTTTTTATTGCATATAACTTTGGTACTACAGAAATTGCAGATTGCGTTAACATTGCATTTAGATTCCCGAATTTATTTAGAAGAATATTCGGAGAAGGTGCGCTTTCTTCAGTTTTTGTGCCTATATTTAGCAAAAAATTGTTAATTTCACACCAAGAAGCTAAAAAATTTGGTGGTAATGTTGTGGGTTTGCTTGTTATAGTTTTGATTATTATGACTTTATTAATCGAAATATTTATGCCACAATTAATGATTTTATTAATTCCTGGCTTTTATAGTAATACTCTGAAATTCAATCTTGCTGTGGATTTATGCAGAATTACTACACCATATTTGATATTTTTATCTATGGTAGCAATTTTTGGTGGCATGCTGAATTCGATTGGCAAATTTTGGGCATTAGCTTTTTCTCCTGTCATTATGAGCACCACTGTCATAATTTTTACTTTTTATTTTGAACAGTTTGGTACAGCTCATTATAGTATTGCTTATTCTTTGGTATTGGCTGGAATATTGCAAATATTATTTATGTTTGTTTGCCTCAAACGTGCTAATTTAACTTTTTATCCGACAATTAATACTCATGATACTTCAGTAATAAAATTACTGCGCAAACTTGGACCAGCTGTGTTGAGTTCAGGTACCCAGCAACTGAGTTTATTTATTTCTCAATCATTAGCTAGTTTCTTGCCAGGTGCAATATCAATATTAAATTATGCAGATCGCCTTTATCAATTACCAATGGCTTTAATAGGTGTAACATTTGGTACTATCTTGCTTCCTGCATTATCTAGATTATATAAAAGCAAAAATTATTATCAAATAAATATATTACAAAATACAGCCATTAAAATAGCTTTATTTATTTCAATACCAGCTTCATTTGGGCTCTATGCTATGTCAGAACCCATTATACATCTTATTTATGAACGAGGAGAATTTGCTAGAAGTGATAGTTTAATCACTGCACAAGTTTTATCGGTTTTTGCATTTGGTTTACCTGCTTTCACTTTATCTAAAATATTCACACCTGTTTTTTACGCCAATTTGGACACCAAAACACCTCTAAGAATATCTATTTATAGTTTACTAATAAACACCGGCTTAAATATATTACTAATGCAGCCGTTCGGTACCATTGGTATTGCAGCTGGTTTTACTTTATCATCATGGTTTAATTTATGGCTTCTTGAGAGGGGAACGCATAAGTTTGGAACATTTATAATTGATAAGGATACAAAAATATTCATAGTAAAAACAATTATTATATCAGTAATTATGTTGTTATTTATTGAGATAATGAAGTTTTATTTAGCTGATGTGTTCTTTTCGGGCAGAATTTTTATAAAAATACTCTCTATATTAGGTGTTATTTTTACTGCGGTTATTATTTTTGTTATTCTATCATTCTTTTTAAGGCTAGATAGAGTAATATATGAATATAAAACGAGCAAATAAACAAGATTATCTAAAATTTGCAGCTATTTGTTGCATGATAATTGATCATATAGGATTATATTTTGTACCAAATCACTTTCTTTTAAGAGCCATTGGGCGTATTGCCTTTCCGATATTTGCTTTTTATGCAGGATATAATTTCAAGGATAAATTAAATTATAAAATATTAGCGCACGGAATAACTTTGTGTTTATTAAGTATTGTACTTACAAAGAAATTTTTAGTACCAAATATACTAATTTCAATTTTTTTGGGGCAATTATACCTATTATTATATAATAAGTATCCTATCTTAAATATCAGTTTATTTTTGCAATATATAATATTGTTGGTAATGTGGCCCTTTACGAAAAAATATTTTGAATATGGTTCAATCGCAATATTAATTATGTTAATAGGTAGTTTACATAAACAACAAATCTTATCTACTTTTCAAAGTGCTAACCAAATTTGTCTTATTACAATATTACATAGTATGATAGTTTTTGGCAAGTTTTTCGGTAATATAGATCTAGTAATATGGGGTATTGCAATGGTATCATTATGGTTTGCTTTACGTAGTAATATTAATTATCTATTACCTAAAATGCAGTGGGTGAGGCAGATTAGCCGCAACAGTTTATATATTTATTCTATTCATTTAGCTTGTTTTATGATAATCAGCAGATATTGATACATATAATGTTCTTTTACCACAAGCAGATATCAAAAAACCCAAAGATATCATTAATATAGATAACCAAATGAAAATAATAAAGGGCTGAAAATAAATTTGTGCTTCGACAATTTCGCCTTTCACTCTTGAAATGACAGCATAAATATCTTGGAATAAATAAGAGTAAATATCAGCTTCTTGAGATAGACTATTTTCTATTTTATATAATCTATTTTCAGGCTTCAAGATGACATGATTATTTCCATGTTCTACTTTGAAAATAGCAATTTGGCGGTAATAATTATCATTTTGGGCAAATTTAATGTTTTCTAATGTCACTATTTTGTTAGAAGATTGAGCCTGATCGTTAATAGTTCCACTGAAATCTATTTTTTCTACGAAATTAACGTTAAGATTAATTGATAAGGCTAGAAGTCCAAAGCCAAAATGAGTTAGTAATAAAGCTAATTTATGTCTAGTTAAAGATTTAGTGAAATAGCTAGTAGTATTTACTACATAGTAAATCATTGACAGACACAAATAAATGGAAGCTACCAAAATTAGAAATGATATCAGAGAGAAGTGTGCGCGATAAGATATTAATAATGCAATGCTAATACTTACTATTAATAGCAACATTATATTAAGACTTTGAGTAATGTTGTTTTTAAATTTTGATATCAATTTTGCATTATTTTGTGCAACAAAAGAGGCTAAAAATAATAAGGGAATAAATAAAGGTATAAATAATCGATAAAAGTAATTTTCATCGATTGAGACTTCTGCAGCATGATATAAATAACAATAGATTGGATATATTAAAGAAATGATTATTAAAAACAAAGCTATTACCCAGAAGATACTAGAGATATTGACTAATATCGTCTGACTATTTTTGATATCTTTGTGCTTCTTCTTAGTCGGCAAGCTTAAGAATATATATAATGCAATGATAGTAGTTGCTAAGCAAATTATAAAAAGAAATAAACCTCTTTGTTGAGAAAACGCAAAGGAATGTATAGAACTAATGATACCACTTCGTACAATGAACATACCATATAAAATCATTAGGAATGATAATAGTGATAGCAGAATTATATTATGCGTTTGGTAAGAATTATCTTTCTGATATAAAATTAGATAATGGTGCAGAATAATACCCGTTAGCCAAGGCATTAAAGAAATATTTTCTACTGGATCAAAAAACCAATAACCTCCCCATCCAAGTTCTCTATACGCCCACCATGATCCGAGTCCTATACCTAATGTTAAAATTGATAAAGCAACACATAATAGTTTCTGGTTGAAAGCTAGTATAGAATTTTGTGTTACAGTTGATGATAAAATTATAGTGCTAATAAAAATAGGTGAGAATAAAACATTTCCTAAATATAAAATGGGTGGATGAATTAATATCGCTACATCTTGTAACATTGGATTAAGTCCCAAGCCACTCTGAGGAGTAAAATTAAATGTTTCAAATGGGTTTGATGTATAAATAATAGAGATTAAAAATAATAATTCTATAAAACAAAATATGGTATAAAAAGGAGACAATTTGCAAGCAAGAATTTTTTGGCCGGATAATAATAATGTGACATATATCACATTAACTATGCCCAATAATGCTAGCCATAATAAAAGAGAGCTTTCATGACTAGCCCAAGAGGCTGATATTTTATAAATCAGTGGTAGAGTACTACTAGAGTTTAAAAATACATTTTTGACGCTCATATCAGATGAAATGAATAAATGTAATAATATCGAAAAGCTTACAAGAGGCAGCAATGCCGAATGTAAAAAGAAAAATTGTTGCCAACGATTTTTAAATATACCAACAAAACAACAAAAGCTTGCAATATATAGTGATAAATTACCTATGAAACTAAGCGTCATCGCTGTCTTCAATTTCTTCTTGAATAATGATCTTAACTGAATGTATGCAGTTTTTTGTTCTTTTGTGTACAATCATTTTAAGGTTTTGATAAATAAAATATTCACCTTGGTTAGGAATTTTTTCCATATTATGGATTATGAATCCTGCAATTGTAGTAGCATCTTCTTCAGGAATTTGTAAATTCATCTCACGGTTTAAGTCTCTTATTGGGGTTTCTCCACCTATTATCAGTATATTATCAGCTAATTTAGTGATTTTATGTTTATTTAGATCATGTTCGTCATAAATTTGGCCGACAATTTCTTCTAATACATCTTCAAGAGTGAAAATACCTTGTAAATCTCCATATTCATCTACTACACAAGCTAGATGAGTTTGCCCAGTTTTAAGCATATGTAATTGCTGAATTACTAATGCATTATCTGGAATAAATACTGGGGCGCTTAATAATTCTTTGAGTTTGATTTTTTGTAAATCATTTTTGACTTGATATAACTTGTTAACTAGTACTTTTATGTGTAATATTCCTATTATATTGTCAGGATTTCCTTCCCAAAAAGGGAACCTTGTGTGAGGTGATTCGAATATAGTTTTAATAATTTTTTCTATCGGTGTATCTATATTAATTGCGGTAACTTTGCTGCGGTGGGTCATAATTTCAGAAATTTCCATATCGCGTATATTTAATATACCACCCAACATATCCCGGTCGTCTTTCACTACATTTCCCTCATGTAAGTGATGTTCAATGACCCCTATCATTTCTTCTCTTGCAGAAATTTTATGTCTTAAATCAATACGAAATATAAAACAAAAGCTTTTAACTATGTAAGCTAATGCAATATTTATAGGCTCTAATATTTTTAACAATATCACTAATAAGGGTGTTGCCTTTAATGCGATACTAGATGATTTAATAACAGCTATCGCTTTAGGTATCACCTCAGAAAATACAATAATAGAACATGACATAACAATGGAAGAAATGATCGTTCCAGCGTCATCACCATAAATTTCAATAAAGATACCTGTTGCAATTGTAGTGCACAAAGTATTGCAGATACTATTACCAATAAGTAATGTACTGATTACTTTCTCTTTTGTTTTAAGAAGATAATATAAAATATTAGCTTTCTTATCACCTTGTTTGCGTAATCTTTGGATGATTGCAGGTGATGCAGCAGTGATGGCAGTTTCGGTAGCAGATAATAATGCTCCAATAATTAGTAGCATTATTACAGAAGTTACAGCAATTATAAACATTAAACTTGTTTCGAAAAAATAGTTACCAGAGTTTATTTTAGCTGATATGATCAGCAGTAAAATTATACAACCAATGAGATAGATAATATGGCAAAAGAGAGTGATCTGCAAGATTTATTAAATAAAACCTATCAAACAAAAAGAATAACTGTAGAGGCGATGGAAGAGATTTTGTATCAAACCTTACCAGTTCTCGACCATGGCTTTATTCGTGTAATAGATTATATGGGAGATGATAGCTCAATTGTACAGGCTGCTAGAGTATCGTATGGTAGGGGTACAAAAAAATCTTTACAAGATAAAGGTTTAATAAATTACCTAATGCGTCATAGACATACAACACCTTTTGAGATGTGTGATATTAAATTTCATATAAAATTACCAATTTTTATTGCACGCCAATGGATTCGTCATAGAACTGCCAGTATTAACGAATACTCAGCAAGATATTCTATCTTAAGTAATGAATTTTATATTCCAAATAAAATGCATTTAACTACTCAGTCATTAGAAAATAAACAAGGTAGAAGTACTCAGGCATTACCTGAAGATGAGTCTAATAGAATTTTAGAAATGTTGCGTGCTGATGCTATACAATGCCACGAACATTATATAGCTATGCTAAATGAAGATGAACAAGGTAATGTTATTGATCCAAATAAAGTGGGTATTACAAGAGAACTTGCTAGAATGAATTTGACCCTTAATACCTATACAGAGTGGTATTGGAAAATTAACTTACATAATTTACTACATTTTGTAGCTTTGCGTGCTGATGCACATGCGCAATATGAAATCAGGGTTTACGCGGAGGTAATACTCAATATTTTAAAGCGTTGGGTGCCTTATGCGTTTGAAGCTTTTGAGGAACATATGCTAGGTGGTACAAGGATATCTAAAAGAGGTATGGAAATAGTACGAGCGTTGATTAATGGACAAGAAGTTGATCAAGAATCGAGTGGGATGAGCAAAAGAGAATGGTCTGAGCTAATGAGTGTCCTAAAAAAATAGTTTGTATAATGAAAAAATGTATTATTATCTGCGGTCCTACTGCTAGTGGTAAAACAGAATTCGCTCATAAAGTTGCTCTCAAAATCGGTGGAGAAATAATAAATGCAGATTCCATGCAATTATATAAGCAAATTCCCATTATCACTGCATCACCAAGCGCTGAATTAACGGCTGTACTACCATATCATTTATATAATTTTTATGATGTAACAAAAAATTTTTCTGCAACAAAATATGTAGAAATGGCAAGTGATAGGGTAAAAAAAATACATGCAAGTGGTAAATTACCTATTATTGTAGGTGGAACAGGTCTATATATCGATATGTTGATTAAAGGTTATAATCAAATGCCTGAAATCGAAGACAAGATACGTACATTAGTTAATCAATATCATGCTAAATATGGAAATAGTGCACTTTATCAACAATTGTTAGACGTTGATCCCGCAATTAAATCTAAATTACGCGAGAGTGACACTCAACGTATAATAAGAGCATATGAAGTATTAATTCAGAGCGGCAAATCTATTTTATATTATCAAAATCAAGATAAATATTTACCGCTTAGGGATTACGTGTTTGAAGTATATTACTTAGCACCTGAGCGTCATTTTCTTTATGCTACTTGTAGTGAGAGATTCACTTATCTGTTTGATCATGGTGCAGTTCAGGAAGTGCAACAGTTAGTGATTGATTATCCAAATTTAAATAGTACTGCTTCAAAGGCTTTGGGTATTAAACAGATTACAGACTATTTAAGAGGAAAAGTTGACCGATATAATGCTATAAATGTAGCTTCTACATTAACTAGGCAATATGCAAAAAGACAATGTACATGGTTTAACCATCAGATAGAAAATAAACAAGTGATTAGGTTTAGTAATAAAGAGGAGTACATAAAGCAAATTAGTAATGTGTTGGATAAGTTATAATAAATTACTTTCAAGATTGAACAATTTCTAGAATCTTTAAAAAAAGCATATATACTAATCTTTTTAGAAGTAATATAACAAGAATTTATTACATGCTTAATTTTGTTCAAGCTATTGGTAGCAAATCAACTGGTTTTTTTTATAGTATAGGCCATATTTCTCTGTTTATATCAGGAGTGATATTCCGAATTATTTCAAGACCGATATATTTGAGATTAGTAATTAAGCAGTTATGGACTATTGGTTATTATTCATTACCAGTAGTTGCGATGACTGCATTTTTCTCAGGAGCTGTATTGGCTTTGCAAAGCTATACAGGTTTCTCCCGTTTTTCTGCTGAAAGTTCAATTGCAACAGTGGTAGTTTTATCTATAACTAGAGAACTTGGTCCTGTATTAGCTGGATTAATGGTAGCAGGGCGTGTAGGTGCTGCAATAGCAGCAGAAATAGCGACCATGCGTGTTACAGAACAAATTGATGCTCTTTACACTCTTTCTACAGATCCAATCAGATATTTAGTTGTACCAAGGATAATCGCTTCGGTAATCTCACTCCCGTGTTTGGTGTTCATTGGCAATATAATTGGAGTTATGGGTGGATATTTAGTTGCGGTATATAAACTAGATTTTAATAGTAGTGCTTATATAGTGAATAGTTTAAAACATCTTGAACCTATTGATGTCAATTCGGGTTTAGTCAAAGCAGCTGTTTTTGGTTTCATCATCTCTGTAATGAGTTGTTATGCTGGTTATTATTCGGATAAGGGAGCCCGTGGTGTTGGTAATGCCACAACTTCTGCGGTTGTTAGTTCCTCTATTATAATATTAATTAGTAATTATTTAATTACAGAAATATTTTTCAGTTAGGTTATGAGCAAATTTGAAATAAAATCTTTAGAAAAATCATTTGGTGACCATCAAGTTCTTAAAGATATTAATTTAAAGATCCATGATAAAAGTTCATTAGTAATATTAGGTGGGTCTGGTTCCGGTAAGTCTGTATTAATTAAATTGATGATAGGCCTAATTAAGCCTGATTCTGGAAGCATCTTATATAATGACCAAGAATCAACCCAGTTTTCTCCAAACGAAAGGCAGAAAATGCTGAAAGAATGTGGTTATTTATTTCAAGCGGGTGCCTTATTTGATTCTTTATCAATCAAAGAAAATATATTATTTTTTGCCAGAAAATTATATGATTTGCGAGATAATGAATTTCATGAATTAGCTTTAAAAAAAATTAAATCGGTAGGATTGCCAGAAAGAGTTCTTGCGCTTTATCCTTCAGAGCTATCTGGAGGTATGCAAAAAAGAGCCGCCTTAGCGCGAGCAATATGTACAGACCCTAAAGTTATATTTTTTGATGAGCCTACTACAGGTCTAGATCCTATAATGTCAAATGTAATTAATAATTTAATTGTAAAAGCACGCGAAGAGCTTCAGGCAACAACCATTACCATTACACACGATATTAACAGCGTTAAAGCAATTGGAGTAGACATAGCATTCTTAAAAGACGGAAAAATTAATTGGACAGGGTCTGTGAAAGACATGGAGCATCATAGTAGCGATGCTCTACAGAAATTTATTATCGGCAAAGATGTCGATGAAAATTAATATTACTCTACATCTACTATAGATCAAATACAAAATTAAAAATTATACATTCTTAGTATAGCTAATTCTTGTTAATCATTAGTTTATTTATAAAATTCTGCTTAATTAACAGTTGAGATGTATAATAATTTTTGTATATTTTTCAGATATTTGTGTTATAAAGTGAGATGAAGTAATTGGACTAATCTAATGATTCTCTCAGTTTTATGTTAATTTATAAAAGCATTTATTTTTGAGCTTGCAAATATTTGTAAACTCTGAATAAGCTGAGCAGGTGCCATTATTTCGTATTTATTCTCAATAAGTTAAAAATTGTAGCTACAATTATGCAATATGCAGATTATCAAGTGCTTGATACAATAGAAGCAAGTGTTTATTGGAAAGATCTAAAAGGGAAGTATTTGGGATGTAATAAATACATGCTGGATATGGCGGGGCTAAAGAGTCGTGATGAAATATTGGGTAAAAGTGACTATGATACGATATTGCCATGGCATGCAGAAGCTGCTGAAGTGCAAAAACTTGATCAATTAGTTATAAATAATGTCAAAAAATATGAGTTTGAGGAAAGGGGTAAAATTGCAGATGGTTCGGAAAGGGTATTATTAAGTACTAAAAGTCCCTTGTTAGATAAAGAAGGTGGAGTAATTGGAGTGATTGGGGTGTCGATAGATATTACTCATCATAAAAAAGTAGAAGAGGAATTTGCGAAAACTGAAGAAAGCTTGAGTGAATATTCACAAATTAAGAATAGATTTTTAAGAAATATTAGTCATGAGTCACGCATTCCCATTGGTTCGGTGCTATCTATTGCAGATTCATTGTGTTCTAACTGGGATCAGTATGATGAGGCTACAAAAAAAGAAAGCGCTGGCCTTATATTAAAGGAAGCACAACGTATTTCTCAATTTATTTTAAATATTTTTGATGTATCTAAATTTATTAAAGGGGAGATACAGCCAAATTTTATTAAATATAATTTTACTAAGTTAGTGCGAGATGTGGCAATAGATTACAAAAAGTCATTTTGTAATGAGAAGATTAATATAGAAGTGACAAGTGCTGAAGAGTATCACTTAGTGTTTGATAAAAATTTAATCAAGAAGGTATTAGAAAATCTCTTAATGAATGCAGTGCAATATTGTCCGCAAGAGAAAAATATCACTATTAATATTGAGAGGGGTTTTCTAAAAAATGGGGTGGTTCCGACAATCATTTGTAAAATAATTGATAAAGGAATAGGAGTGCCACCAGCAGAATTTAATACTATTTTTAATTTTTTTGCTGAGAGTAGTCGTACCGCTTCGAAAGCGCAAGGTAGGGGTTTGGGCTTAAGTGTATGTAAGGAAATAGTAGATTTGCACGCGGGAGAAATTTGGGTAGAAAATAATCCAGATGACTCTGGTGCAAGTTTTTATTTTTCGATTCCTACATCTTTATTTGCTATTTCAAATAAAGATGTAGTTCAGGAAAATAAAAATCAAGATAGAAATAGAATAATATACAGAGATTTGCATACTATATATTTAGATGCGCCAAAACAGCCTTTTGCTTTAGTGGTAATTAGCCCATTTAATAGTTATTTTTCTGCAGAAAAAATATTAGAAATTTGTGAATGGGTCAATGCACATTACGAAGACTTTGCAATTTTTTTCCCAGATAAAATTTCTAAATATACATTGGAAGCGATGGGTTATGATGAGTCAGAAATTCATCAAAAAGTTAGAAAACAGGATAATCATACGATGAATAGAATTCATCGCGCTTTGGAAGAATTTTATCAAAAGCATCCTAATTCTCCGCAAATAAAAATCCATACTATTTCAGAATTAAAAGAAGATAAGCTTTATAGTAATTTATATAAGATATATATAGAAAGGTTCTTTCGTGATAAATTATTTAGGCAATCTTGTTTGGAGATTGCAGATTGGGTGGTATCAAAGAGTAATAAGGATGACAGTCGTAAAGGAAGTTTTCATAAAGATTTGGGATCTTATATTGCAGTCAATTACTTTTTATATGAGTTGCCCATTACCCTTAATACTGCTGATGTCTTAAAAGTGAAATCGTCAGATTTTGTATATCACGTTATACCAGATTGCCTAAAATGGATGTGTAATGATAGTGATTTGGTACCTTCTAATCAGCGTTTTCTTGTTTTAAAATAATGACGATATAAATTATTTTTTATTTCAGTTTGCAGGATATTCTATTGTTGTGGGCATGTACAAAGCAAAGAACGGCATCCCCTTGTTTTTTATTTTTATCGTACTTAAAATGCCATGAATTATGGTGTGTGTCCTCTATTTGATTTATATCACTGAGTATCTTTTCTTTCTTTTTTATGGCCTCTAAAATTTTTTTATTAAATGAGAAAAAAATCAAAATTAGGCCTTGACAATGAAAAAGCACATGTATATAACATCACCTACAGAGACGTGACTTACGAATCTGCAGCTGTTTAAAAAGTGAAATTAAAAGTAAAACTTAATACATACCGCGATAAAAATATCGTGAGTAGATACATGGAAGAAATATAAAAATAATTCTGCATGCGTCGTATAATCTCAAGTTTTAATAATAAAATAAATATAATAAGAGCATTTGGTGGATGCCTTGGCGCTAGAAGGCGATGAAGGACGTAATACACTGCGATAAGCTCCGGGGAGTTGTGAATAGACTTTGATCCGGAGATTTCCGAATGGGATAACCCACCTGATTTATCAGGTATCATATAATGAATACATAGTTATATGAGGCAAACTCAGTGAACTGAAATATCTAAGTAGCTGAAGGAAAGGACATCAACATGAGACTCCGTTAGTAGTGACGAGCGAACGCGGACCAGGCCAGTAGCTTAAGAGTAAAAACTAGAACAACATGGAAAGGTTGGCAATAATAGGTGATAGCCCTGTATAGGTAAAAAGCTTTTAAGTTCTTGAGTAGGGCGGGACACGTGAAATCCTGTCTGAATATGGGGGGACCACCCTCCAAGCCTAAGTACTCTCTAGCGACCGATAGTGAACTAGTACCGTGAGGGAAAGGTGAAAAGAACCCCGATGAGGGGAGTGAAATAGACCTGAAACCGAATGCTTACAATCAGTAGGAGCAAAAATTTATTTTTGTGACTGCGTACCTTTTGTATAATGGGTCAGCGACTTAGTTTATCGAGCGAGCTTAAGCCGTTAGGTGTAGGCGTAGCGAAAGCGAGTCTGAATAGGGCGAATAAGTTCGATGAATTAGACCCGAAACCGGGTGATCTAGCCATGGCCAGGTTGAAGGTAGAGTAATATCTACTGAAGGACCGAACCCACTAATGTTGAAAAATTAGGGGATGAGCTGTGGCTAGGGGTGAAAGGCCAATCAAACTCGGATATAGCTGGTTCTCCGCGAAATCTATTTAGGTAGAGCGTTATGTAATTACCAATGGAGGTAGAGCACTGAATGAGCTAGGGGGTCCAACAGACTTACCAAACTCAATCAAACTCCGAATGCCATTGAGTACAGCATAGCAGACAGACTACGGGTGCTAAGATCCGTGGTCAAGAGGGAAAGAGCCCAGATCGCCGTCTAAGGTCCCAAAATTACAACTAAGTGTTAAAGGATGTGGAAAGACCATAACAACTAGGAAGTTGGCTTAGAAGCAGCCATCTTTTAAAGAAAGCGTAATAGCTCACTAGTCTAAATAAGTTTTTCTGCGCCGACAATGTAACGGGGCTAAAGTTGTATACCGAAGACGCGAACTTACATTTAAGATGTAAGTGGTAGCGGAGCGTTCCGTAAGCCTGTGAAGGCAATCTGTAAGGATTGCTGGAGGTATCGGAAGTGAGAATGCTGACATGAGTAGCGACAAAGAATGTGAAAAACATTCTCGCCGAAAGTCCAAGGGTTCCTGCGTAAAGCTAATCTGCGCAGGTTTAGTCGGCCCCTAAGGTGAGGCTGAAAGGCGTAGCCGATGGGAATCAGGTTAATATTCCTGAACCGGAAAAAGTGACGAAGATAGTAAATTGTACATCCTTATTGGATTGGTTTGTGCAGTGAATATTTTCCAGGAAATAACTTTTTCAATAACGACCGTACTCTAAACCGACACAGGTGGACAGGTAGAGTATACCAAGGCGCTTGAGATAACGATGCTGAAGGAACTAGGCAAATTGCATCTGTAACTTCGGGATAAAGATGACCTATGTTTGGGCAACCAGATGTAGGTGGCACATACCAGGGGGTAGCGACTGTTTACTAAAAACACAGGGCTCTGCAAAGTCAATAGACGACGTATAGGGCCTGACGCCTGCCCAGTGCTGGAAGATTAAAAGGAGGGGTGCAAGCTCTGAATTGAAGTCCCAGTGAACGGCGGCCGTAACTATGACGGTCCTAAGGTAGCGAAATTCCTTGTCGGGTAAGTTCCGACCCGCACGAATGGCGTAACGATTTCCCCGCTGTCTCCAGTATCGACTCAGCGAAATTGAATTCTCAGTTAAGATGCTGAGTTCC
>JACKKP010000003.1 GCA_024236375.1 Rickettsiaceae bacterium | reverse complement strand
TAGTTCAGTATATTTGCAAAGTTCGATTATCAAACAAATTACTAACCCAAATAGCAGATTAACAGATTATTCGTTGCAGTTAGGATATTTCTGGAAAAAAAGTCTTATATATAAAAATCATCAATTATCTGGTCCGTTCTTTTCTCTATGGCTTGCAATTTAGATACTATCAGAAAATATCTTAAATCAGCTAAGCACTATGTGCTGATTAATGATATTGCTGACAATTTTTCTATTAAATATTGGAATCAAAAGCAAGGATATAAAATTCATAATCCGCAATTATTAGAGCATTATTATGCTCAAAGATATTTCGTTATTACTAATAATTTAGAAAGAAAATTGATTATCATTAGCGACCCCAATATATTTTGTACTCCAGAAATAGAAAATTTTCCGCTAGAACAAATTTTTGTAATAAATAAAAATAATTTTGATGATTATTTAGCTTATTATACGGCTGATTACAATACTACTAATGCGATTAATTATTTACAAAATAATCCGTATTTTCATTCTGCAAAAATATTAAATTATGAAAAAATGGTGACTGGTTTTATAACTATTTTTTTCTCACTAATGTATTTCTATTCAAATGTATTTAATATTATTACAGGTTTATTTTATCTGATTCAAAATTGCCTTAAATCTTCATTATTTGTCAAAGGTCTTAAATCTGATTTAACTTTGCTTGCAGTACAGGATCATCAGAATATTACAAATAATGATAACTTGCCTATATATAGTATTTTAGTACCGCTTTATCAGGAAGAGCTTAAAATAGAATCAATATTAAAAGCAATAGGACGTCTTAATTACCCTGCTGAAAAATTAGATGTAAAATTTATTTTAGAAGAAGATGATGTATTGACAAATCAAGCCATTACTTCCTTGAAAACTCCTTCATATTTGCAAGTGATAAAAGTACCTTATAGCTTACCTCGTACTAAGCCAAAGGCACTAAACTATGCTATGCCATTTGTGCGGGGTGAGTATTTAACTATTTATGATGCAGAAGATGAGCCAGAACCAGAACAATTAATGAAAGCTCTGCAGGCTTTTGCTGTTTTACCAGAAAATTATGTCTGTGTACAGGCAAGGCTGAATTTTTATAACGCGCATAAGAATTTACTTACTCGCTTATTTAGTGTGGAATATAATATATGGTTTGGGTATTTATTGCGGGGGTTAAGTTTATTAGAGCTGCCCGTACCTTTAGGAGGCACTAGTAATCACTTTAAGGTAATTAAGTTAAAAGAAGCAGGTCTATGGGATGCTTACAATGTTACTGAAGACGCAGATTTGGGGATTCGTTTATATTTACAAGGATATAAGATCTATATGATAGATTCAATTACTATGGAAGAAGCACCAGATCACTGCATTACGTGGATAGGTCAAAGAGCGCGTTGGATTAAAGGTTTTATTCAAACTATTGGCGTGTTTATGAAAACTGATATTAATTATAATATATTTAGTATGCAGAAAGTGTTAGTAGTTTATATTTTTATGGGGTTATCAGTATATAATTTCATTTTTTTGCCTTGGTTATTAATGATTATATTTATGGCATTACATGTATCAGTATATTATTTTTGGGTGATCAATAGCATATTAGGTTTATGTTATATGTATATCACTGCTTATTTAGCTATCTCAAGCAAAGACAGTTTGGTTAAATTGAATAATCCATATCATTACCTAGTTTTATTCATATGGCCGTTATATTTTATTTTACATAGTATTGCTGCATATAGAGCGCTATGGGAGCTAGTAAAAGCTCCATTTAAGTGGAATAAAACTCCACATGGGAATTATGAAGAGCTCAAGAATCAGGACCATCACTAGGACATTTGCTTGTTTTACAGAGTCCAAGAATATATTTAACCCTCGGCCTGATTAGCTCATTTCATATTAGTAAAACATGTATATGCAGCAGCAAGTGCATCTGCTTCGTCTAATGAAATGCTGTTATTAAATCCCGCCAAAATGACCTTTAGCATATATTTTATTTGTTCTTTTTGGGCATGTCCTAAGCCGACCAAAGTTTTTTTTATTTGATTAGGTGAATATTCATAATAAGGTAATTGTAATTCACCTATAATTGTCATTATTGCTCCACGAACGTAAGCTAATTTTAATGAAGATGCTGCGTTATTATTTAAAAAAGTTATTTCCATGGCAACTGCTTCAGGTTGATACTGGTTAATTACAGATCTAATGCCAGTGGTAATATGACTCAGGCGTTGATATAATTCTTTGTCAGTTTTAGTTTTTATCAAACCACTGCTAATAAAACCTATTCTAGGCGAACGTGCTTCTATTATACCCCAGCCCAAAGTAGTAAGGGCTGGATCTATACCAAGTATGCGCATCCTATTTTTCTCCCCTAATCATATAATATAATGTAGGAATAACAAAAAGGGTAAAACTTGTTCCAATCATTATGCCCCAGACAATTACTAATCCAATAGAATTACGCGCTGCTGCTCCTGCGCCACTCGCTAGAACTAGTGGAATTGCACCACAAATTGTTGCAATAGTAGTCATTAGAATAGGTCTAAAGCGTAATTGAGCTGCTTCAATTATGGCATCATTGATTTTTTTGCCTGCTGTATGTAATTGTTGAATAAATTCTACTATCATGATTGAGTTTTTAGTCACTAAGCCAATTAAAGTAATAAGTCCGATATTACTGTACATATTTAGACTATTACCGAATATCCATAATCCTATCAGGCCGCCAGTCATAGAAAAAGGTACAGCAACTAAGATTAAAAGCGAATTGTTAAAACTTTCAAATTGTGCCGCTAATACCAAAAATATAAATAATAACGCAAAGATAAAGACTAATATAGTGTCCCCACTTGATTCTTGCATTTGTTTAATCTGACCTTCATACTGTAGTTGCATTTTACCATCATTAATTACCTTTGAGGCAATTAGGTTAAGTTCTTTGACTGCATCAGTTAAAGTTTTGGTAGATGCTAGATTAGCTGTTAATTTTACCGCCCTATTAGCATTATAATGATTATACTGTTTTATACTACTAGTATCTAATATATCTGCTACCGATAATAATGGGAGCATTTTGCCTTTAGCATTTTTGAGTAATATATTACTTAAATCATCAACTTTATTACGTTGGTCGATATTATATTTAATAATGACATCATAAATATCTGTACCTATTCGAAAATCACCTACAGTTTTGCCGGCAACTAAATATTGTATAGTATATCCTATATTATTTAGGCTTACTTCATAACGATAAGCTTTTTCTCTATCAACAACTATATTTAATGTTGGAGTGAATGCTTTAAACTCTCGTTCACTATCAACTAATATAGAGGATTTATTCATTTCTTCTAAAAATTTTTGGCTTATAATATCAATTTCTGAATATTCGCCAGTAGAAGTAATATAGAATTCAACTGATTTATCTCCTCTACTACCCCCTAAAGATGGTGGGGCAATTGTGAAAATGGTCATTCCTGGAATCTGAGCAAGTCGCATATTAAGTTCATCCTGAATTTGGCGCTGTGATCTTGACCTTTTATCCCAATTTTTAAGTGGGATAAAAGCTATCGCTTCTTCAGCACTACCATAACCTGTAACATCAAAATATCCGTAGATTTCTGGTATTGTATCAAGCACTTTTTCTGCTTCAATGACAGTTGCCAAACTACTTTGTACATTAGAACCCTCATAGCCTTTAAAAAATCCAATCAAAAAGCCTTGATCTTCTTCAGGTACAAAAGTTTTGGGGACTATAATCAACATCAATGTTAACAGTAATATAGAACTAATACATATAATAACAAATTGTGTTTTTGCTTGAAAAAGTTTTTCTAGCAAGTGTATATAATGTCCTTTTATTTTCTCAATAAAATTTTCAAAATATTGTAAGAATGCGTAATGTTCTATTGAATCATTACTAATCATACGTGCACACATCATTGGAGTTAAAGTTAAAGCAACAAAACCTGAAAATAATACACAAAAAGCTAGCGTCCAAGCAAATTCTATAAATAATTTTCCTAGAAATCCATCAATAAAACCTACAGGAAAAAATACTGAAGACAGTGTAATAGTCATTGCAATAACAGCAAAACTGATCTCACGTGAACCATCTATTGCAGCTTGAATAGGGTTTTTACCAAGTTGATGAATGTGACGATAAATATTTTCCATCATCACAATAGCATCATCTACCACTAAACCTATGGCTAATATCATTGCAAGCAAAGTGAAATTATTAATACTATAGCCCAGTTGATACATGACAAAAAATGTGCCAATTAAGGAAATAGGTATAGTGACTAGTGGTATTAAACTAATTTTCAGTGACCCCAAAAAAAGATAAATTATCAAACTCACCAAAATTACTGCTTCAAAAATTGTCCAATATACTGCATCGATTGACTTATTTACTGGCAATGCTGCATCATAAGCTATTGTAACCTCAATTCCGGCTGGAAGATTTTTAACAATATGAGGCAGTATTTGTTGTACAGCATCAGAGAGTTCAATAATATTAGCAGTAGATTGTTTTACTAATCCAAGAGCTATAGATGGTTTAGAATTATACCTTAAAAATACATCAGTCTCTTTTGATTTTAAATTAACATTAGCTACTTTTGATAGTTTTAAGAGGGTACCATCGTTATTTCGTTTTAGAATAATATTTTGAAAATCTTCTATTTTATTAAGTGCACCAGCTAATTTAATTGAAAAATTTTGTGTAGTAGTTTTGATAGTACCTGCAGGATAATCGCGGTTCTGAGTGTAAATCGCTTGTTCTAAGTCGAGAGGTGAAATTTGATATTGAAGAAGTGATTTATTGATCGGTTCTATTGTCATAGTATAATCGCGCGCACCAAATACAATTGCTCTTCCTACTGTTGATAATTTTTCTAAAACAGCTTTAATTTGATTTTCAGTAATGCGTGTCAGTTCTAAATCATCATAAATATTACTATTCACTGCAATCCATAGGCTTGGTCTGGCATCACTATCCATTTTTTCTACAGATGGTAGCGTCATATCATCAGGTAATTTTTGCGATAAACCAGATATTTTAGAACGTACATCGCTCAGAGCAACTTCTTGGTCGCTATCTAACTTCATTACTAAAATAATTTCACTTATTCCTTCAGCGCTAGTGGAGGTTAATGTGTCTAAATTTTTGGTAGATTTTAATTCTCTCTCTATGCGTTGTGTAATTTGACGCTCCATATAATCTGCGTCAGCTCCTGGATAGGTAGAGGTAACAGTAATAATAGGTGGCGCGATATTAGGTACATCTCTCAATTCTAATTTGGTAAAAAAAATGATCCCTACAGCAACTATAATCAAGCTTAAAACAGTAGTAAATACAGGTTTTTTAACACATATTTCAGATAATTGCATAAGATCACTTTACATTAATATGAATTAGAATTAATAGTTACTAGCGATCCTTCTGATATTTTAGTAAGGCCTTCAGTTACAATTAAGTCACCAATAGATAATTCAGGTGAAGAAATTTCTATATCCGTACCATTCCTTAATCCAGTTTCTACGTAAATTTGTTTAACTTTACCTTGATCTATTTTATATACAAAATTACCTGTATTATTTTTCAGCAAGGCTTTGCTATTGATAGCTAAGCCAATGTGAGGATTAAATACAAAGTTAGTTGTTACATAACTACCATGCAAAATATTTGCATTTTTTGGAAATAATAGTTTTGCAGATAAAGTCCCGTTACTTTTTAAGTAATCAGATATAGCAATAATTTTGCCAGGAATTTGTTTGCCATCTATGTCTTTAACAAATACCTCTGATTGTAAAGTAATTTTTTGATATAAATTTTCAGGTAATTCTACAATGACATTCTTGTTACCAGGGGATATTAAAGTAAATAAGTAATCACCTAATTTGATATTATCGCCAATTTGTGGATATATTACACCCAAAATCCCGTCAAAAGGCGCAGTGATTATCATATCTTCATATTGCTTAAGTGCAAGTGCTAAATCCAATTTAGCATTTTCTAATGCGACTTTGGAATTATCCATTGCCTCTTTACTTAATATTCCTTGTTTAAAAAGAGATTCATCCCGCTGATAACTTTTTATGGTAGCATTATATATTTCTGTAGCTTTATCTTTGGTAGCTTCTGCAATAATCTGATCAATTGTTAAGATCAGTTCACCTTTTTTGACTCGTTGATTATTTGATAGTAGAATATTATCTACTATTCCTTCTACCTTGGCAGTATATTCTCTACTTAATTCTTCCTTACATAACCCTATAGCTGTGTAATGTGAAGAAAATTCTTTTGTTAGAATTTTCTCTGCACGTACTATAGTTATATTTGATGCAAAACTATTGTGAATATAAAGAGATAAAATAAGTAATATAATGCGCAATATATTAATCTTGTTATGTAATATAATAATAAGTTACAATAGTTTTTTAATAATTCAAATCAAAAAAGCGAATATTAAAAACTAAATATTCACTTTTTGATTTTAAAAATAAGATATAAAGTAAATTATTGATTTACCGGACAATTTGCATTGTCAGCATCACCGCTTAGGAAAGCTACTAATCTTGGTGCACTAAAAATGATACCTACACCGGCTGCAGTTGCAGCAGCGATACCCCAGTTTAATTTACCTAAGAATAAGCCTACACCTACTGCAAAAATTGCTATAGTCGCTATACCTCTTGCGATACCGCCTGATAAGTTGGCAACTAATCTACATAAAGTTTCTCCTACCACGTCGTTATTTGCTGGGTCAGTGTCACCGGCACCCGCTAACGCTACGTCACTCACCATTAAAACAGCAAATATAGATGTAATCATTAAGAACACACGCCATATTAAATCAGAATTTACTTCGATATTTAGTTTTTCCAAATTCATAATTTAGATACCTCTTTAAAATTTAATTTTTAAGTTATACAGTAAATTGTACAAGAAACAGTTTATCCGTTAATATTTTGTATCGTCAAGTAATAAATTGTAAACCAAATATATTTATTGTTTATAATAAACCACACTGTGATAATTTTATATTAAGGGATGCACCAATTATAAATTATTGCTAGTATTAACATTTTAAAAATAATTTAACTACTATAATCGTGTTATCATATAGCTATAATGAATTTGAATAGCTTAGCTGCTCATCTTTATGCCATGCTCTATTTTTATATTATTAATATTAGTGTCTCGAAACTTGTTTAAGTAAAAATTTTATGATAATTTGTTTCATCAATTCTTAATTGATTACACAATATATTTTTACAACTAAAAAGCGGTATAGACAAATGGGCAAGGGGAAAAATCAGCAGATTACTATCTTAAAAAGTACAAACAATAATGTAACAAAAATACCATTACATAGTGATTCTACATCATTAGAAAAATTTATTATCAAATCAAGTGTACAAAAACTATTATGCTATACACCCTTATTTCAAGAAATAGATAAATTACTGACACCTGATAAAAAAATTGACATGTATAATTATCTTTTACCTAAATTAAGAAACGACGCGGTTGATAATAAAGCTTTCAAATCAAAAGTAGCCTTTAACGCTGCTATGGCAATTTTTCAGAAAAATACTGATGCACATGAAGCAGTGAAAGTAGAAGAATTTTCTAAACTTGTCGCTATTGCTAATGAGGGTTTCGAAATAAGTTGTGGTCTTCAAAATGACAATAAAACTGAGCTCAATGCTAACAAAATAATAAATTCTGCTATTGACAATTTATGTAAAAGTAATTTTACAGAAGGTTTCAATTTAGCGATTTTATCTCGTGAGCAAAGAGAAAAAATTCTATTAGGGAAAGATAATAGGCATTGCTAAATAAATATAGACAGGTATAAGGAAGGATGGTATTGTGATGTTTTTGCGAGGTAGTGAAGATGATATTATGCAAGCATTGCGGTAGTGATAAATCAGTAAAAAATGGTGAAGTTAAGGGTAAACAACGCTTTTTGTGCAAGTGCTGCGGAAAAACGTTTCGAGAGGGTGATAAACGAATTAAATATACAATTCAGCAACATATCAGAGTGGTAAAACTTTATACTGAAGGTGTTGGTTTGCGTTCTATAGAGAGATTAGAGAACATACCATCCTCTCTGCTTGTGCACTGGATTAGGGGTTTTGGCAAGGCGTTAAAAGAAAAGCTTTGCACCACTGAAGTTCCAAGTGATGCAAAAGAGATAGCTATCCTGGAGCTAGATGAGCTATATACTTATTATCAAAAAAAAGTCAAAGAGCCTACGTTTGGATTGCTGTGGACAGAAACAGGAATCAAATTATTGATATTGTAGTAAGTAAGATTCATAGCAAGCTTGTCTATGTCAGGATGGCTCAACGTTTGGAGCGCAAGGGTTACAAGGTTGAGATTATGTGTACTGATGGTTATTCAGGTTATGGTTATTATAAGTTGGCTAAGCAGCATGTTGTTACAAAAGCTGAAACATCACTTGTTGAATCAAAAAATTCGTTAATTAGACATTATCTTGCTCGATTTCACAGAAATACCAAGCGTTATAGCAAATCTTTTGACATGATCCTAACCTCTATCCTGATTCTCTTTTATAAAACCTTATTGCTCTCTATACTTATTTAACAATGCCGATAATAAATTATCTCTCTCAGTTTCTAAATTAATTACTAATAGCCCAGAACTTCAACAAAAACAAGAACAGCTCATAGCGTTTATGCAATCTTGTGATAAGATTGCAGAATTATCTCATAACAGTAATGATATTGGGATTCAAATAGAAGGCTTAGATCATGCAGAGGAATTATATAATATTGCTAATATATTAAACCAACCTCAATTTATTAAAAAGTCTTTAGGACATATGGCTAATTTACATAAAGCTTTAGGGGATAATAGTAAAGCAGAAAGTTTATCTCAACTAGCAGTAACTGTTGAAGCTGATAATTATGGAATCATCAAGAAATTTGGTTCTACCACTTCTGAAGTGATAGAAATTAAAAAAATGATTCAAGAGTCACATTTAGATCCAGTCAGAGAAGCGGCAGCTATAGGAAAATGGACTAATATGCAACTAGGAAGTTATTTCATACCACAAGAACAAGGTGTTCAAGCGTATTTACCTACGCGCGGACCAAATGAAAGTAAGGATAGTTATGAGATAAAAATGTCTTTGATTTTTGAGGCTATTAATCTAGCCGCTGTTCAATCAAAAAACCCTACTTGTACAATAATTTTTGCTAAAAACTATCCGGATATTGTCAAAAAAGTGATGAATAAACATCCTGAATATTTTGTTAATAAAGATATATTACATTTATGTGCAGAACAAATAAATGTTACAGATTTAAAAGACTTAACAGGGGTAGGTGTTTTGACTAGACCCATTCATTATAATTCGCATTCAGAAAAATCAATGATTCCAATAATAGAAAAGCGTCTTGTAGATGACGGGATAATTAAAAATGTAGAAAATATAATTCTTAAATCATCATGGAATCCTACTACTGAACAGAGTTTGCTGAAAATATTAAATCCTAACATCGGCAATAATCTATCAAAAATAACAGGCGCTATTGATATAGCACGCGAGTTAATTGTTAAAGCAGTTGTTGAAAATATAGCAAAAAATTCAGGTAATTATGCACCGTTTGTCTCAATATGTAAAAATTTACCAGATTTGGTGCGTCACATATATGAGGATAATTGCTCATATTTAGGAAGAGATGAAGTAGTTTTAAACCATGCTAAAAGTATAACTTTAGAATCAGAATCTCAAGATTCGGAGTTAGCGGGTGTAGAAGAAAATATATGAGAATCATAGATTAATGTAACTTAGATATCTGATCTATGACAAAATCCCTATAATTACTATTTTATTAAAGCAAATAGTAATTATAGGTATTAAAATTAAAAATTCCCTATAATATCGCTGAATTTTTCAAATATAATTTCTCCTGATAGTTCAATTTCTTCTTCCAGGGATTGGCCATCTGATATTTTCGATAATCTATAATAACCATTATCATATTCTAAACAAGTTCTACCATATCCATCTTTTATATCGGTATGTGCACCATTTTTGACTAATATCTGCGCTAATACTGGGTCGGATATTTTATGTAAATACGTTTTTCCTTCTATATCTTGAACGTTGAGATCAGCACCATTTTGTACTAACAGATTCACCATATCAGCATTTCCGTTTTGTATAGCATAAAATAACGGTGCGTTACCACTAGGATCTTGTTGGTTGAGATTATAGTTTTTACTAATTAAGTTTTTTACTTGATCGATATCATTTGTCTGTACCGCCTTGTGTAAAATTGTAGTATCTGTAAACCAACTTGTGATATATTGTATAATCGCAGAAATATAAGACATTATAATTGATAAATTTTAGTTAAAATCTCGTTTAAACATAACATAAGAGTAAATTATGCTCAATAACAATTTACTAAATTAGAATATATTTATATTAATTATAAATCCAATAAAAATCCCGAACTAAATAAACTTAGTTCGGGACATATCATCTATAAGCTAAACAGAATTTGTGAAAGGATTAGAAACCTCCCATACCCATTCCGCCCATGCCACCCATTCCGCCCATGCCACCTGCAGGTGTCATGCTTGATTTGTCTTTAGCTTCTGGGTCAGCTGTAATTATTGCTTCAGTAGTAATAATTAATGATGCAACAGAAGAAGCATCAAGTAATGCAGTACGTACAACTTTAGTAGGATCAATAATTCCTGCTTTGAACATGTCAGTATATTCCATGTTTTGTGCATCAAAACCAAAACTCATTGATTTTGAATCAGTTAGTTTACCTACTATTATAGCGCCGTCTGTACCAGCATTTTCTGCGATTTGCCTGATTGGTGCCTCCATAGCTTTTCTGACTATATTAATACCAATTTGCTGATCTTCATTAGCGCCTTTGAGATCTGTTAAACTACGACTTGCATAGAATAAAGCAGATCCACCGCCGGCAACAACACCTTCTTCAACAGCTGCACGGGTTGCATGTAAAGCATCGTCAACACGATCCTTTTTCTCTTTAACTTCAACTTCGCTTGCGCCCCCCACTTTTAAAACAGCCACACCACCAACTAACTTAGCTAAACGCTTTTGTAATCTTTCTTTATCATAATCAGAGGTAGTTTCACTGATTTGAGTGCGGATGTGAGCGCATCTCGACTCTAAATCAACAGATTGGCCTGCGCCGTCAACTATGACAGTATTATCCTTAGTGACTTTAACTTTTTTCGCTGATCCTAACATGGTTAAATCGATATTATCTAATTTCATGCCTAGGTCTTCGCTTACTACTTGGCCGCCAGTTAATATAGCAATATCTTGCATTGTATCTTTTCTAGAATCACCAAACCCTGGAGCTTTTACCGCTACAACCTTTAGGCCACCTCTTAATTTGTTTACAACTAAAGTAGCTAATGCTTCACCTTCAACATCTTCTGCAATGATCAATAAAGGACGAGATGATTTTACTATTGACTCTAATATTGGTATTAAAGGTTGTAGATTAGATAATTTTTTCTCAAATAATAAGATATAAGGATTGTCTAACTCCGCAGTCATTTTTTCTGAATTAGTGACAAAATATGGTGACAGATATCCACGTTCGAACATCATACCTTCTACAATATCCACTTCAAATCCAATACCTTTTGCTTCTTCAACAGTAATAACACCTTCTCTGCCTACTTTTTCCATTGCATTGGCTATTTGTTCACCAATTTCTTTATCGCCATTTGCAGAAATTGTACCAACTTGAGCGATTTCTGCTTGAGAACTAATAGTTTTGCTACTTGTTTTAATCTCTTCGATAATCCGAGCTACAGCAGCATCTATACCTCTTTTTACATCCATTGGATTTGCACCTGCTGCGACTGCCTTATTACCACCTTTGACAATTGCTCTAGTTAAAATTGTAGCTGTGGTAGTGCCGTCTCCAGCAACACCTGCAGTTTTACTAGCAACAGATTTTATTAATTGAGCTCCTAAATTATGCATAGGATTTGCAAGTTCTACTGCTTTTGCAACGGTTACCCCGTCTTTAGTCAATCGTGGTGTACCAAACTCTTGGTCAATTGCTACATTGCGACCTTTTGGTCCTAAAGTTACTTTCACGGTATCAGCTAAAATATCGATACCTTTAATCATTTCTTCTCTGGCGGTACTGCCATATTTTATTTGTTTAGCCATAATCATTTCTCCTTAAATTTATTATTTTTCTACAATACCGATAATATCTGTTTCTTTCATCACTAATAATGTTTTGTCATTAATCGTGATTTCTGTGCCACCCCATTTTTCATAAACAACAATGTCGCCTGCTTGAAGGTCAGAAGGAATTAATTTACCATTATCATCTTTTTTACCTGGTCCAACAGCTACAACTTTGCCTTGGATAGTTTTCTTTTTTGCTGTATCAGGAATTATGATCCCACCAGTAGTTTTTTCTTCTGCTTCAAGTGGTTCTAGTACCACATTATTATGTAACGGTCTTAAGTTTTGCATACAACACCTTCCTTATTTATTTTGTTGATATATAACCAGTCTAAATTAATTAGCAAAATCTAAACTTGCTGAATTTTGTAGCAATTAACTGGCCATATTGGGTATATAAGTGTTAGATATTTTTATTTCAAGCGGCTGAGTATAAATTTATAAGTGAAATTTATACTTAATAGTCTATTCTATTAACACTGACAGATTTATAGTTATATGAATTTTAAAGATCGTGGTATTATTTTATCAAAAAAAAACTTGCAAGATAACAAATATATTGTCACCATATTTACAGAGAAACATGGTCTATATTCTGCTGTTGTAAGCAAATCTCGCAAAAAGGGAGATAATATTTTATTAGAAGGTAACTTAGTAGATTTTCTATGGAGTGCAAGGTTACACGAGCATTTAGGGTATGCAAAAATAGAATCAGTCAAATCTTTTGGCTGTTATATTATTAATGATAAAATAAAATTATATGCGTTTAATTCAGTCGTTAGTTTATTAAAAATATCATTTTGCGAACGCGAATCCCATAATAATCTTTTTCCAGATTTGCTCAGTTTTATGGAGTCTCTTAAAGAAAATTGTTGCATAGAACTTTATATACGCTTAGAACTTGCGTTACTTGCAGAAACTGGTCATACATTGCAATTAGACAAATGTGCTGCTACTAATAGTGCTAACAATTTATTTTATGTATCGCCTAAATCTGGAAGAGCGATTTGTAAAGAAGCAGGAGAAGTTTTTGCAGATAAGATGTTATTATTACCGCAATTTTTGGTTAGTGATATAGCGATTGATTATGAACAATTAAACCAAGCTTATTTATTAACTAGTTATTTTATTGACAGATATATATTATTTGGTAGAGCCCCTCCTGCACCAAGAGAAATATTTTATCATTATATGATGAATATATATAAAAAATAATTGCACTAATTAAATTAGCGCAATTTGTGTAAATATATAATATAATTCTTTGTAAACTATGTCTATAATATAGTGACAGACTTGCATTCAAATTGTTATTTGATTAAATTCTTTAACATATTACTAAAATCAGTAATTAGTAATAAAGAAATATGAAGTTAAAAATATTAAAATTTAAGCGAAAAATATAGTGGAAGATTTATTTGATATAAATAATAACACCAATTTAAACAATTCCTATAATGCAAGTGATATTGAGGTGTTAGAAGGCTTACAACCAGTGCGTATGAGGCCGGGTATGTATATTGGTGGCACTGGACAAGATGCTCTACATCATTTGGTTTGTGAAGTGTTAGATAATGCTATGGATGAGGTAGTAGCAGGTCATGCAAACAACATTGCTATAAAATTATTAAAGGATGGCGCTATTTCCATTAAGGATAATGGGCGTGGTATACCAGTTGATATGCATCCTAAATTTCCTAATAAATCTGCTTTAGAAGTAATATTTACTATGTTGCATTCTGGAGGGAAATTTTCTGGTAAATCTTATGAAACGGCTGGAGGATTGCATGGGGTAGGGATTTCGGTAGTGAATGCTCTATCAGAAAAATTAATAGTAAAAGTTTATCGAAGCGGCACTTTATATAGTCAAGAATATTCAAAAGGCGAAGTAGTTACACCTCTACTTACAGAACCTGCGAGCAAAAGAATGCGGGGTACTGAAATTATTTTTAGCCCAGATTATACAATTTTTGCACATGGGGTCAAATTTGAACCGCAGGTAATATATAAATTGGCAAAATCAAAAGCTTATTTACATAAAGGAGTCACAATTCATTGGGAATGTCAGAGTGAATTTAATGACCTCAAAGTTCCTATGCAAGAAATAATGTATTTTCCTGAAGGACTAGTGGATTATATTAAATCGAAATTAGATCTAGGAAAAATTATTGGTGGCGAGGTTTTTGCTGGTACTGCTGAGTTGCCTTCGGAAGATAATGTAAGAATAGAATGGGCCCTATGTTGGCATGAACAAGAACAATTCACGCAATCTTATTGTAATACTATTCCTACTCCTCAAGGGGGTACGCATGAGCAAGGGCTCAAAACTGCATTACTTAAAGCAGTTAAGAATTATGGTAATATGGCAGGTATCAAGAGAGCAACACAAATTACGCAAGAAGATTTATTCGAAAATATTTGTTTAATTTTATCTGTCTTCATTAAGAACCCTATATTCCAAGGACAAACTAAAGAAAAATTAGTATCGTTAGGTGTTGCTAAGGATGTGGAATCAGTATTTAAAGACCATTTTGAACATTGGTTAGTCAAATATAAAAAAGCATCTGATCAATTACTCGAGAATTTTATAGAGATATCAGAACATCGTTTGAGTAGGAAAAGTGAAAAAAATATTACGAGAAAAACTGCTACGCAGAGATTGCGTTTACCTGGTAAATTAGCTGATTGTTCTAATAATGAATCATCAGGTACGGAACTATTTTTGGTTGAAGGAGATTCAGCTGGTGGTTCTGCAAAACAGGCAAGAGATAGAAAATTTCAGGCAATATTACCTTTAAGGGGTAAGATTTTGAACGTAGCGAATGCAACAACACAAAAAATATTAGCTAATCAGGAAATACAAGATTTAGAAGTTGCATTAAACTGTGGTTCTCTTCATAATTATAAAGAAGAAAATTTACGTTATGAAAAAATCATTATCATGACAGATGCAGATGTGGATGGAGCACATATTGCCTCATTGCTTATGACTTTTTTTTATACTAGAATGCGTAAATTAGTAGAAAATAATCATTTATATTTAGCAAAACCACCTTTATATCGTATCACTCAAAGTGCAAAAAGTTATTATGCTAACACAGAAGAGCAAAGAGACCAAATATTAAAGACATTAGAGCACAACAAGAAAAAGGTCGAAATTGGAAGATTTAAAGGGTTGGGTGAAATGACGCCTGCCCAACTAAAAGAAACTACTATGGATCCTAAAACTAGAATTTTATATAGGGTGCATATTGATAATTTTGAGTCAGCTGACAAAATAATAGATGATCTAATGGGTAAAAATCCCGAAAAAAGATTTCAATTCATTCAAGAACAATCTTTGAATAAATTAAATGGAGAAATAAAATTATATGTTTAAAAAAGTACAGTTAGTAGTTACTATATATTTTTGTATTTTAGGTATTAATATTTGCTATGCAGAAGAACCTAAACCAGATAGTTATTATTTTGAGCAATTTAAAGAAGTATTCAAAAGAATAGAGAAAGATTATATTCAAGTGCCAAATCATCAAGAAATGATAGATGAAGCAATTAACGGAATGCTCCAGTCCTTAGACCCATATTCTAGTTATGTTACAGATGAGGATTTGGAATTCTTTATGAGTAGTACTGACGGAGAATTTGGTGGTATTGGTATTGAATTAATGTTTGATAATGGCGTGATTAAAGTAATTACTCCAATAGATGATATGCCAGCTTATAATGCGGGGATCAAAGCAGGGGATTATATTGTTGGTGTCAATGGTAAATTAGTGTCGAATCTGGGTTTTAATAAGGCAGTAAAAGAAATGCGTGGTGAACCAGGTAGTAAACTGAATTTATTGGTGATCAATTCAGAAGAAAATGTCGCTAAAGAAATAGAAATCACCAGGAAAATTATCAAAATTAAACCTATCAAATATGAGGTAGAAGAAAGTAACAACACAGGAATTGCTTATATACGTATTATCGCGTTCAATAATAATGTCATTACTGATCTGAAGAAATCAATAGAATCCATAGAAAAAGATTTGAAAAGCAAGAATAAAACTTTGAGTGGTATTATTTTGGATTTACGTAATAATCCAGGTGGAGTATTAGATCAAGCATTGGCAGTTAGTGAATATTTTATCGACCAAGGTATTATTACATCTATTAAAGGTAGGAATCACGATAACCCAAAAATTTTATCAGCTGGTAGATTTGTTAAAAAAGCTCCTAATGTACCTCTAGTTGTCTTGATAAATGAAGGTACTGCTTCGGCCGCAGAAATAGTAGCAGGTGCGTTGCAGGATCATAAAAGGGGTATATTAGTTGGTGTGACTTCTTTCGGTAAAGGTTTAGTACAAACTTTTTCTCAAATAAGTAAAAGAGCTGCTGTGAAACTGACAACCGCAAAATATTTTACTCCTAGTGGTCGTTCAATCAACGGCAAGGGTATTGAACCAGATATTTATATTGAGAATGCTAAGGTGGAATATGCAAAAATTGAACAGGAGAATAAGGTTTTTACTAATGCAAGTGTGAAAAGCTATCTGGAGAAATATAACCAAGAAGAAATAATTCAAGAAAAAGCAGAAGATAAAAGGGCTGGAGCACCTAAAATAGTTTTAGAGAAATATCAAAAAGACTATCAGTACGCTCGGGCTTTTGATTTAATTAGAGGTTTGATAGTAAGTAAATCAGCTATTAAATAAAGAACAATATGAAAGAAATTAATTATAGCTGCTTGCCTTTCAGACCTGGTGTAGGAATGATGATTATCAACAAAGATAATAAAATTTTTGTTGGTAAGCGGATTAATTCGAAAACTAATGGATGGCAAATGCCACAAGGTGGTATAGACCTTGGAGAAACACCCAGTGCTGCAGCTTTAAGAGAAATGAAAGAAGAAATTGGTAGTGGAAATGGTCAAATAATTGCTGAAAGCAAGAATTGGTATAGTTATAGAATTCCAGATTTTTTAGTCCCTAAATTGTGGGGAGGAAAGTTTTGTGGTCAAAAACAAAAATGGTTTTTGATAAAGTTCTTAGGTTCTAACGATGAAATAGAAATCAACACAGACTCCCCTGAATTTGAAGAATGGAAATGGATAGCAATTGACGAATTACTTGCAGATGTTGTACCATTTAAAATATTATTATACCAAAAAATTATCAAGGAATTTTCTCCTTTAATTATAAATAATAGCTAAGTTTTTGTTGTTTCCGTGACGTAATTATTATAAAAAAATAACTTTTTAAATTTTTTGCTGATTTTTAATTCTATAACCACTAATTTTGTTTTACATCTAGTTGTTTCCCTTATACTATGATAGATAGCGGAAATATTACAATTTCCGAATATTGGAATTATCAAATTTAAAAGGGATAATAATTATGATGAAAAAAACTTTACTTGCATTATGTGCACTTACTGTTCTATCTGGATGTGGTCATAAAAAATGGAACCGTGGTTGCGGCAGCCACGTGGCACATCAACAAATGATGGGAGAAACAGTATGGTTCGAATTAAATAGTGCTGCTTTATCAAATGTAGCAACTGCAACTCTAAAACAACAAGCAGAATGGTTACATGCGAACCCAACTTCTATGGCTAAAATTGAAGGGCATGCTGATGAAAGAGGTACTAGAGAATATAACCTTGCTTTAGGTGAAAAAAGAGCTATGGCTGTTAAAAATTTCCTAGTGCATCATGGTGTAGATGCGCAACGTCTTTCAACCGTATCGTATGGTAAAGAGAAGCCAGCTGTCATTGGTCATAATGAAGAAGCATGGACAAAAAATCGTAGAAGTGAAATTGTTCTTTGGAGCAAATAACTTGTCCTATCTTTAAGGGTCATATAGTTAATATGACCCTTAATTGTGATTTAATAGAAAAGCTTAGTCATTATTTTAAGAAAAATCTTCACTTGATGCCATTGGTTCGTAATCATTAGATTCAGTAGAGTCATTACCAGATGGCATATTTTGGTCTTCGGTATTACCACCCAAGAGCGCTATTAAGCCATTTGAAGACAAAGGATTATCTTGAGCATAATCTATTGGAATTTTCCCATAACTATCCGGCTGATTTATATATACTCCTTCGGTCTTTAATAAGTTTTTTGCTATAGTAAATTCATCATTCTTTATTAAAGCAGAAATCAGTGGTGTTTGATAATTATTGTTTATAGAGAGCATAAAGTTTTTTATTTCGTCCCAAGGTGTAGTATCATCAAGGGGAAATTCAATAACATCATTATGATGTTTGTGAATAAATTTTATTACTTGTTGTTTTAATGATAGCATCTTTAAGATCCTCTTTTATTAAAAGTTATAATATAATTATTTACTTTGCTAAGTATAATTGTGATTTTAATGCAAGTCCATATTGTTTAATAAATTTTTATTAAAAACAAGAATAAATATCATCTCCTGTCTTTGAGATAAAATCTCATACAGATCAACCTTATAAGAAAATTATAAGATCCCACAAGAGTTATCTATGCTTTGATAGTGTTAATATGTGTCTTGGATATAAAAAATTTAAATAAATTTATAACAAACTATTATAATTTGTCTTTAGTATGAGATGTATTTTAAATTAATCTTATATCTTACTGTATTTATTACATTAAGTAGATGGTGTTGATAAATGAAATGCTCTTATGTGCCAGTACCAAGGTATAGGAATGCCTAGGAATTGTGTAATATAAAATCAACGGCTAATAGAGGTTTTTACCCTATATTAGTATAGTTCTTTTATACATTCCTATAATAAATAGCTAAGATAGATATCATTTAATCCATTTTTATCTACTATGCAGTTTCTTTTCCGAATAATAGTTTTACTTACATATCTATGTAGTGCGTTATGTTATGCAGAAGAAGAGCTACAAATAAAATGCAAAGAGATAGAAGACAATATGAGCTTAAAGGCAGGATGGTATTTATGGCAGCCATACCAGTTTAATAAAGTTACTAATAATGGTTTCAAATTAGTAGGAATGGATATCGAAATATTGAGTTCATTGGCAGATAAAATAGGTATTGGTCTTGAGTTTGAGTCTATAGAATGGAAGGAACATCAATTACAAATAGAATCGGGGGAAAAACATATAGCAGCTGGCGCTACTTATACTCAAGATCGTGCAGAATACGCTCATTTTTCGATTCCATATCGGTTTGAAGAAAATTCTTTATTTACTCTAAATAATAATGAGAAAGATACTAATTTTGCAAATGTTAGAGAATTACTATCACAAATAAGGTTACAAAATTTTGTCTTAGGTATTGTGAAGGGATTTATATATACAGATCCACAAGTTAATTTATTTATTAGTGACTATAATAACCAAGATATCATTAAAGAATATACCACTGATCTAGACGCTTTCAGTGATTTATTAGAAGGAAAAATCGATGGATTTTTAGCTGATAGATTTGCAGGGGCAGCAGTCATGCTAGATATGAAATCTATTAATAAGGTAATTGAAATTCCTATTGGTCCGAAAACGCCAATTTATTTCATGTTTAGTAAAAAATCAGTTTCTGCTGAATTAGTAGAAAAATTTAATGAAGAGATCGGTAAATTTAAAAATACATCAGAATATAAAGCAATTATCAAAAATTATGTATATCCAGTATTATTAATGCAAACCATAGAAGCCGACTGGTTTTATATTATCGGAGTAATAGGCACCTTTGCTTTTGCTATATCGGGGGTAGCAATTGCTGCAAAAGATAATGCGACATTATTTGGAACATTATTATTTGCCATGCTTCCTTCTGTAGGGGGCAGTATTATAAGAGATGTTTTAATTAATCGTGAGGAAGTAGGGTTATTTTTAACGCCTTCTTATATGTATTATATTATTACAATAGTATTAATAGGGTTTTCTTCAATAAGATTACTAGAATATTATAATAAAGATGCTCAACAAGATGAGTCAGTAGCAAAATTTTGGGATGATGTATTAATTATAAGTGATGCTCTAGGTCAGTCTGCTTTCATAGTGACAGGAGTAGCAATTGCTATTATGGGCAGAATTGAACCAATCGAGCTTTGGGGGCCTTTCTTTGCTTTCTTGACTGCCAATGGAGGCGGGATAATAAGAGATATATTGCGTAGAAAAAATAATATTATGTGTCTAGGTGATAGTTTAAATGCTGAAATTTCGATATTATGGGGGATAATATTTGGTATTTATTTAGATTATAATTCATATAGTCCTGACCCTAAAAATATCCAAAACTTTGTAATATTTGTTATAATAGGAGCTTTCATCTCAAGATTAGTAGCATATTATGGTAAAATACCAAATCTAAAATTTCGTGTATAAAGACTTGTTAATTTATAGAAATAATTGATCTAATGGGAATTCAAAATGATGATAATCTTTAATGGTTTTCCAATGACCACCCCAATTAAAGCCATGGCTTACAAATAATTCTACGATATTTTCTACCATGCCGGGCTTCTGATGTGTTCTATCTAAAAAATCCTTGCTAATGCTAGGTTGGATTAAGACAGTATTATTATAATGAGTTATATACGGATTTTGAACTGGATTAATATCTATTGCTAAGCCGTATGAATGAATAGAAATTGTACTAGTGCCAGCAATTTGCCTAAAATTAAACGCTGAACTATTATTAGCTTCCATTGATAATACGTCATCTCCCTGAAATTCTTGGATTAGTTTGACACTGTGAATCGGAAATTTTCTCTTTAATAATTGTTGAAATATATTAGCGGTAATTTCTGCTATCTTTTTGTGTACTATAATTTGGCCTCGTATGATGTTTCCTCTAAAATCATAATGAAGTAAATTAATTAGGTTTAAATCACCTAAAGGTACAGGGCACTCAGGTGACCAAATATTATATTTTTTCATTTCATTGATTAAAGTTTGATCCAAAGTTTTGATTTCAATTTGCATATTCAAATATATTTTTAGTGATATAAATAATAAATATGATACTCTGACACTAAAATTGCAAATTACCAATGCGATATTTACGTTTTATTTTGCAATATCTAATTTATTGAAGTAATTAATATTAAATTTAAATTAAAGTAATTATTGGTATGATTTCAAAAATAGTAAATTTGACCTTAGTGATAATTTTTGCTGTTTTAGTATTATTATTTGCCTATAAAGAAATAGGAAAAACAGAAACTGTGACTGCTGTCATAGATGATTCTACTAGTCAGAAACATGATTCGTTGAGCAAAGAAAATATAGAACAGATAGTTAAAAATTATATATTGAATAATCCAGAAGATTTGATTAAATCAGTGGAAAATTTGCATGAGAAACATAATAAAAAATTATCCATAAAAATTGATGAATATATAAATAACAATTTTGATAAATTTACTACGCAAAATCTACCACCATATTTTGGTAATCCTGATGGTGATATCAAGATTATAGTATTTTTCGACTATAAATGTGGATATTGTCATAAATCTTATCTAGTGGAACAACAACTAATAAGCCAAGACCAAAATATCCAGATAATTTTGAGACCTATTCCAGTTCTGGGTGATAAATCTTTGTACTTAACAAAAATAGCGTTAGCAGTCCATAAGGTTGCACCTGAATTATTTGCGAATTTTCATCATGATTTAATGACAATAAAAGATGATAGTATTGAGACAATCCAAAAATTATTTGATTTGTACCAAATAAACCCAGCTTCCATAGAGAATGAAATTAATAGTTATCATATGAAGCAATTAATTGGTGCTAACTTAGAATTTGCTCGTGGATTACATATCACAGGTACACCGTTCTATCTTATTGATAATCAAATAATCAAAGGATTACCTACTTTAGAAAGGTTGAAACAAGTAATATCCACTATAAGAGCTAAGAATAATGGATAGGGAATAGATTTGAAAAAATAAATAATATTATTAATCTCAAATTTAGGTCATAATTTTAAAACGGATTAAGAAATTATATTGATCTATGGAACAGTCAGAAGATTTTTATCAAAATATTATAGAAAAATATAAATCATATGGTATAGCTATTGATGAAGAAGTAGTGATTAAAGCAATCAAATTTGCTGTAAAATATCACGGTTCTCAGCAAAGAGAATCAGGTGCACCTTACTATGAACATCCTTTGGCCGTAGCCGAGATCGTTGCACAAATGAAATTTGATTCTGATTCAATTGTAACCGCTATATTACATGATACAATTGAGGATACAGAACTTACTTATGAAGATATAGAGCAAAACTTTTCTACAGATATAGCAAAATTAGTAGATGGCGTAACTAAACTGACACAAATTGAACTTAAGTCTTATGATGTACGCCAGGCTGAAAATTTTCGTAAACTATTAATGGCCATGAGCTACGATATTCGAGTATTAGTAGTCAAATTAGCCGATAGATTACATAATATGCGTACAATTGATTTTATATCGAAGCAAGAGAAGAAAGAAAGGATATCTTTGGAAACATTGGAGATTTACGCACCTTTGGCTGAAAGAATTGGGATGCAAAAAATCAAAGTAGAATTACAAGATATTGCATTTAAAATATTATATCCTGATGTTCGTAATTCTATAATTCAAAGATTAAACAATGTTTCTGGAAATACAGAAGATATTATTACCAAAATCATTAAAGAGCTAGACGACACTATAAAACCTCTAGTACCAAATGTGAAAATATATGGTCGTAAAAAAACTCCATACTCAGTTTGGATGAAGATCACTCATAAAAATGTTACTATCGATCAATTATCCGATGTTATTGCATTTAGGATAATTGCTGCATCTATTCCTGATTGTTATAAGATACTCGGAATAATACACAGTAACTATAAGATGGTACCTAATTGCTTTCAGGATTTTATCAGTATACCAAAAAATAATGGATATCAATCTATACATACAGTAGTTATTGGGCCTGTAGGATGCAAAATTGAGGTGCAGATCCGAACACAAGAAATGCATGAAATCGCAGAATGGGGAGTCGCGGCACATTGGCGATATAAACAAAATCATCAGGATGTTTCTGATGGAAAAGATTATAATGTATGGATTAAGGAATTATTATCAATATTAAATAATAATACAGAAGCTGAAGAGCGTCTGAAAAATACAAAGCTTGCTATGTATTATGACCAAGTATTCTGTTTCACTCCACTTGGAAAAGTTATTGCGCTACCTAAAGGAGCAACGATTATTGATTTCGCTTATATGGTACATACAGATATTGGTAATAGTTGTATTGGTGCAAAAGTAAATGGCGCAACTATGCCTCTTGATACTGAATTAGTAAATGGTGATCAAGTTGAGATTATTACTTCTCAAGAGCAGGTAGCTTCACCTGATTGGGAGAAATTTGCGATTACTGGAAAAGCTAAAGCAGAAATACGTAAAGTTACAGAATTACACCAGAATGATCAATATATCAAACTCGGATATAATATATTGAGCAAAGCTTTCAAAGTTGCAGATATTGAAGATGAAGGTGAGGCAATTCGCAAAGCTTGTGAATTTTTCCAAAAATCCCGTACACAACTTTTATATGAGGTAGGACAGGGGTTAATTTCTAGAGAAGAAGTAGTAAAGCAAGTATCTGTACCTAAAAGTAGGTTCAATCAAACTCTTGCAATGTTAGTGCCCAATAGAAAGAAAAAAATACAATCCCTAGTCGATGAGCATAAAGTACCAATAAAAGGACTAATCTCTGGTATAGCAACGCGTTTTGCAAAATGTTGTCAGCCAATTAGTAGCGATAAAATTGTTGGTGTACTACATGCGGGTACTGGTATTACTGTTCATATTAAAGATTGTCCAATGCTGAAAAGCTTTTCGTCTATCCCTGATAGGCTCATAGAATTAACTTGGGATAGTAATGCCACTAATATACCATTTATCGGTTGTATTGAAGTGGTAATGACAAACGAGCCTTCTAGTCTTTCTGTGGTGACTAGTGAAATTGGAAAAGCACAAGGTAATATTACTAATTTTCACCTTGTAAAAAGAGAAGCAAATCAGTTTGTAATTAGATTTGATATCAATGTATGTTCTGTAACCCATTTTGATCAAATAATTAATTCACTTAAGCTGCAAAAAGTAGTAAAAAACGTTTATAAGATTAGAAAGTAAATCTCAGGTATATGATGGATATTATTGGGATTGGTACTGATATAGTCAATATTGATCGTATTAGAAAAATATATTCTCGGTTTGGTAAAAGTTTTTTAGAAAAAAATTTTCATACACAAGAAATAGATTATTTTAATAACCTAATTAGCGTGGATAAAATACCTTATCTTGCCAAAAGATTCGCAGGTAAAGAAGCTGTGTCAAAAGCCTTAGGAACTGGTATAGGGGAAGTTGCTTTTAAAGACATAGCAATTTTAAATAACAAGTTAGGTGCTCCTTATGTTTTGATTGATACTCCTAGAATAAACTATAGCAAAAATATAAAAATTAATATTTCATTATCAGATGAGGCCCCATTTGCAGTTGCGTTCGTAGTAATTAGTGGATAATATAGCGTACAAAATAAGTAAAATATCTTTATATTGATGTTAGTATTAGAGACAAAAAGAAAAAATAACATTTTAGGTGCTATACATTTTGTAGGAATAGGTGGAATTGGAATGAGTGGTATAGCTGAGATTTTATTTAATCTTGGTTATAAAATACAAGGATCAGATTTAGTAGATAATCCTAATACTAAGCGTTTATCAGATAAGGGTATAAAAATTATAATAGGCCATTCAGCAGCAAATATAAAAGATGTCGCTTATCTTGTGATTTCTTCTGCAATAAAACCAGATAATCCCGAACTAATAGAAGCAATTGCTCGTAAAATTCCTATTATAAAGCGCTCTCAAATGCTTGCGGAATTAATGAGACTTAAATTCTCTATTGCTATTTCAGGTTCTCATGGTAAAACTACTACTACTTCTTTAGTAGCATGTTTATTTGAAGCTGCAGGTCTTGATCCTACAGTGATTAATGGAGGCATTATTAATAATAAAAATACTAATGCATATTTGGGTACAAGTGAGTATTTAGTAGTAGAAGCTGATGAATCAGATGCAACTTTTATTAATATTCCTTCTACAGTTGCTGTTGTTACTAATATTGATCCGGAGCATATGGATTATTATAAAACTTGTGAATCATTAAATAATGCTTTTAAAAGTTTCTTAAGTAACCTACCATTTTATGGTTTTGGTGTTGTGTGTATTGACCATCCTGTTGTGCGTTCAATAATAAAAGAGATTAAAGATAAGAGGATTATTACTTATGGTATTGAATCAGAGGATGCAGATATTATTGCATATAATATAAATTTAAGTATCAGTTCTTCTGTTTTTGATATTAAAATTCGTTTTCCTAATTGTTCTAGTGTTAATATAATAGAAAAAATAACAATTCCAATTCCTGGTTATCATAATGTATTAAACGCACTGGCTGCTATTGCTGTTGGAGTCGAATTAGACTTTGGTATTAAAGTGCTGCAAAACGGTTTTAGTAGGTTTCAAGGTGTTAATCGCCGTTTTACTAAAATTGGAAGTTATAATAATATAGATATTATAGATGACTATGCGCACCATCCTGTTGAAATAAAAGCCACTCTCTCAACGGCTAGAGTAGCTTTGAAAAAAGGATGTTCGTTAATTGCGATTTTTCAACCACATCGATATAACAGATTATATAATTTATTTGATGAATTTACCGAGGCTTTTGCAGATGCAGATAAAATTTTTGTTTTAGATGTGTATGGAGCAGGTGAGCAAAAAATAGATGGTTATGATTCTCATAATTTATCAAATGCCTTAGTGAATAAAGGCAAAGATGCGGAATATATAAGCGATAAAAACATGATAGATAAAATTATCAAAAACCACGCCAAGCCATGGGATTTGGTAGTATGTATGGGAGCGGGCGATATTAGTTATTTATGTAGAGCCGCATTACAAAATTTACAAAAATGATCAAATGAATTTGCACAATATTCGAGGCAGTTTAAAAGAAAATTATAATTTAGCCAATCTCACTTGGTTTAAAGTAGGCGGTAGTGCTGATCTCTTTTTTAAACCATCTGATATAGATGATTTGATCGTTTTTTTAAAGCAATATTCGGGGCCTATCACTGTAATTGGAGCAGGATCAAATGTGATTATTCGTGATTCAGGCGTAGAGGGTGTGGTGATTAAACTGACTCAGGGCTTTAATGATATTGTAATTGAAGATAATAAATTGATAGTAGGAGCTGGATGTTTAAATTATAATTTATCAAAATATTGTGCAGTTAATTCAATTACTGGGTTGGAATTTTTGGTAGGTATCCCAGGCTGTATTGGTGGGGGAGTAGTAATGAATGCAGGCTCTTATGGTAGTGAATTCAAAGATATAATAGAAAAAATACATATAGTAGATTTTGCAGGAGAAACTAAAATAATAAATGCAGAAGATATCATATTTAAATATCGAGAGACTAATCTGCCAAATAATATAATAATTACCAAAGTAGAATTCAAAATTACCAAGGGCAATACAGCAGAAATTAACGCCACAATGGATGAGATTTCTCAAAGGCGTTCTAGCACTCAACCTATTACAGAAAAAACAGGAGGTAGTACTTTTGCAAATCCAGAAGGATTAAAAGCTTGGCAATTAATTGATAAAGTAGGCCTCAGGGGTTTCAAACTAGGTGGTGCCCGCATTTCAGAGCAGCATTGTAATTTTTTGATTAATGAAGCAAATGCTACTGCCAGTGATATTGAAACTTTAGGAGAATTTGTAAGAAATCGTGTTTTTGAGCAAGAAGGAATAAAATTAAAATGGGAAATAAAAAGAATAGGGAGAATAAGTTGAATAAAGCATATCATAATCAATATAGAAAATACTCTTTTATCGTTGAATGCCAAGCTAAAGGAGATCAAGATTTATCTGATTATGTTGCTGATAATGCGTTAAAGATTGAATCATTTAATTTTCGTCCTATAAAAGGTAAAAAGCTGATTGCGGTAATAGGAGGGGGGATGTCTACTGAACGTGAAGTATCATATATGACCTCAAATGGTGTAGTGAATAGTCTTTTACAACTGAATTATCAGGTGATATTTATAGATATGGGTTCTGATATTGCCATAGTATTGCAATCGATAAATCCTGATTTGGTTTTTAACGCTCTACATGGTACTTATGGTGAAGATGGGTGTATACCAGGGTTGCTAAATATTTTACATATTCCATATACTGGGCCAGGTGTGCTTGCGTCCGCGTTAGCTATGAATAAGAAAAAAACAAATGAAATTTGTAGAATTCATAAATTACAGGTCATTGAGTCAAAACTAGTTTCCAAGTCTGATAATTTGTCCACTGATCCAATTAAACGACCTTATGTGGTAAAACCAATTGCACAAGGTTCTAGTGTGGGAGTGCAAGTAATATTCGAAGATGATGATTTTTCTTTTGCTCAATATAACTTCCCTTATGGTGATGAGGTTCTTGTCGAGAAATATATCAAAGGCAAAGAGATTCAAGTAGCGATATTAAATGGTAAAGCTTTAGGAGCTCTAGAGATCAGATTATTAAATAATAAAAGATTTTATGATTATGAAGCAAAATATACAAAAGGTTTTACAGAACATATTTATCCAGCTGTTATACCGCACGATAAATATCAAGAAGTATTGTCTATAGCAGAAAAATTATGTAAAATTTTTGAATGTGAAGATGGGATGATCAGAGCAGAATTTATATATGAAGAATCATCTGGCGAGATCTATATTTTAGAATTAAATAGTCACCCTGGTATGACGCCACTATCAATATGTCCTGAAATAGCTGCATATCAAAATATTTCTTATACTGAATTAGTACAACAAATTGTCGAAAAAGCCATATATGAGTCATGAGACGTAAAAACGCTACATTAAAAAAACAACAGATTTCTTTAAAAAGAAAGTCATGGCAACTTTTTTATAAAATAAGGCTTGGTCTAAAATTATTAGCGCTGACTATTTTATTACTAATTATATTTACTTCAGTCTTTGACAAAATTATCAATTCTGTCAAAGACTATTTTTATAATCAGTCTGCTGATTATGGTCTAGTCTTAAAAAAACTTATTATTGAAGGTAATGAAAATATTTCATATGAAGAGATATTAGATGCAGTTTCCGTAAAGAAAGGAGATCCAATATTGAAACTGAATTTGTATAAAATTAAAGAACGATTAGAAAGTAATAAATGGGTAGAGACAGCAATAATAGAGCGACAATTGCCTTTTGATTTATATATTTCTATTGTTGAGAAAACTGCAATAGCTATTTGGCAATTTCAAAATAACTTATACCTGATTGACGATGAAGGAAATCGTATTACTCCATATACTCAAGATATTAAACATGATTTATTACAAGTAATAGGACAAGATGCAAATATATACGCACAAAGTTTGATTGATGAATTAGAACAATGTAGGCCTATAAAAGACAAAGTGATATCAGCGGTAAGATATGGTAATAGACGCTGGAACTTAAATCTAGAATCAGGTGTAGTAGTAAAAATGCCTGAAAAAAATTTCAAGCAAGGTTATAAATATCTTTGCAAAATTTATTCTGCGCAGAAAGAGTTTAGCCAAAGGTATAAAATGATAGATTTACGTGACATTAATAAAGTCTATTTTGAATTACGCTAAATTTTCTATATATTAGAAAGAGATACAAACCACTTCTTAAAATTATATGCTACTGGGTGTAATAAGTTATAGCTTAGGTATTTTTCAACCAATGGAAGAAATTTTAGATAATCATTACAACCTTTTTTGTATTTCCGAACAAAAACTCCTAAAATACGACAATTTCTCTGAAGTCCTAATATATGATAATCTGCAAAAACATCATTAAAATTAGAAGAGGTTTGTTTTGCATAATAATTTAAATATTCTATCGCTTGCTTCCTTGGAACTTCGATCCTTGCGTCTTCCAGAAGTGACACTAAATCATAAATAGGCGAACTATTTTTAGCGTCTTGATAATCAAGCAGTCCAAGCGATTTTGTACTATCTCGTTCTTTGAGTAACATGATGTTATCTACATGATAATCTTGTAAAGAAAGAACTTTTTGGTGGATTCTTTGAGAAGTAAAAAGTTGGTGTAATATTACATTGAGCTCAGAGTTGTCAGTATCACTTAGCACTCTACCAAATTTATATGGTATATAATATTCCTTAAAAACATTAAGTTCCTGAATCATCAATTCTGTGCTTAAATTTGCAATAAATGCAGGAAGGGGGACTTGATGAAGTTCAATTAGCAAATTAATTGCTAATTGATAAAAGGGAATTCTTGCTTTGCTATTTAAAGAAATTAAATTTCTATTGAGAGAATGAGTTCCAAAATCTTCGATCAATAATAACCCTTTATTTAAATCTTGATAATAAATATAAGGTACAGAAAAGTTATATTGTCTTAAATATTTGGTGAGTTCGATAAATAATTGAGTTTCTAAATAATTATTCGGGTTATATGATAATATATAATTTTGTTTTGCAGTATATATTCGCCAATATATACGCGACCCTGCATCTCCTGGCATTGCTTCTACATAAAATTCTGTATCTGATAAATAAGATTTCAGGAAATCACAGAATTCTTGTAGAAATTGCATAGATATATTATACAGCAGCCTTTGTCACACTATTCGCAATACGTTTTGTCTTAATTTTGACTTTACTATTATCGTTTACAGCTTCTGCGTCATAGGTTATAATTTTATTTTTCAAAGAGCTAAAATTATACATATTATCAAGTAGTAAATCTTCAATAATTGACCGCAGACCGCGTGCACCAGTTTTTTTGGCGATAGCTTGCTGAGCAATGCTAGATAATCCGTCTTCAGTAAAATCTAATTCTACTGAATTGAGTCTAAAAAGTTTCTGATATTGTTTGATAATAGCATTTTTGGGTTCAGTTAAAATTTTAATCAATGCTACTTTGTCTAATTTTTGTAATGTAGTAATTACTGGAATACGTCCGATAAACTCCGGGATCATACCAAATTTAATTAGATCTTCGATTTCTACTGTTTGCAAAACATCATCATAACTTATTTGTTGTTTAGATTCTAATTTTACTGAGAAACCAATTGAACCTTTGTTTTTTCTATTAGAAATAATTTGTTCAATTCCAACAAATGCTCCTCCACAAATAAATAATATATTAGAAGTATCTATTTTAATTAATTCTTGTTGTGGATGTTTACGACCTCCTTGAGGCGGAACATATGCAACTGTACCTTCTATTATTTTAAGTAATGACTGTTGTACGCCTTCACCAGATACATCACGAGTCAAGGACATATTTTCTGTCTTTTTAGAAATTTTATCTATTTCATCGATGAATATAATTCCTTTTTGCGCTTTTTCGACATCAAAATCACAAGATTGTAGTAATCTGAGTAGGATATTTTCTACATCTTCTCCAACATAACCCGCTTCAGTCAAAGTAGTAGCGTCAGCAATTGCAAATGGTACATCAATAATTTTAGCTAATGTTTGAGCAAGCAAAGTTTTTCCGCATCCAGTTGAGCCAATCAACATAATATTAGATTTACTAAACTCAACTTCATCATCTGGTGCTAGTTGTTGCATTTCTAATCTTTTATAGTGATTATAGACTGCTACAGATAAAACTTTTTTTGCCTTGGCCTGACCAATTACATATTGATTTAAACGCTCAAAAATTTCTTCTGGCATCGGAAGACGTGATAATGAAACCTCATGAGGAGTTTTGAGTTCATTGTGTACTATATCTTGGCAAACATCCACACACTCATTACAAATAAAAACAGTTGGTCCTGCAATAAGTTTTTGAACATCTATTTGATTTTTTCCACAAAATGAACAATTTAAAGGTTTGTTAGTAGGTGTTGTATTAGTCATTTATTTACTTAAAAATTACTTTTGGTGATTATCATGTGAAGTATTAGGAATAGGAAAGATTATCTCTCTACTGGTGATTATTTCATCTATAATCCCAAAGCTTTTAGCTTCTTCTGGAGACATAAAATAATCTCTTTCCATTGATTCTGCTATTTTTGATTTGGATTGTGTAGTGTGTTTTGCATATACTTCCTGTAGCATATTTTTCACTTTTAAAGTTTCTTTTACTTGAATCTCTAAATCTGTAGCTTGTCCTTTACAACCTCCTATTGGTTGATGGATCATTACTCGGCTATTAGGTAGTGCATATCTCATTCCTTTATCGCCAGCAAGTAAAATAGTGGTTGCCATTGAACAAGCTTGTCCAATACATAAAGTAGCTATCCTAGGTTTAATATATTGCATTGTGTCATATATTGCAAAACCTGAACTAACAATACCGCCTGGAGAATTAATATACATATATATTTCTTTATCTGGATTATCCGCTTCTAGAAATAAGAGTTGAGCAATCACACTATTAGCCATTGAATCATCAAATGGTCCAGTAACAAATATTATTCTTTCTTTGAGTAATCTAGAATATATATCATACGCTCTTTCTCCTTTGCCGGTTTGCTCTACTACTATTGGTATATAATTCATATTTGTTATATTATATTTAATTTTATAATTTATTTTCTTCGTCTAATTCTCGTAAATCAGAATAGCCCCCTATAAACTGACCATTTATAAAAATATATGGTACAGTAGTTTGCCCTGTGCTATTCACTAATTTTGTATATAATGCTTCATTATTAGATAATTCGATTATCTCATAATGTAAAGCCTTTTCTTCTAGTAATTGTGTAGCAAGTTTACAATAAAAACATCCTTCCCTAATATATAATAGAATTGGTGGTTGTGGCAAAATTTTTGTACTTGGTTGTGTAGTATCATTGCTTTTCATTAATAACATAACTGAAATTCCAGAAAAGATTAACAAACAGATAATAATAAAACTTTTATATTGAGCTAGTTTAATGTATGACGACATAATTCTTACCATTTTTATTTCTAATAGTTTAATTCTTATCACATAATAAATACAAAATTAACGTCTAACATATAATTAAAATTATTTTTATCAAGTAAGTGATATAGTTGTAATTGACCGTTACAAGAAAATAATAAAAATAGAGTAATAATAGGTTATGTTATCAAATTGTCTAGAAAAGGTTTCAAAAAATGCATTGCAAATTGCTTTGGAGCATAAACATGAATATATCACTTTCGAACATCTTTTACTAGCTTTACTTAAAGATCAAGATATACAAATATTTTTTGCTGAAAAGGGAGCTGATATTGACTTACTAAAAGATAAATTACTCAATTATATTAAAAATAATTTGGTTGATCTCATTAATCCTTCCATATCTCACCCGCACCCCACTGCTGGTGTTCAACGTATAATACAACGTACTTTACTTTATGCACAAGCCCAAGGTAATAATGATATATCTAGTATTGATATTCTGGCAGAATTTTTTTTCGAACATGAATCCTCTGCTACGATTTTTTTAAAGGATACTAATATTACCAGGAAAGATTTATTAAACTATGGTATTAAGAATAAAAATACTCTCATTAAGAAACATAATATTTCAGAGAAGCAACAATTTCAAAATCAAGTAACACTAGAAAATGAAAAGCATGATGTAGATCATGAAGAGGCACGATCTATTGAAGAGGTATTAGAAAGATATTGCGTTAATCTTAATAAACAAGCTTATAATAGTAATATTGACCAATTAATTGGATGTGAATCTAAGATCAACAGAGCGATAGAAATTCTATGTAGAAGAAAAAAGAATAATGTCATATTAGTTGGTGAGCCTGGGGTTGGTAAAACCGCAATAGTTGAAGGTATGGCACATCGTATTATTAATAAAAAAGTTCCCAGCGCTTTAGCTGATAAAGTTGTTTATTCTCTTGATTTAGGGGGGATGTTAGCAGGAACAAAATTTCGTGGTGAATTTGAAGGAAGAATAAAAGAATTAGTAACTGCATTATCTCAGTGTAAAAATGCTATTTTATTTATAGATGAAATTCATACTATTGTAGGAGCAGGTTCTTCGGTAAGTGGTGCTATAGACGCTAGTAATTTGCTCAAACCAGCTTTAACTAAAGGCTTATTTAAATGTATCGGAGCAACTACATTTAAAGAATATCGTAGTCATTTTGAACAAGATACTGCATTGCTAAGGCGTTTTCAAAAGATTGTTATAGAAGAACCTAGCGCAGAAGCTACATTAGAAATATTAAAAGGTTTAAAAAGCGATTACGAAAAATATCACAATGTCCAATATGAAGATGCTGCGTTAAAAGCAGCAATTAATTTGTCAATGCGATATTTGAATGATAAAAAATTTCCAGATAAAGCAATTGATTTAATAGACGAAGCTGGTTCAAGAAAAAATATTGATGGGGCACAAGGAAAAGATAATATAGTAACAGAAAAAGATATTGAGCGTTTAATAGTAAGCATTGCTAATATTGCACCAATTAGTGTAACAGATACTGAACTAGATAATATCCGCAATTTAAATAAAAACTTAAAAGAATATGTTTTTGCACAAGATGAAGCTATAGATATTTTATGTTCAAGTATTAAAATGGCAAAAGCTGGGCTTAGGCAATCTTCAAAACCTATTGGGTGTTATATGTTTGCAGGTCCCAGTGGTGTTGGTAAAACGGAATTAGCAAAACAGTTGGCACGTTTTACTAATATGAAGTTACTAAAATTTGATATGTCAGAATTTAGTGAAAGTAGTGCAGTTTCAAGAATGATCGGTAGCGCACCTGGTTATGTAGGTTCAGATAAAGGAGGAGTACTTACTAGTTCTGTAGATAAAAATCCATATTCTGTAGTATTGTTTGATGAGATTGAGAAAGCTCATCCAGAAATATTAAACTTATTATTACAGATTATGGATGATGGAAAATTAGACGATAATGCTGCTAAAGCAATAAATTTTAATCATACAATAATTATTCTCACTACCAATGTAATTAGCAGTAATAGCGCAAAATCTATTGGATTTGGTACTACAATAGAAGAAAAGAGTGCTAATATGAGTGCCTTTGAACATTATTTTAGTGCAGAATTTAGAAGTAGATTAGACAAAATTATACTATTTAATAATATTAACCAAGTAACAAATAAGATCATTGAGAAGGCTATTCAGGAATTAGTTGAAGAATTAAAACTGAGAAACATATGTTTGCGTTATGATGATGAAGTAGTGGAATATATCAATGATCATTATATCTCTAAAGATAATGCAGCACGTGATTTGCTCAAAGCAGTTGATGTGAATATCAAACAAATAATTGCTGATGAAATTCTATTTGGAAAATTAGTGAATGGTGGTGATATATATATATCTACAAATAATAGTGGTCATTTATCTTTTGATTTTGCAAGTAAATTTGAAGTTAGCAATCAAAATAACAGAGAATTTGAACCTAATTGTTCTTAAGGTGACTTCTTAAGAGATTTTTGATTTTTATTCCAAAATTTCTTTAACTCTATTGTTAATTCGAGGAAGTTTGTAATATGAAAATCTTTACGTGGAACGATGATTATCGCTAGATTTTGGCCTTGATCGATACTGAGAGTCCTCAATAAGTGTCTGACTCTTCTTTTCGCTTTATTACGGATTACTGCCTTTTTGGAATATTTTCTTCCTATTTTTATCCCATAATATAAACAGTTATTTATATTATTATTAGCAGGAATAATTTGATGTGGCACAGGGCAAATAACCAGGATAAAATAATTTGAATAATATTTTATCCCGCTATTATTAACTAAATTAAATTGTTTCTGGTTTTTTAGACTATAGAGAGTATGTTGCATCTAGTAAAGTGTCAAAGATGAAGTTTATCATAACGCAACAATGAGAAATTAATTCTTTAGGCGCTTAATTTTTTTCTACCTTTTTGCCTACGTCTTTTTAATACTAATCGGCCTCCTACAGTAGCCATTCTAGCTCTAAAACCATGTCTTCTTTTTCTAACTAAATTGCTAGGTTGGAATGTACGTTTCATAATTACTGATACTTAATTTTAGAAAAATTCGTCCGATACTACAATAATAGCTACACTATGTCAATAATAGCTTGTAAAAAAAGTGGAATTATCATTACTGAGTAATTTAAAATAGAAAAATTATTCTTGACAAATAGAGTGGGCAACTGCTATTTTCTTAGATCAAAATAATTAACTAAAGTAATAACTGTGAAAACTTACTCTGCAAAGCCGTCGGAAGTGAAAAAAAAATGGCTGGTAATTGATGCTAAAGACATAGTGCTTGGCCGCTTGGCTAGTCAGGTTGCATTAATATTACGTGGTAAACATAAACCTCTATTTACTCCACATATTGATTGTGGCGATAACGTGATCGTCATTAATGCTGGGTCTGTACATCTTACTGGTAAAAAAGCCGACCACAAAGATGGAAAGTTTTATTATCGTCACACAGGTCACCCAGGTGGTATCAAAACTACTACTGCTGGTAAAATTTTAGCAGGAAAATATCCAGAAAGAGTACTAAAAATGGCTGTACAAAGGATGATTAGCAGAGGTCCATTAGGTCGAAAACAATTCAGCAATCTTTATGTCTATCCTGACAATAATCATCCACATGAAGCTCAGCAGCCTGAATTTTTTGACATTGCAAGTAAAAATTCTAAAAACAAAAGGTAATTAAATGGAAATACCTACTTTAAAAGAGCCTATCACTAACTCAAAAAAAACTTTGGCTCTTAAATCTACTAAGACTACCAATACAAAAAAGACAAACGGAAATATTGCTTATGGAACTGGCAGAAGAAAAAGTTCTGTAGCACGAGTATGGGTTAAACCTGGAAAGGGCGTTGTTACAATTAATGGTAAAAACATAGTTGAATATTTCCCAAGAGACATGTATCGCCACTTGATAGAGAAACCTTTTATTGCAACAAATACCCAAGGACAATTTGATATAGTATGCACCGTAAAAGGTGGTGGTACTACAGGTCAAGCTGGAGCAATTATGCATGGAACATCTAGGGCGTTAGATATTATTTCAGAAGATAATCGTCCGTTGCTCAAGAAAAGTAGTCTACTGACTCGTGATCCACGAGCTGTAGAACGTAAAAAATACGGCAGACGTAAAGCGCGTAAGAGACCACAATTCTCTAAACGTTAACATTCTACTTGTCACTTTTTGGTGCTGATAATTATAATCACCTATATTATTAAGTATCAGCGCCAGAAAGATATAATATTTATATCTAATTATTGTTATGTGTTTTTCTAAATTATTCTAAAGACTACAACAATATAAAAGCTTTTAATGTTAATAATTTGTAAGATATAAATGTAGAGATACTCAAATTTTAGAAAAATTCAATTATTTGAGATTATTATCTTAATAATGGCGGGGTAGCTCAGTTGGTTAGAGCAACGGAATCATAATCCGTGTGTCGGGGGTTCGAGTCCCTCCCTCGCTACCATTCAATAAAATAAATTTCTTAGCCAAATTCTCACTCTTTCTAAATTTGTTGAAGTATCAAGCAATTTATACGTAATTTAGCTGAATTGATTATATAATAAATTTGTAAAAATGGTAAAAAGTCGTGCAAATTCGATCAATAATTTTGTGCTGTGTATATAGTCAATTGTTTCAAGAGTTACTATTTGTTATTTGTCAGTTATATTGTTTATTGCTACTTATAATGAATAAAATAAAGTGAAAGTAAAGGGTTATTGTTTACCATATATAAATATAGACATATATATTTATTGATTATATATAATAGCGATTTTGTGCTATCTCCTATGGTTGTTTGTGGTGAGAGTTGTAATAATCAATATTAGTTTGCATCTATATTGTAATAATTATAAAATTATTATATATTAAATTTAAGGGCTGTTTAACGCGTCAGGGTGTAAAATAATTCCTTTGGAGTATAAGAAAACTTCGGGACTGGTCACTGATACGATAGATTATTTGAATCTTATTATTAATACTGGGCCCCCATATACATAAGAGTTCTTAAGGATAGAACTACCCAACGGTTAACACGGTCCACCTCAAATATATCATTTTTAAGATGTGAAATAGATCTAGGTGAGAATAAATAAAGCTTCTGAATACAAAAATTATTGTTCTATAGATAAACACTTGAAATTAGATGAAAATAGTTTATCATTATCGTCTTATAATAAATAAGCTATTTTGAAGGTGAGCTCAGAGTTAGCTCGCCTTTTTTTGTAATTTTATGATCATAAAAGTTTTATAAACTTTAGTTCAAAACAATAGAGTATATTATATCTGTATAAAATTGTTAGTATTTTTAAGAAACAAAATTTTGGTGTTGTTACAACAAATAATAAAAGTTAATGGAAGAAAAAATTACACAATTAATAGAAGCAAGTTTAAATGATCTAGGATTTGATTTAGTCAGGGTCCTAGTAAATGGTTCTAGTATAAAAACTGTTGAGATTATTTTGGACAGACAAGATGGAGGCAAAATCAGCTTAAATGATTGTAAAATAGCAAGTAATAATATTTCTGCTATTTTAGATGTAGAAGATGTTATTGAGGGTAAATATTTTTTAGAGGTATCATCGGCTGGGGCTGAGAGACCTTTAGTGAAATTAAATGATTACCAGAAATTTGCTGAGCGGGAAGGCAAAATCCGTCTGAAACAAAGTATGAATGAAAAATTGTCTTTCCGTGGACGTTTGAAAGGTATTCAAGGCGACGAAATTTACATGGAAATAAACAATGAGATATTGAAGTTTCCTTTTGCTAATATCAAATCAGGTAAGCTGGTGATGAGTGATGATATGTTCAAAGAATTATTAAATAAGAAAAAATAACATTTTAAGAGTTTAAATATGGATAATTTTGGCAAAGCGGAGATTCTTCAAATTATTGATTCGGTATCTAGAGAGCGCAGTATTCCGAAGGCAAAATTAATTGAAGCTATGGAGCAGGCGGTGCAGACTGCGGCAAGAAGAAAATATGGTCTCGATCATAATATCATAGCACAAATTGATAATAATACTGGGAAAATAAAACTAATTAGAGTTAGAACAGTAGTGCAAGAATTAGAAAATCATTCTAAAGAGATTCTTTTAGAAGATGCTTTATGTATAAAATCTGATGCTAAAATAGGTGAAGAGATATTAGAACCATTGCCTCCTATTGATCTTGGTAGAGTAGCAGCTCAAACTGCAAAACAAGTTATTGTACAAAAAGTACACGAAAGTGAAAGAGAAAGTCAATATGAAATATATAAAGACAGAAAAGGGGATATACTTAATGGTGTAGTAAAAAGAGTTGAGGCAGGCAATGTTATAGTGGATGTTGGTAGGGCAGAGGCAATTTTACACCGTAGTCAGCAGATACGTGGTGAAAGATATGATGTAGGTTCCAGGGTAAAAGCCTATGTTCAGGACGTTCGAAAAGAATTGAAAGGATCTCAAATCTTTCTATCGCGTACAGATGATCTATTTTTGAAAAAATTATTTGAAACAGAAGTGCCAGAAATTTATGATGGAATAATAGAAATTAAAGCTATTGCAAGAGAACCTGGTTCAAAAGCAAAAGTTGCTGTATATGCACCAGATATTTCGATTGACGCGGTTGGTTGTTGCGTCGGGGTACGAGGTAGTAGAGTTAAATCAATTACTGAGCAGTTATGTGGAGAAAAAATTGACGTGATTAATTGGGATAAGAATATTATCCAGTTTGCAATTAATGCGATGACTCCTGCCACCATCAGTAAGATAGTTTTTAATGAGCAAAAAAGAAAATTAGAAACTATTGTCCATGAAGGACAGTTAAGTTTAGCAATAGGAAGAAGAGGACAAAATGTACGTCTGGCTTCAAAATTAATTGGTTGGACCATTGATGTTATGACAGAGGACCAAGCTTCAAAGCGTCGTAATGAAGAATTTATCAATACTACAAAATTATTTGTGGATAATTTATATGTGGATGAAGTTATGGCACAATTATTATCTGCTGAAGGATATAACACAATTGAACAGATAGCTTATGCTGATATTAATATGTTAAGTTCTATAGAAGGTTTTGACGATCAACTAGCCTCTGATTTACAGCAGCGTGCTTTGGAATATTTACAGCAACAAAATGAAAAAATTATTGACGATCTAGAAAAATTAGGAGTAGAGCAAGAATTATTAGATAATTTGGAATTACCACCAGAATATATACTAAAAGTTGCTGAGTTTGGGATCAAAACTTTGGAAGATTTAGCAGAAGTAACAGTAGAAGAATTTATTTCTGTAGTACCAGAAACTATTATGCCAAGATCTGAAGTAGAAATTCTAATTAATAGAACTAAGGAAGCAATAAAATCTGTAAATTAATGATATCTCTAATTAACTTACAATTATTAATTGAATTAACTAAAAACAAGTAGAGTGAATGACTGACCAGGAAAATGAGAATAAAACAAAGAAATTGACTCTTGGAGCGCCTAAATTAAGTCTGGGTACTGGATCATTACGCTCTATTTTGTCAGCTAATAAAAATTCCGGCGTAGTAGTAGAAGTTAATAAAGGAAAGGCTGCATCAAATGTCAAGCTTACTTTAAATCATAATGCGGGCCACAAGAAACTTGAGATAGATAGCGACAATACTAATAGACGTCTCCAGGCGTTACAACGTCAAAAAGAAGCAAATGAGGATGAACACGAAGTTAGTACTTTATCTAAAATAGCACAATTAAATATGCCTAGGACTTCTAAGAAAATTATTGATCAGGAAGATGTAGGTAAGAAGCAATTAGAAGTACAAATACAAACAAAAACTGATGATATAAAATTTTCAGATGAAACAGTTATTTCAAATACAAAAAAAGAGGTCCCTAGAAAAATCCAATCTACAGTTAAGGAAGAAATTAAGTCTGATGAAGAAAAAGTAGTTGTTGTTAAGCCAAAAGTAATAGAACAAAAAAAGCTTAAAAAATCAGATATCTTGCATATGCTTAGTGAAGATTCTAGTGATATCCCAGGGCGCGCACGTTCATTAGCATCTATCAAAAGAGCAAAAGAAAAGGAAAAAAGAAAGAATTCTCATGACCAGAATCGCAATGAAAAAATATATCGAGAAGTAATACTTCCTGAAGTAATTACTGTCGGCGAGCTTGCAAATAGAATGTCTGAAAGGGCAGCAGATGTCACAAGAGAATTGATGAAATTAGGTGTTATGGCAACTAGTACTCAATCAATTGATGCGGATACGGCAGAGATTATCGCTACAAGTTTTGGCCATACAGTTAAAAGATACAAAGAGTCAGATATTGAAAATAGTCTAATTGATTCTGAAGAGGATTTACAAGATTTGGGTCCACGTGCGCCAATAGTCACAGTGATGGGTCACGTTGATCATGGTAAAACTTCGTTATTAGATGCATTAAAATCAACTGATGTTGTTTCTAACGAAGCGGGTGGTATTACTCAGCATATTGGAGCTTATACGGTGACTATGGGTGATGGAAAAATGATCACTTTCATAGATACACCAGGTCATGAAGCCTTTACTGAAATGCGTACACGTGGTGCCAAAGTGACTGATATAGTAGTGTTAGTAGTAGCAGCGGATGATGGAATCAAGGCGCAAACTATCGAAGCAATAAATCATGCTAAAGCTGCGGAAGTACCAGTAATTGTAGCAATTAATAAAATAGATAAGCCTGATGCAGACATTGAAAGAGTAAAAAATGAACTTATTACACATAATTTGCTTCCAGAGGAATATGGGGGTGATGTAATGGTAATAGGTGTTTCTGCAAAACAAAAACTTAATCTGGATAAATTAGAAGAAGCAATATTACTACTTGCTGAAATGCAAAATTTAAAAACCAGTTATAATGCTCAAGCTGCAGGAGTTGTCATTGAAAGCAAAGTAGATCCAAATAAAGGTGTTATAACTACTGTTATTGTACAAAAAGGTATATTGAAAAAAAGTGATTTAATCATTGCTGGCAAAAGCTTTGGTCGTATAAAGAGAATTTGCAATGATAAGGGGCGTACTATTGAATCAGCTGGTCCTTCATTAGCAGTAGAATTATATGGTTTTGATGTGCCTCCTAATGCGGGCGATGTATTCAACGTAGTGCATACAGATAAACAAGCTCGAGATATTATAGATTACCGCGTCAGGAAGGCAAAAAACTTGAAAGTTACTGCTTCTAAAACTAGTCTAGAAGATATGTTCTTGAAAGCTTCAGGTAATAGTAAGATTAAACAATTAGCATTGATTATTAAGGGCGACACTCACGGGTCTATAGAGGCGATTAATACTAGCCTACAAAAAATAGAAAGTAATGAAGTAAAAGTCAAAATATTGCATAATGCAGTTGGTGCAATTACTGAGTCAGATGTCATGTTAGCGCAAGCTTCAGGAGCAATTATCATAGGATTTAACGTGCGAGCTAATAGTTCAGTGTCACAAATAGCAAATGATAATAAAGTGGATATCAGATATTATTCAATTATTTATGATGTTATTGATGATGTAAAAGCAGTTATGAGTGGTATGTTGTCTCCTATTATAAGAGAAGTATATATTGGTTCCGCTGAGGTAAGAGAAGTATTTAATATTACTAAAATTGGTAAAATTGCTGGTAGTTACGTTACCAAAGGTGTTATTAAACGGGGAGCCGGAGTTCGATTATTACGTGATAATATTGTAATTCACGAAGGTGCATTAAAAACATTGAAACGTTTTAAAGAAGATGTAAAAGAAGTCAGAGAAGGCTATGAATGTGGTATAGCATTTGAACACTTCAATGATGTACAATTACGTGATCAAATAGAGGTATTTGAAATTGTTAAAGAACAACAAAAACTTTAAATTAAAAACTAGGGAAAAAGAGCAAACTACTAGGCAACAAAAAATTTCTCAAGAAATACATAATGTGCTAATAGAATGCTTGCAAAAAAGTGGAAGACTAGACCCATTATTATCTAATTATAGTATTACTATCACTAAGATTAATATCAGTCCTGACCTGAAAATAGCAAATTGTTTCTATTTACCTTTTGGAAATAATAATATAGCACACGAACAAATTGCAACAGCCCTAGACAATTCTAAATACGTAATTCGTGATTACGTAACGAAAAAAATTAATTTGAGATATTCCCCAGAAATACGTTTTTTCTTCGATAAATTTTATGATACCATGAAAGCGGTGGAACAAGAATCACAGGAAAAAGAAAAAAATTGTAAATAGATTTGGCGTTGCAGAATACACTACAAATGTGAAAAGTAGAAATAACTCAGCTTATCCGTGTCAGGGTAAGTATGATTGAGAATTGTAATGTTAATTTGCGTTTGATTTTCTTGTAGAGAGTGATATTATTAACATAATTTAAATTTTTGATAAATGTTGTACTTTGCTGTTCCAGAACTACCCACCGAACATTCTATAGAATATATTTATAATTCTATACGCAATTTTATATCAGATCAATTTACCATAAGAGAAATAATTATCCCAGAAGATAAAAATTACAACGATGCTATAAAATTATACGAACTAACTCACCACAATACATCATTTATACTCAAAATAACTAATAAGGATAGCGGCAATATTTTTAAAGTCGCACAATTGATAGAACAAAATTTTGCAGAATTAAAAAATTTTCTGATTATACCTATTGTAATAGCTACATATAACAATAGTGGAAATGTAATAAGTTATCAGTTAATGTATAAAGCGCCTGGCCAGTCTGTTGCTGAGTTATTTGATCAATATTTAACGAATCAACTTGATGTTAGTTATTTAAATAATTGTTATTTTAAATTAGGAGAAACGGTAGCTTATATGCACAAAAAAGGCAATATAGACTTATCAACTAATGATCTTAAGTTGTTGAAAACACAATTACTTCATAATGATTTACATGATGATAATATTTTGTATGATGGAAAATCAATATATTTGATAGATAATGAAGGAATCAATGTCAGTATAAATAACCCATCTAGTGTAGACTCAGATTTGAGTACCATATTATTTCAAACTACTCATTTACCCTTAGTATTTATTAATAACTCTCTTGTGACTACTAAGCAATCAGAAGAAATTATAGGTTTCACAAAATATTTTTTGAAAGGGTATATATCACAATTGGGAGGAATCGAATATACAGAATATTTACTTTCAGTACTAGAGCATACTATGAACACAATATATCAATCTTTAGAAGAAAATCAGCAGGAATTATTGAGTTTGTGTGATAAGGACACTAAAGATACTATATATGATATTATAGTAGAGCCTATTTTATTGGGCGAGCAATAATATATAAGTCATATAAATCTTTAGTAAAGACGATTTTGTTAAAAGAAAATATGGGTTATCTATTACAAAAGTTTGCTCTAAAATTGGCAAGTAGTAATTAGTAATCAAATTATATTTTGACTGGCATAATTACAAACTCACAGGATTGATCTGAATAGGATTTGATTAATACTGGTGCTGTAGGGTCTTTGAAAAAAACTTGAATATGTTGTTCTTGAATTGCAGATAAAACATCACTCCAATATTTAGGGTTAAAACCAATTGCAATATCATCTCCTTCATATGCAAAATCTTTTCCATCAGTGTATTCTAAAGACTCTGTTGCTACGCCTCTTGCTTCGCCAGTTGCGCTGAGTTTTAACTGCTGAGGTGTAATAAAAAATTTAATTGCTCTAAACTTTTCTACTGTTATAACTGCGATACGTTCTATAGACTCAGCTAATTGCTTGGTAGATATTATTAATTTATTATGATTATTTTGTGGAATAAAAGCAGAATAATCTGGAAAACTTCCATCAATTAATTTTGACACTAATACTATATCATTACATTCAAATCTAATTTTAGTAGATGAAAATTCTATAGAAATATCAGATTTAAGATTTTTACTATCTTTTATAAGCTTATTCAATTCTATAATGGTTTTTTTAGGAATTATAACTCCTATTTCTCCAGAAGATGAAATATCCTTGATTGCAGCAATAGACAGTCTATGTCCATCAGTAGAAGCACTATATAAATTACCTTGCTTGATATGTAAATATAGTCCATTTAGATTATATCTTGTTTCATCATTAGAAATGGAAAAATTGGTAGATTCAATAATTCTTAATAATTGTTGGCAGGGAACTTTTATCTGGTTTGAAGCTTCCATTTCTTCCATAATTGGAAAGTTGGTCACTGGTAAAGTGAGAAGTGTAAAATTACAGCTTCTTCCTTTGATAGTAAGTTCTTGTAGATTATCACTTTGAAAAATTTCTATATATTCATCAGGGATTTTACGGATAATTTCGGCTAGTAATTGGGCAGAAATTGTAGTTTCACCCTCTGACATTATTTTGGCATCGATTTCTTGATTTAGATATAAATCCATATCTGTTGCGCCAATTTCTAATTTGGATCCTTTGGTTTTGAGTTTGATATTACTAAGCTCAGATACAACATTTCTTTTTTCTACTACAGATGCAGCGAAATGAAGTGCATATGCAAATTCTTTTGTATTAATTAAGATATTTAATGTATCGGACACTGGCTCCTCCAAAGATAACGTGTAATTTAATTTTGTAGTATTTTAATTAATATAGCAATTTCTTCTCGAAGCTCCGGATCTTCTGCCATCAAATTTTCCACTGTTTTGATTGCGTGCATTACAGTTGTATGATCTTTCTTAGAAAATTTTGAGCCAATATCTGCTAAACTCTTAGATGTAAGATTTTTTGCTAAGTACATCGCAATTTGTCTAGGCCTAGCAATAGAGCGCAATCTTGTAGAAGATAACATATCACTAAATTTGATATTATACCTACTACATATTTTTTTCTGAATATCCTCGATGGTTACAATTCGTTCATTAGAGCGCAGTAAATCACGTAATATTTCTTGGGTGCTTTCCAGTGTAACTTCACGTCCAATTAGAGTTGAGTGTGCTATCACTTTATTTAGTGCACCTTCTAGTTCACGTACATTAGAAGTAATTTTCGATGCCAAAAAATCTATTACTTCTCTTGGTATTTGTACATTCATTTTTTCCAGTTTCAGCTCTAGAATTCCTACTCTTAGTTCATAAGTAGTACTATGTACATCTGCTACTAATCCCCAACCAAGTCTTGATTTAATCCGTTCTTCAATATTATCTAAATCGCTTGGAGATCTATCACATGAGATTACCATTTGCTTATTATTATCAATAATTGCATTAAATGTATGAAAAAACTCTTCTTGCGTATTTTCTTTTCCACAAATAAATTGAATATCATCAATCATTAACACATCAACAGACCTAAATTCTTCCTTAAAAGACATGGTTTCTTTATCACGTAGCGCTTTAATAAAACGATACATAAATTTCTCGGCAGATATATACAATACCTTTCTTTGAGGACGCTTTAAGTGAATATGCCAGGAAATTGCATGCATTAAATGTGTTTTTCCAAGGCCGACTCCACCATATAAAAATAAAGGATTAGACTTTGTCACTGCTGAGTCGGATTCTGCTACTGCCATAGCGGCTGCATAAGCGAGTTGATTTGGAGGACCTACTACAAAATTATCAAAAGTAAATCTTTTATCTAAATATTCAGTATTTAGGCTGTTTTCACTTTCAAGTTTTTGAGAATGGTTGTCTTTACTGAAATTCTGCTCAATTCTAAATTGTTCAGAATGTTTATCAGTTTTACGAGTTATAATATCTATATAAGTTATATTAGGATCATAAGAATGAAAAAAATTAAAAATTACACTCAAATAATTTGATTTAATCCAATCTTTAACAAAATCGCTTGGAGCAGCTAAAATAACATGGTTATTATTCTGCAATTCTAAGAAATCTAATTTACCTAGCCAGTTTTTATATAAATCTTGGCCATAATATTTTACTAAATTACTGTTTACAGCTTCCCATATTTGCCTAATATCTTGTATTATTTGTTCCTGCTGTATTGTCATATTAGTTTTCTTCCTTGATGCAAGTGATAACTATGTTTTATAATAGGTTGAAAGTTTTTACAGAAATTATTTTATAGTTCTTTCACGTGGGATGATAATATAATATATTTTCTTTTCAATCAATATCAATAATATATGACAGATCTACAGTCAATTTTAAGAAAAAAAAATTTATATCAAAGTCAAAACCGTGGCTGTAAGGAAACAGATCTTATACTTAGAAAATTTGCAGAAAAATATTTAGACACAATGGATGAAATAGAATTAAAACAATTTCAACACATATTAGATGCATCTGATGCAGATATTTATGATTGGTATAATGGCAAAACTCCTCTGCCTCAGGAATATAACACTCATCTGATGCAGAAATTATTGAAATTTGTACCAATAAAATGAAAATTAATATACCAATTTGTGCCAAATCATACGAGGCATATCAAATATATAAACACGAAAATAATATTATTCTATGTTATCCTAATGAAGAAGCAGCAATAGAAGCACACGAACAGTTAATTTCCTACGAGAATTCTGAAAATATCCTATATTTTCCCTCTTTCGATACTAATCCTTATGATCGCATATCTCCAAATAGTACTGTTTTATTTCACAGAGCAAATGTTTTAAGTAAGTTAGCTAGTACACAAAATAAGCATCAGATAATAGTAACTAATATATGTAATTTACTTAATTATTTGCCACCAGTTGAAATTTTTAAAAATTCAACAATGAAGTTGCAGGTAAAAGATCAAATTAATATTGAGCAAATTATAAATTTTTTGACATATAATGGCTTTAGAAGAGTAACAACTGCTATTGATAATGGTGAATTTGCAGTGAGGGGTGAAAATCTAGATATTGTAATATCTTCAATAGGTTACAGGATAACGTGTGCTTGGGGAATGATAGAAAATATACGTCAATATGATACTTACAGCCAAACAACCACAGATATTGTAACACAAATAATATTATCGCCGGCAAGTGAATATCCTATTAATTTTAATACTATAGATAATTTTAAAAGAAAATTTTCAGCTAATTTTGGTGTTAATCACCTGACTAGCTCTGTTTATAATTCAGTGATACATGGAATGCGTTATAATGGTTATGAATATCTGGGGCCATTATTTTATTCGAATATGTCTAATCTATATGATTACTTAGAGAGACCAGTGATTATTTATGATGATTTAGCTTTATATGCAATCAAAGAATATGAACAATTATATAAAGAATCTTATAATCTAAGATTAGATGCAAATAAATTAGATCCAGAATCTTATTATTATGCATTAAAACCTGAATTAATTCAAAATATTGATGGATTAGAATCAATATTAACAAATGAACATAACTTATATATTACCTCATCAATATATGAGGACGCTAAATATCAAATAGTTCACAATATTAGTCCAGAAGTCAGAAGTCTTAATAAGTTAAATATAGAATTTATATCTTACATAGCATCATGCTACCACGATAAAAATATAGTGATTTGTTTTTATAATAGTAAATCGCGTGATAAATTTAAAAATATCTTAGCAAATGATCAGAATTTGTATGATATAAAATATCTAACTGACGCTCAGAAAAAAAGAATTAATTTACTAATTTGCCCACTAAGTCAAAGTTTTATATCGCATGATATATTATTTATTGCAGAAATAGACATGCTGGGCAAACAAGAGCATCGTCCTGGTATTTCTTCTAAGCAAAAATTAACTAATATTCTAACCGAATTAGATAGTATTAAAGCAGGAGATTTTATAGTCCATAAAGAGCATGGAATTGGGCAATTTGATAAAATTGAAACTTTGCACGTAGATAATATCGCACATGATTGTATAAAAATTTTATATGCTAATGATGATATTTTCTATTTGCCTGTTGAAAATATCAATCAATTAAAAAAATATGGTGGAGATGATGTTACACTTGATAAATTAGGTTATGTAGAATGGCAAAAGCGTAAAGCTAAGCTTAAAAACAAAATAATGGATATAGCAAAGCAACTAATGCAAATTACTGCTAAGCGACAATTGATGCGTGTAGCAGAAGTGCATTTTGAAAAAGCAGCTTATGACAAATTTTGCCAAGGCTTCCCTTATAATGAAACACAAGATCAACAAGCCGCAATTAATGATATTCAAGAAGATTTAAATTCTGGACGTTTAATGGATCGTTTAATATGCGGAGATGTAGGATTCGGCAAAACTGAAGTTGCGATGCGTGCTGCTTTCATGATAGCAAGTGATTTAAATGAAGATACTCCTCAGGTGGTCATTATTTCTCCTACAACCATTTTATCAAAACAACATTATACCAACTTTCTTACTAGATTTGCTGGGACTAATTTGAAAATTGCTCATATATCCAGATTAGTTAAACCTGCACAAGTGCGAGTTATTAAGGCCGATATTGTAGCTGGTAAAGTGAATATTATTATAGGTACTCATGCTTTACTTGCAAACAACATCAATTTTAAGAATTTGAAAATGGTTATTATTGATGAGGAGCAACATTTTGGCGTATTACAAAAAGAGAAACTAAAACAGTTGAAATCAGGTATTCATGTACTTGCCTTGTCCGCAACTCCAATTCCACGTAGTTTACAAATGTCAATGGTAGGAATTAAAGATTTGAGCTTGATTACCACACCACCTGTAGATCGTCTATCTATCAGTACACGTATATTGCCTTATGATGCTGTAATTATAAGAGATGCATTAATGCGTGAAAGACAGAGAGGTGGTTTGAGTTTTGTTGTTACTCCTAAAATTAAAGATATTGAGGCGATCACCCAACAACTTGACCTCATTGTACCAGAATTACAATATAAAATTGCTCATGGTAGGATGAACCCATCAGTGATTGATAATATTATGAGTGAATTTTGTGATGCCAAGTTCGATATATTAGTTTCTACTACTATAATAGAATCAGGAATAGATATTCCTATTGCTAATACAATTATTGTTAGTGGTGCAGAGAAGCTAGGACTCAGCCAAATTTATCAATTAAGAGGAAGGGTAGGGAGAAGAAAAGAACGGGGTTATGCATATTTAGTATTTAGTAATAAAACAAAAATTAGTAAATACTCAGCGCGCAGACTTGAGATATTACAAAATCTTAATACTTTAGGCGCGGGTTTTGCTATTGCATCGCATGATATGGATTTACGTGGTTTTGGTAACTTAATTGGTGACGAACAATCTGGACATATTAGGGAAGTAGGTAGTGAGCTTTATCAAGAAATGCTAGATGAAGCCATCGCTGAACTGAAAAAAGAGGGCCAAGATAAATTTGAAATTACTCCAAAAATTAATCTAAAAATTCCAATCTTAATACCAGAAACCTACATTGATGATTCATCTTTGCGTCTCGCTATTTATCGTAGAACTGGTCTGTTAAAAGATAATAACGATATAGAAAATTTCAAACTTGAAATGGAAGATAGATTTGGTGCCTTGCCAAGTGAATTTCTTAATTTGCTCGAAGTAGTAGAAATCAGAAATAAATGCTCAGAGCTTAAAATTGAATCTTTAGATAGTGGTCAAGAAGGCTTTGTAATCAAATTCAATGATAATTTTGACAGAAACGAAACAGTAATGAGATTTATCCAGAGAAATCCACGAAATGCTAAAATAAAACCAGATAATAAGCTGATTTATATCACTAAATTACACCAAGGTAACTTGCTTAAAGAAGTGAATCAGCTTTTGGAGCAGCTATAATGAAGCAGATTAATATTTGAGTACAGAACATTATGATAATCAGCTAAAATATATTCTAACTTCTATCTTATTAGAGACGGTGTTATTTTGAAATTATTATAAATAATTTGGTAAGTAAGAAAATATATGAGATGGTGGGCCCGGCAGGACTTGAACCTGCGACCACTCCGTTATGAGCGGAGCGCTCTAACCAACTGAGCTACAAGCCCTTTATAAGGGCTCTCAAAATAAAATTTTTGAGAGGGTTACTCATCTATATTCCGCAAATATTTATATATAGCTAAAATCAAAAAGTCCAGTAAAATTTTTGTCTATTTATTAGGTACTGCTAATAAAGCTTTTGAAAAACCTTTGTTAGCAGTACCTAGTAATCTAACTATTTTAGTATTTCCGTCGCTAACAGCATTTAGCAATTGCTGATTTAAGAAATTATATAACTATATGACTAAAAAGAATTTACTTGCTAACTGTAAAAATCAGTTTTTATCTGAAATGTATTAATTATATTTATAAGTTAATTTCAAGTTTTTTTGTGCTTGTGCAATATTTTTTAATCTACCACGTATTTTATCAAATATAGGACGTGGTAATAGTTGTGTATGATCTAGTTCATAATAACCATTTGTCAGTTTTATGGAAAATGAAGGTTGCATAAAATTAGGGCCATCCACAGCTTCAGCGATCGCAAGAAAATGACCAATAATCTGGCTATGGACATAATCCTCTCTGGTGATAATTTGTTTAGCAAGGTTCACCATGTCATTACTGAGTTTAAAATCAGAATTAATCCCAGCAATTAAAGCGAGCATCAATCGTAATTTAGGTTCAATTGGAATTTCTGCAGATAATATATATTCAATGAGCGCTTTTGGAGGTAAAGTTTTATCAAATCTTTTTTTTAAAGAATTAAACATTATTGATAGTTTCAATAATTTATATAAATCAGTTAACTCTCCAGTTATGTCATATAATATTTTTGCATAATTATCAAAATTTGTAGCTGATATATCATAATTACATGCATAAGCAACTTTTTCTTCTAACACATTGTGGTATGGAAGTTTTAATGCTTCAAATCTCACTCCTTCTTTAAGGCCATAAGTGGAAATTAATACTTTTTTAGGCTGAAACACATTAATCATTGCTTGTGCAACTAAAATTGCATTAATATTAATTTTTTTACGATTGATTTTATTTTTAGGATTATTCAACGATATTAAAAGTTTGCTTAAATAAGATGCAAAAGTTTTTATGTCAATTTCTAAATTATGCAAATTTTTAATAGGATAATTGATAAAATCTAAATATAAACGTCCTAGAAAACGCATTGCGCCACCAATGAAATAAATATTTTCATATGTGCGTTCGCCATATTCGTGTTTTATAATGTCTGCTATAGAAGAGATATCAGCTAGTTTGCGTTCACTAATCATTCTTGTGCCAAGTTTCAGAGAAGTTAAATGACTTATATTTGCATCATCTATTTCTACTAACTCTAAACTGCCACCCCCAAGGTCTGCAGCAATTCCATGGCAGTTAGCAACGCCGTGTATAAGACCAATAGCGCTAAGTCTTGCCTCTTCTTGGCCAGTAATAATTCTAATATTTAAGTTATATTGCTTTTTGATATATTTGAGAAATTCTTCTGCTCTGGGATGTTCGCGTAGGACAGCAGTTGCAACACAATTAATTTTAGCCACGCCAAGTCTTTTAAATACATGTAATAAATATTCTATAGTGAGATAGCTGGGATGTTTTATATCCAGTTTTTCGTTAGACAATAAGCTTAGTAAATCACTTTTAAATTTATTACTAAATATTTCAGGCGCGCCTAGATCATTATTTTCATATACTACTGCACGTATTGCATTATAGCCTATATCAATTATTGCAACTAACTCTTGCATTGCCATTTCTTCAAAATATTATTCACACTCAGATGATAAGAAGTTATAACTCCATGCTTATTCTTCTTGTTCTTGTGGTTCTTCATCCGTTTCTTCTTCTGTTATGATTGTTTTATCACTAGAAGTATATTTTTTAGGATCGTAAGGTTCTTGTGTTGGAATAAATGTAGGTGGTAAAAGTCGTTTTGTAAAGAACTTATCTTCAAAGTACTTAATTTTTTTAGAACGAATTGGAGGAAAAGATTCTATTAATACTATTTGGTCATCGCGAGGTAACTGTATAACTTCTTGTGGCAACAGTAGAGCTCTTTGTACATTTGAAACACTTTGAGTTCTAGTCGATATATTTAAGTCGAAGAATAATGGTTTATTATAAGATGTTTGAGTAACAGTTTTATTACCACATAATTGTGAAATTAGATTAGCAGTTTCATAGTTGTTAGCTGCAAAAGTAATACGATAAGTGGAGTTAGATAAGAAGGAATTCATACCTGCTTCCTCATATGTACCTTTAAGCTGTTGAGTATCTTGGATAATTAAGAATAATCTTACTCTATAACCTCGGAAATAAGCGATACCAGCTTTAAATTGTTCCATTTTACCTAAAGTTGGAAACTCATCCATCATAAACATCACACCATATGGTTCAGTTTTAGTATCAGGGATTTTACGGCTTAAAAATTCAGTCGCTTGTTGGTAGAATACCTGCATTAGCTTCTGTAGACGTTGAATATTATCTGGAGTTAGTCCTACATAAATAGTAGTTTTCTTCTTTTTCATCTCCATTATATTAAAGTCAGAAGAGGCGGTTGCTGCATCAATTAGGGGGTTAGCCCATAACTCGAGTGAAGAGTTCATAGTAGAGATTACACCGGAACGTTCCTTATCAGCTTTTTGTAAGAAAGCTGCAATATTCATATAAGCAACTGGATGTATCTCCTCTCCTAAAGTATCGAGTACTACAGCTAAATTATATACTACGTCGTCACTACGCATAGTGCGTACTACTTCACCAAATGATTTTATTTTTGTATCATCAGCGATTAGGTATAATACTACTCCCAAAAATAAGCTTCTAGCTTCGTTATTCCAAAAGTCTTTTTCGGGCATAATTAAATTAGATATCTTTTGCACATCATCAACCATTTGGCCTGGCTTACTACTAACCCAGTCAATTGGATTATAACAATGTGTGACACCATCTGGATTAGATGGTTCCCATACAAAAACCTCTTGTCCTTGGCTTTTTCTCCATCCACTAGTTAATTCATGGTTTTCTAATTTAATATCATGCACAATTACAGAATGATCCCAAAAAAGTAAATTAGGTATCACAAATCCAACACCTTTACCAGATCCGGTAGGAGCAAAAAGTAACGCATGTTGAAAGCCCTCAGCGACGAAATAATCAATAGAATCTTGTCCTAATAACATTCCGTGTTTTGCACGTAGCCCAGCTCTTTCAATATCTTCTTGGCTTGCCCAAGAAGCTGATCCATATACTGATTCTTTAGGTGTAAAAAATTCTAGGCTTCTAATTTTATTAAAGTTCTTTATATAATAAATTATTACAATAGTAGAAGGAGTTAATAGTGCAATCAGTAATTTAACCTTTAAGTAATCATAGGCTGACATACTCAGCTGAGACCAGCTTTTTGTAAGCCACATAGCCCATTTATACGTAATCATTAAAGCTTTTAAATCAGGGCCAATAGCTTTATATTCATTAGTGACTAAAGCAACGAGCAGGCCAGTAATCCATAAAGTGGCGATAATCACAAATGGATGTATTACCATATGCCCAAAAATTGTTCTAGCTTTTCTTAAAATATTGCTAAATCCCATTATACTTTCATTCCTTTAAAATAAATTTCTGAAACAAATCTTTTACCCTTTTCCCCTCTTTTAAGCTGAATTACTATATCAATAACTGCTTCAATATATTTTCTAATCTCTTCTGGCGGCATTCCAAGTCCGGCTTGCATTACCATTAATTTTAGCTGTTCCATTGCCATTTTTGGAGTATCGGCATGTAACGTAGAAATTGATCCTGGATGGCCAGTATTAATAGCTCGAAGAAAACTAAAGGCTTCTTTTCCTCGTAATTCTCCAACAATGATTCGGTCAGGACGCAATCTCAAACACGCTTCAATTAAATCTTGTGTATTTGCTCGAGAACGTCCTTGATCTCCTCGAGAAGCAAGCAAATGTGCTCTATTTTCGTGATTATATAGTTGTATTTCTCTAGCATCTTCTACTGTAATCAAACGTTCATTTTTAGGAATTTCGCTGAGCGCTGCATTAGTAAAGGTTGTCTTTCCTGTAGAAGTCCCGCCACTTATAATAATATTTTTCTTAAACAAAACCGCTTGCCTGATAAAAGAAGCAATATCTTTTTTTTCTAGAGTAGTGGCTAAAACTTTATCATGTTCATTAACTTTATCATCTGTTGTTACATTATCAAATGCGCCCATTTTTTTATAGTCATCTATAGATAAATTTAAGGTAGAACCTTTTCTTATAGCAAATGCAATATATCCCGATTCCACTGCAGGTGGAAATACTATTTGTATACGATAACCATTTGGCAATGTAGCTGAGAGAAGAGGAGTTTCTTCGCTAATTGTCTGATCAACAGATTGGGCTACTAGTCTACCAAGCCCTAACAGGTGCTCCATGTCAATTTCAGGAATTGATTCTTTACGTTGGTCTCCCCGCTTTTCAACCCAAACCTCTTTAGGGCGATTAATCATAACTTCGTTCACTCCCTCTTCGGCAAAAATATGCTTGAATGGTAATAAATAGGTTTCTAAAGCTGCATAACTCATCTAAATCTCCTATTTGAAACTGCCTTTTTAGGGAATTTATAATCTCTATTCACATATATTTTAATTACTGTTCCTTGATCAATTGTAACAGTAGGTTTAAAGTTTTGTTCTTCAACAAATGATTTTAATGTATCTGATATGTCTTTATAAGACTCTTTGGACGCTGATTGGGCCTGAGTTTCTTGTACGTTAGTATTAGTATCGCGTATTAAACTATCACTAATGGAGTTGATAGAATTCATAAGAGATAATAATTTAGCTGTATCATCTGAGGTAGGATCAGTTCTAAGTCTTTCACAAGTGGACTGTAATTGTAAGAAACTAGAGCTTGTTTTGTCACTAAATGCATTTAAAGTTGAAGCACATATTTGCTCTCTTTTGGCTCCATCGGATATACCAGTTTGGGTAAATATACTATTAGCAATATTTTTAATATTAGCTGCATCAAGATTTCTAGTTGAAGCTATATTAGATTGAATTTGTGGCTTTACTACTTTATCTAACGTATTAGCCAAAGCAATATTAAAGGCGGATCTTAACACTGCATTAGTAAGTCTTTCTTGAAATTTTTGATCTAATCTACCTGCTTGACCAGTTCTGCCTAAATTATCTACAGTCATACTATTATTTAAGTTAATACTATAACCATTGACAAGATCTATGCGTAGCCATAATACGTTAATGCGTCCATACATTTGATCAATAGTAGTATTATAATTACCGAATACTCTAGAACCTTTCGGTATTAGAATATTCTTACCCCATTCTGAATAAACATCTTTTGTAATGACTGCGCGGATTTCACCACCAAAATCGCTACTTAGCGCACTTTCTACTACAGCGTCAATAATTTTACCACGCCCTAGCATCAAGTTTAAATCACCACGATAGTTAAAATCTGCTTCTTCTTGTATTTGAGCAGCAGTTTTTTGAGGGGGGGTCCCCGCAATCAAAATCATGCTTGATTTACGTTTTTTCTCTTCTCTTTTTAAAGCCTGATCGTCCTGTATTTTTACTGTAGGCAAAGAAGGAGTAGGTAAACTTGGGTCAAGTGGTAATGATGCAATATTATCATCCGTTGGTAAAGCAGGGGGTTGTGTATCAGTGGTATTATTTTTGGAGTTTGGCAGAGGTGGTTCTAAATCAGCAAGTTTTGGCGGTGTCGGTAAAGTTGGGATTGATGGAATATCAATATCAACATTTTGTGTAGGAGAAACTACTCTAGTAGGGGGGGTGATATTCTCATCTTTTTTGTTAGTATCTTTATTAGAGTTTACAAAAAAATTGAAAAATAAATAACCAAATAATAATACTATACCTACTAAAATGAGAGCGTTTTGTTTAGGATTTGTGGCAACTTGAGATAATTCTTGTTCTACCTCGGGTTGAGGCTTTGTTTTTGTCTCGGGTTGATTATTTTGGGCGCTTTTCATTATTTACCTAGATTTTTTTGGATATTGAAACCTAATGACATATACTAAATCTTTTTCTTCACCGCTTTCTAATTCTTTAGCAACGATATCAAATTGATATGTTCTTTTATTAGTAATAATAGTCATATTGGTCCTAATATTACGTTCCATAGCTTTAATGAATAATCTATTACCTAATGGGGTAATTTTCCATGCGAATGAATCACCAAGTGTTATAGTCTCTATTGATTCGTTTTTAGCAAACTCAATGTGCGATAAAAAGCCATAATGCAGTACTAATAAATAAACATCATTGGGGCTATATATGTAGGTCTTAATTCTACTATCGGTGATCACCGCATTTGAAGCAGAAGCAACTACGTTGATAGAACTACATAAAAATAAAATTGTTATAAATATTCTAGCTATTATCATCATCTACTCTATAATCAATTACTTGAAATCCTATTGGGTTAATCTCTCTGTCTTTTTCAGACAATTCCATAGCTACATATTCAAAAGATACTATAGCAATCTTATTGTACACTTTGCGCGCTCCGTCGGTTTCATTAATTGAAAAACGCATAATATATTTATTATCAGATAACTTAGACCATGATTTAAGAAGTAAATAAGTAGTATTCTTTTGTCCGTATTTTACCTGTGGATTTACTGCTTCATTGCGTATATATCCGCGATAACTTGTAAATATACGTGGTGTGGATAATAATCTGATTGTCTGCCTTGCTTCAGTGTCAAAATCAACAGGATTATAAGTTTCGCGTGCAATCACATATTTCTTGATAAAATATTGTGCTAAAGCATCATTACCATTGATGACATTTGAAGAGGCGGGGTTTACTACCTGGGCTACGCCAGTAGTATCATCTATTTGGATAACAAACGGATCGAATTTTTTTGCATTAACTATATATGCTATTACACCAACTGATACTATAGAAAAAATTACCAAAAGTAATAATACCAGGAATAATAAATTTCTCTGTACTAATATGTTATCATAACGTTCTTGATACCAATTTTTTACAGAAGGTTCTTTTTTTATATAATTAGTTTCTTGTTGAGCTGAATCAGAGACGGAAGTAGTTGCTTCTACCTCTTTTTTACTCATTAAGTTTTTGATTCTATAAAAAATTTCTTTTATAGTTTGCATAATCTATCAATATTTCAATCGTAAATTTATTATGTATAGAGGAGAGAACTAAATGAAATAAAAACTGCTAGATATATATATTTTTTTGTTTTTAGTTGCTTTTTGGACTCTATGCAGACGTATTCTTTTAAAACTATTATATCTCTCAATATCTGACGTGCTCATATGGAAGTCGTTGTTGACAATATACTCAATAATTATTAATATTTGTCAACTTAGTTTACTATATTATTTTTAATTTTATCTAGGGAGAAAGCCTATGGCTAAACAAAAAACTGATCTAAATTTCCAAAAATCTTCATGGCTGAGTAAGGCATTGTCATTTTTTCGGATAGGGGCTTGGTGGTCCGGTAAGGGAGCGAAGGTGGAACCTCAAGATAAGGCTGTGTCGGTGGAGACTAAGAGTGAAGAGCCGGAACCAGCAACAGGGTCAGGAAGCGATGTCTCATTTCCACCCTCAGGGTCTAACCCAAATAATAGAGTAGAGCCCACGCCAACTTCTCGGCTTAGTATTTCTAAAATTTTTGGTAATATCCTATCATTTGTGTGGTGGGGATCAAGGGCGAAGAGTGATGGGCAAAGTGATAATGCTTTAGGTGAAGGAGTGTCAGTAGAGCAAACCCCAAAGGACTTTACTGAGACGGATTTACAGCAGGCTATAGATGATTATGATTACGAAAAGGTACAAGAGATCATTAGTTTGCATCCACAATTCTTAGATCCGAAGACTGCAAACCATTCGCCTTTACGCCACGCAATCTGCTTTTGCTTACCAAAACCCGATAAGAAAGAAGTAAGTCTGAATATAGTTAAGTTTCTTGTAGATGAGATGAAAAAAGAAGCCAAGTGGAAGGCTTCTGACAACTCTGGCCATTTAACATTTGCAGTAAAGTGTGGCCAAATAGATATGGTGAAGCTTTTTGTAGAGGAGTACAGCGCCACCGTATCATCCGATTGTTTACTAGCGGCAGCAGAACGAAAAGCAGCACAAGACGAACACTCTGGCGAAATCCTGACATTCTTATTGGAGCAAAGCATTGATCACGAAGTGTTAGATGATGCTTTAAGGCAAGTGGCAAGGCAGAATACAAAGGGGGCCGGATATGAGATGTATAATGAAGCAATCCAAGCGCTTATAGACAAAGGTGCAAATGTCAATAGTCAAGATAATAAGGATGGTAAGACAGCATTGCATATCGCTATATACTACGACAAGTTCAGTACAATTGAACTATTATTAAAAAACAAGGCCGATCACTCTATTAATAACACAGAAGGTATCGCACCAATTGCTTTGATGAACGAAAAATTATTGCGCAGTGAGAAAGGTTTAGCTAATGCTAATGATGAAGTGGATGTATTCTTTGACTATAATCAAAATAGGGCACAGGCTAACAACAATCAAATAAATTATTATGAGCTGCGGCGTGAAAAATGGTCTGAGCTGATCGAATTATGCACCAAATCGTCCAGCGTCGAAGAAGAGTCAGTTGATGATGTGCTAGTGCATAATCCCGATGGTGTTGGAGATCCAAATCCCGTTCTGGTCGATAATCCATTGCTATGTTCTGGCGCTAGTGACAGTAATAATATTGGAGATTTTTCTGCCGTGTATCCAGAGTTCGGTGTTTATGATTTTAATAGCTCGAATTTGCCCGGCACTCTTCCTCTAGTAATGGACGGTAGCAATCAGTAGAGATTTGACATATTATGTTGAGATGCCACCCCTGTCTTCCCGTTGCACAGACAGCTGGACCCAAGCGGCGCCTGAGTAAAATGCTCTGGCTAAAAGGTGGCCCCACTATTAAATAGCGTTAAGATAGCGCTATTTAATCAATTCACTTTCAAGCTAAGGTGGTGCAAGCTGATGTTAAATAGAAAAGCTAAATTGTCTTGCTACTGCGAACTCAAACACTATAACTAGTCATAAAAAACATTATGCTTGCTGCGCTAGCTGCATTCAGGCTTTCTACTTGGTTTGAAATAGGTATGCTAATATGATAATCACATGCTTCAGATGTAAGTCTACGCATACCAGAATCTTCAGAACCGATGATAATGGCAATTTTATCTATGTTTTTTATTATAGAGAAATCTTGAGTGCCTTTAGTGTCCATACCAACTACCCAAAAGCCTAGGTTTTTTAGCTTCTTAATTGTTTGATTTAAATTTGTAATTCGGACTATTTGAACTAATTCTAAGCATCCACAGGCTGTTTTAGCAATTGAAGCATTTTCTTCAGGACTATTATCTTTGGGCAATATAATTTTATCGATGCCAAATGCAGCTGCACTTCTAATTATTGTACCAATATTTTGAGGATCGGTAATTTGATCAAGGATTAAAACTCGGTCTTTTTCTGATGTAAATTGTAACTTTTCAATGTTATATTCATTACAGCTTTTGACTAAGGCGATAATGCCTTGATGTGTAGCTTCTATTCTAAATTTTTTCCTGATAGCATCATTATTTAATACTTCTATTTCTATAGGATGATTTCTGTTTTTTAGTGCAATATTAACTGGTTCTAATAATTTATCTATGCAATAAATTTTTTTGATAGTCCTCTTAGGGTTATTGATTGCTGCTAATACTGCATGTTTACCATACATATAATATTCTTCTTTTCCTAATGAAGGATTAGAGTGATTCTTTTTCATTTACTATTATCTAACTTATTAAAAATGTCCTTGACACAAACTACTATTTATTATAGAAAGTTACAACTAAACATTTGAATATATCTTTGAATTTAGAGAATTTGAAGACAATAGGCTATATGATACATCATAAATTTTGCTATAAAGTGACTTTTAGATGGATCAAATGATATTGGAGAGATGGCCGAGTGGTTAAAGGCAGCAGACTGTAAATCTGCCCGCGTACGCGTACGAAGGTTCGAATCCTTCTCTCTCCACCACTTATAATATTAAAGTGGTAATATCAATAAGCGGGTGTAGCTCAATGGTAGAGCCCCAGCCTTCCAAGCTGATTGCGTGGGTTCGATTCCCATCACCCGCTCCATTCATATTGGATTTAAAGATAATAAATTGAGATATTTATTTAACTAAAGATAAACGCTTAAACTTACTAATTGAAGAGGAACGCTATGGCAAAAGAAAAATTCGCGCGGACCAAACCGCACTGTAATATTGGAACTATTGGTCACGTGGACCATGGTAAAACTACTTTAACAGCAGCTATTACTACAGTACTTGCTAAGTCTGGTAAGGCAAAAGCTACTGCGTATGATCAAATCGATGGAGCTCCTGAAGAAAAAGCAAGAGGTATTACCATTTCTACTGCGCACGTAGAATATGAAACAGATAAAAGGCATTATGCTCACGTTGATTGTCCTGGTCACGCTGACTATGTAAAAAATATGATTACTGGTGCAGCTCAGATGGATGGTGCTATTTTGGTAGTATCTGCTGCTGATGGGCCTATGCCGCAGACTAGAGAGCATATATTGCTTGCTCGTCAAGTTGGTGTTCCTGCTATAGTTGTATTCTTAAATAAAGTTGATATGGTAGATGATCCAGAGATGATCGAGCTAGTAGAAATGGAAGTAAGAGAATTATTAAATTTATATGGATTTCCAGGTGATACAGTACCGATTATAAAAGGATCTGCTTTAAAAGCTCTTGAGGGTAAAGATGAGGATGTGCTTAATTTAATGGAGGCAGTTGATTCTTATATACCTCAACCAGAGCGTGCTACTAACCTACCTTTCCTGATGCCAATAGAGGATGTATTCTCTATTCCTGGTCGTGGTACTGTTGTAACTGGTAGAATTGAAAAGGGTACCATAAAAGTTGGTGAAGAAGTGGAGATTGTTGGTTTAAAAGCTACCACAAAGACAACTTGTACTGGTGTTGAAATGTTCAGAAAACTTCTTGATTCAGGTGAAGCTGGAGATAACGTTGGTTTGTTACTGAGAGGTATTGCTAGAGAAGATGTTGAAAGAGGTCAAGTTCTTGCGAAGCCTGGTTCAATAACTCCGCATACAGAATTTGAAGCTGAAATCTATGTTTTAAGTAAAGCTGAAGGTGGTCGTCATACGCCATTTACTAACAATTATCGCCCTCAATTTTATTTTAGAACAACTGATGTTACTGGTGAAATTAAGTTGGCCGCCGGCACAGAAATGGTAATGCCAGGTGATAACACCAAGATTAATGTAACAATGATTTCTCCTGTTGCTATGGATGAAGGATTACGTTTTGCGATCCGTGAAGGAGGTAGAACTGTTGGTGCTGGTGTAGTATCAAAAATAATAAAATAAACTATATTGTTGAAGCGCCTAACTCGTTTTTTGGGCGCTTTAATATACTAGAATTTTATTTGTTTTGCTTGGCCCTAAGTGCCTTGGCTGTTTAAAATATGAGTTTAAAATGAATAATCAAAAAATTAAAATTAAACTAAAATCATTCGATCATCATTTACTAGGATATGCCGCTAATGCGATCATAAATGCGGTAGGTAGAACTGGTGCAGATATTATTGGTGCTATTCCATTGCCAAGAAAAATACAAAGATTCGTAGTTATAAGAGGGCCTCACATTGATAAGAGGTCTAGAGAGCAATTTGAGATTCGTACTCAAAAAAGGCTAATTATCATTAATTATCCTACTCCACAAACTGTCGAAGCGTTAAGAAAAGTTGACTTACCAGCTGGTGTCGACGTAGAAATTAAATTATAAAATAAACTAGGTGGGTGCTTAGAAATGAGAACAGGTTTAATAGCAAAAAAAGTTGGAATGACTTCAATGTTCACAGAGCAAGGTGAGAGAATTACTTTAACTTTACTCCAATTAGAAGATTGCCAAGTGATAGGTCATAAAACTCTTGACAGAGATGGGTATAATGCTGTAATTTTGGGCTCTACTATTGCGAAAGCTTCTAAAGTTGCTAAACCTCAAAAAAAACTTTATGCAGATACTAAGTTAGAACCAAGAAAACTGCTTAAAGAATTCAGGGTGTCAGAAGAGCATAAATTAGCAATTGGTACTGAGGTGAAGCCAAGTCATTTTAGAGTAGGACAATATATAGATATTTCTGGTAAATCTATCGGTAAAGGGTTTGCTGGTGTAATGAAAAGACATAACTTCCGCGGATTGGAAGCCACACACGGTGTTTCGATATCTCATCGTTCTCATGGTTCTACAGGGCAGTGTCAAGATCCTGGTAAAGTCTTTAAAGGTAAAAAGATGGCAGGGCATATGGGTGATAGAAATTGTACTATACAAAACTTAAGAGTCATAGAAGTTGATGATGAGAATAATGTATTAATCGTTTCTGGTAATATTCCTGGTTCGAAGGGAAAATATATATTTGTAAAAGATGCAATAAAAAAAGCAAATAACGCTTAAACTTTTGGTGATATTTAGGTAAATAAATATGAAAGCTAAACTAATGAATTTCGAAAATATAGAAATCGGCGACGTAGAGTTGGTAGAAGATATTTTTGGATTGGGAGCTCGTGAAGATATAATAAAAAGGGTAATTGACTGGCAATTAGCCAAAAGACGTATTGGTTCGCATTCTGTGAAAACGGTTGGCGAGGTTTCTGGTACTGGTAAAAAGCCATTTAAACAAAAAGGTACGGGTCGCGCAAGACAAGGTAATGCACGAGGTGTTCAACGTAGAGGTGGTGGTATCTCTCATGGTCCTCAAGTGAGATCTCATGAGATTAAATTACAAAAGAAGGTAAGAAAACTTGGACTTAAACATGCTTTATCTGCAAAATTAGCCTCTGGAGATTTGTATTTTATAGATTCTTGTAAGATGGATTCTCCTAAAACTAAATTATTAGCTAATAATTTATCTAAATTTGGTACTGGTAGTTTTTTTATTATTGAAGGTCAAGAAGTAGATAATAATTTAAAATTGTCATCCTCGTCTTTAGTGGGTGCTAATGTAGTACCTGTTGTTGGGGCTAATGTATATGATATTATAAAGAACAATAAGGTTCTTATTACCAAAGACGCTTTGGCAATATTAGAGGAGAGGTTAAGGTAATGAAAAGTCAATATGATTTAATCCACAAGCCAATAATTACTGAAAAAACTACTATTTTAGGTGAACAGAATAAATATGTGTTTAAAGTGGCATCTTGTTCATCTAAACCTTTGGTCAAAAAAGCTGTGGAAGCTATTTTTGAAGTAAAAGTTAAATCGGTTAATATGATAAATCAAAAAGGTAAAGTAAAAAGATTTAAGGGTACATTAGGGCGTAGATCTGATTTTAAGAAAGCAATAGTTACCTTGGAAAATGGCTACAATATCGATTTTACTGGAGGCGTTAAATAATGGCATTAAAGAAATATAATCCAGTTACGCCATCACAAAGAGGATTGGTCAGAACTGATAGAAGTACTTTATGGAAAGGTGGTCCACTTAAGCAGCTCACTGTTGGTTTAAGTAAAACTGGTGGTAGAAATAATTTGGGTAGAATTACTTCGCGCCATATAGGCGGAGGGCATAAAAAATTATACCGTCTAATAGATTTTAAAAGGAATAAATTTGATATAGTTGGTACTATAGAGCGTATAGAATATGATCCAAATAGAACAGCTTTTATTGCTTTAGTCAGATATGAAGATGGTCAGTTATCTTATATATTAGCTCCGGCTAAATTAAAAGTAGGTGACCAAATTATGTCTGGTGAGAGCGCTGATATTAGGATAGGTAATGCTTTACCTTTAAAGAATATCCCAACTGGTACTATAATTCATAATATTGAAATGAAACCAGGAAAAGGCGGACAAATAGCTAGATCTGCTGGGGTTTCTGCTAGTTTGGTAGGTAAAGATTCGGGTTATGCTCAGATTAAGTTAGCTTCGGGCGAGGTAAGATTAATTTTACTTGAATGCTTGGCTACAATAGGTGAGCTTTCAAATTCAGATAAGAAAAATATTAATATAGGAAAAGCTGGAAGAAATAGGTGGTTAGGTAATCGTCCTCATGTTAGAGGGGTAGCGATGAATCCTATCGATCATCCACATGGTGGTGGTGAAGGTAAAACTTCAGGTGGTCGTCATCCAGTGACTCCTTGGGGTAAACCAACTAAGGGTAAGAAAACTCGTAAGAATAAACTTACTTCGAAATTTATTTTAAAACGCAAAACTAGGTAAGAATAAAAATGGCACGTTCTGTATGGAAAGGACCTTTTGTTGATGGTCATTTACTCTCAAAAGTACAAAAAGCAATAGCATCAGGTAGTAAAGATGTAATAAAAACTTGGTCTAGAAGATCAACAATTTTGCCTGTATTTGTTGGGTTTACTTTTGCTGTGCATAATGGAAATAAATTCATTCCTGTGTCAGTTTCTGAAGAAATGGTTGGGCAAAAATTGGGTTCCTTCGCTCCTACACGTACTTATTACGGTCATGGTGCGGATAAAAAAACAAAAAGAAAATAGAGATAGATATAATGAGTAATTTATCAGCTAAAGCATCTATAATTCGTTTGAGAACTAGTCCACAAAAATTAAATTTGGTTACTAGTTTGATTAGAAATATGAAGGCCTCTGACGCGCTAATTCAACTGAGTTTTTCTCCAAAAAGAATAGCTAAAGATGTTAAAAAATGTCTACAATCAGCTATAGCTAATGCCGAAAATAATATGGGACTAGATATTGATAATTTAATAATATCTTCTGCCACAGTGGGAAAGTCTGTAGTTATGAAAAGATTTAGACCAAGAGCTAGAGGTCGTGGAGCTAGAATATTGAAGCCATTTAGTAATTTATATATAACGTTATCTGAAGAGGAGAAGGTATAATATGGGACAAAAAGTTAATCCTCATGGCTTTAGAGTAGGACCAACATTATTTAAGGGGTGGGACTCTGTTTTATATGCAGAAAAAGATTATGCCGAAAAGTTAAAACAAGATTTGCATATTAGATCTTTAGTTAATAAACAATATAAATCAGCTCAAATAAGTAAAGTTGTTATCCAAAGAACTAGTAATAGTATTGTAATCAATATTTATACTAAAAAGCCAGGTATTATTATTGGCAAAAGTGGTACTGATATAGAAAAATTAAAATCTGAAGTGCAAAAACTAGTTAAAACTGAAATATTTATTAATATACATGAAGTAAAGAAATCCGCTATAGATTCTATCATTGTTGCTCAAACAATAGCACAACAATTGGAAAGCAGAGTGTCATTTCGTAAGGCTATGAAATCGGCCATACAAAATGCTTTCAAACAAGGCGCAAAAGGCATCAAAGTCGCATGTTCTGGTCGTCTTGGAGGGGCTGAGATCGCAAGAACTGAATGGTACAGAGAAGGTAGAGTGCCTTTGCATACCTTACGTGCTGATATAGATTATGGGACAGCGCAAGCTTATACTACTTATGGTGTTATAGGTATAAAAGTTTGGATATATAAAGGTGAGTTCCAACAAGCTAAAAAAACTAATAATTAATACTGGGTTAAAATAATGTTAGCTCCAAAAAAACAAAAATATAGAAAAGCTCAAAAAGGTCGTGTTCCTCCGAAAGCAAAAGCTGGTATAACACTAAGCTTTGGTAGTTTTGGCCTAAAATCTTTAGAAGCGCTAAGAGTAACAGCTAGGCAAATAGAAGCAGCAAGACGTGCTGCTGTGAGACATATGAAGAGGCAGGGTAGGTTTTTTATAAGAATCTTCCCCGATTTACCTGTGTCAAAAAAACCTAACGAAGTTCGTATGGGTAAAGGTAAAGGATCTCCGGAGTTTTTTGCTGCAAGAGTGTCACCTGGTAGAATTATGTTTGAAATAGAGGGTGTGAATGAAGAGGTAGCAAGAGAAGCACTAACTCTGGCTTCATCGAAACTACCTGTTAAAACAAAAATAGTACAAAGATATGAGTAAAGTTAACAAACAAGCGGAATTATTATCCGATTTTGATATCAAGCAATTACAAGATAGAGTATTAGCTTTAAAAAAAGAGCTATTTAATTTAAGATTTCAAAAAACTCTAGGTGATTTAAAGAATACCAGTAGATTTTCGGAAGTTAGAAAAAATATAGCTAGAGTGAATACTGAAATATCAGCAAGAAAATCTAATAGAGGAAATTAAAATGCCAAAGAGGATTTTACAAGGTGTAGTAAAAAGTGATGCTAATGATAAAACTATATCAGTATTAGTGCAAAGAACTTATATGCATCCTTTATATAAAAAAATTGTTAAGAAATCAAAAAAATATAGTGCTCACGACGAAAATAATCAATATAAAGTCGGTGATATAGTAAAAATTCAAGAAACTAGGCCAATATCTAAAACTAAATCTTGGATAGTGCTGAGCTAAAGTAATTATTGACTTTATTAGTAAGTTGTATATTTTTACTGTAAAATTAAATATTGGAAATTTAAGCTATGATACAAATGCAAACTATCCTTGATGTCGCTGACAACTCGGGTGCAAAAAAAGTAATGTGTATAAAAGTGCTGGGAGGTGCCGGCAGGATGATTTCAGGATGTGGTGATGTTATTGTAGTGTCTATCAAGTCTGCTACTCCTAATGGTAAAATCAAAAAAGGAGAAGTGCATAAAGGTTTGATTGTTAGAACTAAAAAAGGTGTGAAGCGCCCTGATGGGAGTACTATAAAATTTGATACTAACTCTGTGGTATTGCTTGACAAAAAAGATGAACCAATAGGTACTAGGGTTTTTGGTCCAGTACCAAGAGAATTAAGAACCAAAGGATTTATGAAAATAATATCTTTAGCCGAAGAGGTGATGTAAAGATGGTGAAATTTAAAATTACAAAAGGTGATAAAGTAAAAGCAATCACTGGAAAAGATAAAGGAAAAGTTGGTACAGTATTACAAGTACTCAAAAAAGAGAATAGAGTTATTGTATCTGGTATTAATGTAGTGTCAAAGCATACTAAAGCTACACAATTTGCTGAAGCAGGAATTAAAAAGAAAGAATTACCAATTCATATATCGAATGTTAGTCATATCGATCCCAAGTCTGGTGAAGCTACGAAAATTGGTTACAGAATTCTTGAAGATGGTAGTAAAGTGAGATTTTCTAAAAAATCAAATGAAATTATTTCTAAGGAAGGTAAGTAGATGTTACAGAGATTTAAAGAAACTTACAAAAATACTATAGTAAAAACACTACAAGAAAGTTTTAATTATAAGAATCATCATCAAATACCACAAATTTCGAAAGTAGTGATTAATATGTGTGTGAGTGAGGTAGTAACTAATTCAAAAGCTATTAATGCAGCTATAGATGAATTAACTGCAATATCTGGTCAAAAACCATATTCTACTTATGCTAAGAAATCTATTGCAACTTTTAAATTGCGTGAAGGGATGAAATTAGGTTGTAAAGTCACTTTACGAAAAGATAGAATGTATGAATTTTTGGAAAGATTAGTAGTCACTGCTTTACCACGTGTTAGAGATTTTAGAGGGTTTTCTGTAAAAAGTTTTGATGGCAGAGGTAATATTACTTTTGGTATCAAAGAGCAGATAGTATTCCCTGAAATTAATTATGATAAAGTTGATAAGGTAAGAGGCATGGATATTACTATAGTAACTACTGCTAAAAGTGATAACGAAGCAAAACTTTTATTAACAAGTTTTGGGATACCATTTTACAACTAAAATTTTTTAATAAGTACATTATATGGCTAAAATAGGATCAATTGAAAGAAATAACAAAAGAATTAAGCTTGTTAAGTCGATGGCTATAAAAAGAGCTAAACTTAAAGAGCAAATTCACAATAAAAATACAAGTTTAGAAGACAGATTTAGACTAGTGACGATATTGGCATCTTTGCCACGTAATGGTGCAAAGACTAGAGTAAGAAATAGATGTATTTTAACTGGCAGACCAAGAGGTTATTGTCGTAAAATGGGCCTTTCTCGTAACATGTTGCGAGACCTAGCTGCTGTAGGGCAATTGCCTGGAGTAATTAAAGCAAGTTGGTAATAAAAATAAGAGATTATGTATGTCGATGTCAGATAATATTGCAGATATGCTTACTAGAATCAGAAATGGTCAAAAAAGCAAGCTGTTAAATGTTTTGGTACCTTTGTCAAATTTAAAATGCAATATCCTAGATGTGTTAAAAGAAGAAGGATATATAGCTAATTATGAAAGAATAGAAGAAAAAAGAACTATTAATGTTTCTTTAAAATATTCTCAACGAGGTAATGGTGCTATTACAGAAATTCATAGAGTTTCAAAACCTGGTAAAAGAGCTTATTCGTCTATTAATGATTTACCAGGTTATTATAATAATATGGGTATTCATATTTTATCTACTTCTCAAGGAGTGATGTCTGATAGACAAGCTAAAAAAATGAAAGTAGGTGGCGAAATAATTTGTAAAGTATTTTAGAGAATCAAGATGTCAAGAGTAGGAAAAGTACCAGTAGCCATACCTCAAGGGGTAGAAGTAAGTGTTTCTAATTTAGATGTGACTGTAAAAGGTCCTAAAGGCATCTTATCAAAAAGCTTTCGCGGTGCTATAGAAATTGAAAAAGTTGAAAGTTTTGTACTAGTGAAGTCATTAAATGATAATGGTAGACCAATGTGGGGTACTGCAAGAAGTATTATAAACTCGATGATTAAAGGCGTTTCTGAAGGTTTTCAAGAAGAGTTAGAAATAAATGGTGTAGGTTATAGAGCAACTATACAAGGTAAATTCCTTAATCTAACATTAGGGAAAAGTCACAATACAAAGATAGAAATACCACAAGATATTAAAGTAGATACTCCTAAACAAAATATTGTAAAATTGGAGTCTCATAATAAAGAGAAACTAGGACAATTTATTGCTATAATAAAAAATCAGAGACCACCAGAGCCTTATAAAGGTAAAGGAATTAAGCGTAAAGATGAATATATACAAAGAAAAGAAGGCAAAAAAAGCTAATCTAAGGTAAATGATATGGTCACAAAAAATAATTTTGATAGAAGAAAAGAACGTATAAGAGCTAAATTAAGGAAAGTATCAGATCGTCATAGACTTTCTGTTTTTAGATCTGGACAGCATATATATGCACAAATTATTGATGATGTAAATTCTATAACTTTAGTTTCAGCCTCTACATTAGATAAGTCTATAAGAGCTTTGTCAAAATCTAATTGTAATATTGAATCTGCTATTAAAGTTGGTAAACTCTTAGCTGACCGTGCTGAGGAACAATCAATAAAGCTTGTAGCCTTTGACAAAGGTGGTTATAAGTATCATGGTGTCATCAAGGCATTAGCAGATGAAGCAAGAAAAAAGATACAATTTTAATTGAGCGATAGATAAATGTCTGAAAATACAAATAATATATCCGAAGATTTAGTGCATGTTAACCGAGTCACTAAAGTTAACAAAGGTGGAAGAACATTTTCTTTTTCTGCAACTGTAATAGTTGGTGACGAAAATGGTCGTGTAGGATATGGTAGTGGTAAAGCAAAAGAAGTCACTGAGGCAAGAACCAAAGCAACTAAAGATGCAAGAAATAATATGATAACAGTTCCTTTATATCAAGGTAGAACTATACATCATGATGTAGTTGGCAAACAAGGAGCTGCAAAGGTACTTTTACGAAGAGCAGCACCCGGTACTGGGGTTATAGCTGGTGGTCCCCTTAGATCAATCTTTGGTAGGTTAGGTATCGAAGATATAGTAGCAAAATCACTTGGGTCTTCTAATTCGAATACTATGATAGCTGCAACTTTTGATGCTTTACAACGATTGAGTTCTCCAAAAAACATTGCCCATAGAAGAGGAAAAAATGTTACAGAGCTCTCAGTCAACTCAAATTCAGAATCTAAATAAGCGTTTATTATGAATAAAAAAGTACAAAATAATCAGTCTTGTCAGATTAAGGTAAAGCAAATTGCGAGCTCTATAGGTATAAAACCTAATCAAAAGAAGATACTGGCTGGTTTAGGATTAGGTTCTATAGGTAAAGAAAAAACTTTAAATGATACAGTTTCGATTCAAGGAATGATCGTTAAGGTAAAGCATTTAGTTCAAGTAGAAAAGATATAACGATACAAGAACAGAGATTATTATGAAATTGAACGAATTATTTAACCTCCCTGGCTCTATTAAAAAAAGAAAAAGAGTTGGTAGGGGGATAGGCAGTGGTAAAGGTAAAACCTGTGGCAGAGGTGAGAAAGGTCAAAAATCGCGCTCTGGTGTTGCTATTAAAACTGAAGGCGGTCAAATGCCAATTATTAAGCGTTTGCCAAAAAGAGGTTTTGCTTCTAGAAAAAATATTCATTATACAGTTGTGAGTTTAGATTATTTATCCGAATTAATTGAGTATGGTATTATTAATAAAGAGCAGCAGATAGACAAAAATTTGTTACTTGAGATTGGTTTTATAAAAAGTACAAATCGCTTAGTAAAACTATTAGCTGGTAATAATAATTTAACTCACCCTTTAACAATTAAACTAGACGCTTATTCTAGTTTAGCTTTAAATATGGTTAATGAAGCAAAAGGACAAGTTCTATAATGTATTCTAAACACCAAAGTGATTTGACTAAAAAGATCCTCTTTACCTTATTTATTTTAGTAATATGTAGAGTAGGGTCCTTTATCCCAATTCCTGGTATCGATTCAGCCGCTCTATCAAATTTTGCTAAACAGAATCAAGGTGGTATTTTGGGCATGTTTAACATGCTTTCTGGTGGTTCATTAGAAAGAATGTCTGTTTTTGCCCTTGCAATTATGCCATATATTACAGCATCTATTATTATTCAGTTAATGACTATTGCTTATAAACCTCTAGAGAATTTAAAGAAAGAAGGTGAAGTAGGCAAAAGAAAAATCAACCAATTATCTAGATATCTTACAGTATTCTTTGCGATGTTCCAGGCTTATGGCATAAGTATTGGTTTGGAATCTACCGTCACTGTTGATGGTGCAATTGTAGTAATTGATCCTTTGATATTTAAAATTTCTACTATAGTGACACTTGTAGTTGGAACAATGTTTTTAATGTGGTTAGGTGAGCGTATTTCCTCTGATGGGATTGGTAATGGTACTTCTTTGATAATTTTTATAGGTATTATCTCTGGTTTACCAAGCGCCGTAATAAACATGTTTGAATTAGCAAGAAAAGGTATAATGTCACCTATATTAACTTTATTAATTGCCTGTGGAGTGGGTTTGATAATATTTGTTATTATATTTTTCGAGCGCGCACAAAGAAAAATTTTGGTGCAATATCCAAAAAGGCAAGTAGGTAACAAAATTTATGGTGGCGATACTACTCATATGCCGCTGAAATTAAATACAGCAGGTGTGATACCTCCGATTTTTGCTAGTTCAGTTTTATTATTTCCAACTACAATTGCTAGTTTTGCTGCTAATAAAGATATTGGTATATTGAATTCAATAGCTATATATCTAGCACATGGCAAACCATTATTTATATTTTTATATATAACGTTGATTATATTTTTCAGTTTTTTTTACACTGCAGTCCTTTTTAATTCCGAAGATACTGCCAATAATTTGAGAAAAAATGGTGCCTATATACCGGGTCGTAGACCAGGAAAAAATACTGCTGAATATTTTGATTATTTATTGAGTCGTATTACCACTATTGGTGCAATATATTTGTCATTTATATGTATTATTCCAGAATTAATGATGAATAAAATGTCAGTGTCTTTTGCATTAGGGGGTACAAGTTTCTTAATAGTAGTAAATGTTATTTTAGATAGTTTTACTCAGATTCAAACTTATCTCTTTAGTGCTAGATATGAGGATTTAATCAAGAAAATGAAATTGAAGAAATAATATTTTATGAATCAGATAATACTTTTGATGGGCGCACCCGGGTCTGGTAAGGGGACACAAGGTGCATTAATATCGGAAAAGTTATCTATACCCCATATCTCTACTGGCGATGTCTTACGTATGATGACAAATGAAGATAGTGTTGAAGCTAGAGAATTGAGTAAATATATTTCAGATGGTAAAATGATTCCTTCTGATAAAATGAATTTATTAGTAAAAACTTGTTTGCAGAAAAAAGAATATAGTGCAGGCTATATTTTAGATGGTTATCCAAGAAATTTGGACCAGCTAAATTATTTTAAAGAAAATATTAGCAATAAGTTTGTTGTTTTCTTTTTCGATGTAGATGAGAAAATTGCTATTAAAAGAGTTACTGGTCGTTTTAGTTGTAGTAGTTGTGGAAAATTATATAACAAGTTTTTTTCTATGCCTAAAGTAAAAGATCATTGTGATGTTTGTGGTCATAAAGAATTTAACCATAGAGTTGATGACCAAGAAGAGATTATTCGGCATAGATTAAAAGAATTTTATATTAATACTATGCCAGTAATTGAATTGTTAAAAAATAAAAATAATTTTTTTATTATTGATGCAGCAAAATCTATGAAGGAGATTGTTTATCAAGTTAATGATATTATAAAAAAGATTTGACTTTAGTCTATATTTTTATATTATTTTGTTTCTAAATATTATTTTGGAGAAAGTTTGTGGCAAGAATTGCAGGTGTAAATATCCCAGCTAATAAAAGACTAGTAATTGCTTTAACTTATATTTATGGTATAGGGCCGACGTCAGCTCACAATATTTGTGGAAAGCTTAATATTTCTGAAAGTAAGAGAGTAAAAGATCTAACAGATGAAGAATTAGTTGCTTTGAGAAATGAAATTGATCAAAACATTATTGTTGAAGGTGTGTTGAGAAAAGAAGTCAGCATGAATATTAAGCTTAAAAAAGACTTACGTAGTTATCAGGGTCTGAGACATATCAGAAAGTTACCTGTAAGAGGGCAAAATACTCATTCTAATGCTAGGACCAGAAAAGGTAAAGCAATTGCCATCGCTGGGAAAAAGAAATAACGTTTAAGGATTGTAGTCAATGAGCGCAGTAAAAAAAGTAAAAAAGAAAAAAAAGAATATCACCTTGGGACTAGTACATATTAAAGCGACCTTTAATAATACAATAGTGACTATTTCTGATGTGCAGGGAAATGTTATATCGATATCTACTGCAGGATCCCACGGTTTTAAAGGAGCTAAAAAAGCTACTCCTTATGCCGCGCAAGTCACAGTAGACAAAGCTGCTGAAGAAGCAAAAATTCATGGTTTAAAGACAGTATCTATTCGTGTAAAAGGTGCTGGATCACAAAGAGAATCTGCAATGAGAGCGGTATTCAGTCAGAATTTTGTAGTTACGTCAATTACTGACGTATCTGGAGTTGCACATAATGGTGTAAGGGCTCCAAAGCGTAGAAGAGTCTAAAATCAAGTTTGATAATCAGAGAAATATTTACTATGGCATCATCACTTAATAACAACTGGAATTTGCTCATTAAACCGTCTAAAATAGTTTATGATAGTAAAAATGAATCAAGTGACAAACTAGCTAACATAATAATTGAGCCTCTTGAAAGAGGATTTGGTTTAACTCTAGGTAACGCTTTAAGAAGAGTACTACTTTCTTCATTACGTGGAACAGTAATAATTGGTATCAAGATTCCTGGAGTTGCCCATGAATTTTCAACTAAATCTGGGATAAAAGAAGATTTGATAGATATTATATTGAATCTTAAAAAAGTAGCTATTAAAAGTCACACAGGTGGAAATCATACTTTAAGATTAAATGTCACAGGTCCATGTGTAGTAACTGCTGGTATGATAGAAACACACTCTGACGTAGAAATTCTAAATACAAACCAGATTATATGTACTGTTTCAGATAATGTTGATTTAGAAATGGAAATTTTCTGTGCTACAGGTAAAGGATATTTGCCGGCCTCAGCTCAAGATAAAAAAGATCATCCAGTTGGTTTTATTGCTATAGATGCTTTATTCAGTCCTATAAAAAAAGTGTCTTATAAAGTAGAAGATACGCGTATAGGGCAAGTAACAGATTATGATAAACTTAGTATGACTGTGGAAACGAATGGTTCTATAACGCCTGAAATAGCTATAGGATTAGCTTCTAAAATTCTTCAGGAGCAACTACAATCATTTATTTGTTTCCCAGATGAAGAAGACATTAAACAAGAAAAAGAAAAAGAACTGGAATATGATCCTATTTTGCTCAAAAAAGTTGACAATCTAGAATTATCAGTCAGATCTATCAACTGTTTAAGAAACGATAATATAGTATATATAGGTGATTTGGTTACCAGAACCGAAGCGCAAATGCTAAATACTCAAAACTTTGGTAGAAAATCATTAAACGAAATAAAAGATTTGTTATCTAAACATAATCTAAAATTTAATATGGAAATACCAGGGTGGCCGCCAGAAAATATAGAAGCTTTGGCCAAAAAATATGAAGATAATTATTAACCTTGTATTGTACTTGTAATATAAAGCGCTGTTAGATATAGAAAATGAGACATAAATTAAAAAGTACCAAACTAAACAGAACCTCATCGCATAGATTAGCTATGTTTTCAAATATGGTTGTTGCACTGATAATGCATGAGCAAATTAAGACAACACTTCCTAAAGCAAAAGCTTTACGTCCCATTGTTGAAAAAATAGTTACCAAAGCCAGAAAAAATACTCTTGCGGCTAGAAGAGAAATCATATCACAAATCAAGGATAAAGTAGCTGTCACTAAATTGATGTCAGTTTTATCTGAGAGATATAAAGCAAGACCAGGTGGGTATACTCGTATACTTAAAGCTGGATTTAGATATGGTGATATGGCTCCAGTAGCTGTTATTGAATTTGTTGAAAGAGATATGACTGCTAAAGGTAAAATTACTCCTGCGCCAGTAGTTCAAAATTCACAAAATGAAATTCAAGATGAGGTAAATAATGGCTAATCATTCTTCGACTAAAAAAGCAATACGTAAGGTAAAAACTGTTACTGAAGTAAATAGAAATAGAAAAAGTAGAATTAAAACTTATATTAAAAAAGTAATAGCAGCTGCTCAGCATAACTCTAATGAAGATACAAAAAACGCCCTGATTCAAGCGCAATCAGAAATTATGAAAGGGGTAGCTAAGGGTGTAATCAAAAAAAATACAGGTGCTCGAAAAGTGAGCAGATTGGCCAAATTGATAAAACAAACTGCATCCTAATAATTGGTTGTGTATATATTTGTAAAAGACTCAGGTGCTGATAATAGACTGAGTCTTTTTTATTAGAATAGACTTAGCTATTATTTAGCAATGCCGCATTTTTGCATGTCTTTACCTTTATGGAAAGAAGCGTTATCTATAACAATTACACTTTTTACAGTAAAATTTGCTCTCCCCAGGACATAAAAACTGTTCTATTAATTGAACCAGATATCAAACCAATTGCAATCAGAGCTCTGCCAATTAAAGCCCCTATAGCATTAGTTCTGCCTTTAGCTCCCCAGTCATGAGTACCATAGCAACGCTTACCTTTATCAGAATAGCCATGTGTTCTTGGCATGTCATGTGCAAAGCCACTCTAATCAATATACACTATCTGCTTATCTTCCTTTTTTTAACTCATCAATTTTTGGCAAAACGTAAATCTTTTTTCGGAATCCGCTTTGGGATGATTTAGAGTTTTTTTTATAGGTGACACCCATACGTTTTAGTTATAAAAGCACAATCCCTACTCTTATAATATGACTCTTTTATAGGATCTTAGCTATATCTTATGCACAAAATTTTAAATATTTTTATAAGACTTGTATAGAATATATCAATAAAGATGACTAATTGATTTGTAGAAATAATGCCAAGGTCATTCTTACCATTTAACATACTCTTGCACTTATTATTTGGCGAAGAAACCGCTACATATTTTATGGATGCGACAACTATAAAAGCTTGTTATAATAAAAGACCATACAAGAACAAAACATTTGCAGGACTTGCCAAGCAAGGGTAAGTCTTCGATGGGCTTTTTTTACGGATTTAAATGGCATTTACTCATTAAATGAGAAAGGTGAAGTTATTGTGCTAAAAATGACTAAAAGCAACCTAGATGATAGGATTTTCTGCCTGATCTAACAAAGTAATTAACTGGTTTTATATATATGTCGGCAAAGGTTATATTAAACTCGTTAATTTATATGAAAGAGAATTGAAAATGCTACATGGAATTAAGCAAAATATTCCAAATAAATTAATGTACTTAAAGGAAAACATTTTGTTGTGAAAGAGAAATATTGAGACAATATTTGATTATTTGAAAAATAAAATGAATCTTGAGTATACAAGGCATCGGTCACCAATCAATGGTTTATTCAAGAAAAATAAACCTTACATAAATTAGACTTTTGATACCTTTTTAAACTACACCATTATCTCGAACTGAGGTGAATATAACACAGAGGAGACAACGTCACATCCGCAGATTAGATTTTATTATATGGCATTGTTAACAAAATAATTTTAAAAGTATAGGAGAAGTGGTATGCTAATTGAACAATAGAGAGGATTCAATTATGAGAGAAGAGAGAAAATATCCAATAAAAGAAGGGAGATTCAAGGAGTTAATAGAGCCATTTTTAGAGGAAGCGAAACAAAAACTAGGTAGACCTACGAAAGTGAGTAATTACAATTTTTTTTGTGGAGTGCTATATATTTTAAGGACTGGTGTATCATGGAGAGATCTACCTGAGGAATATGGCAATTGGCATACGATTTATACCAGATATAAAAGATGGAGTGAGAAAGGGTTCTTTTGGAAGTTATTATATTATTTGCAAAGCCTTAAAGAGATAGCGATAGATATAATCTTCGTTGATGGTTCAATTGTGCCGTTGCACAGACATGGGGGAGGCGCTTTAAAAAAAGAGAGGAGCACAAGCGACCGGTAGAGGAAGAAAGGGTTTAGGCACAACTATGCACGTTGCAATTAGTGACCACTCGGTTGTAGCTTGTAAACTGTTTCCAGCGCAAAGACAAGATTGTAAAAGCTTTGAAGAGCTTAACCAAGAACTGCCGTGGGATAAAATAAAATACCTTGTGGCCGACAAGGGGTACGACACTGCAAATGTTAGGAGTATTATTAAATCACACGGAGTGACTCCTGTAATACCATTTAAAGGAGTTTATTTACCAGAGGATTCCGTATTAACTCCTGAAGATTTTTATGACGTTAAACTATACAAAAAACGTAATATCATTGAGCGCTTCTTTGGTAGATTAAAGGAAAATAAGAGGATCGCTATGAGATTTGATAAAATGGATCACTCTTTCCTTAGCTTCATAGCTCTTGCTATCGCTAAATTATTCAAATTATTTTGTTAACAATGCCATAGTTCTTTACAATAAAGTATTGCTGAGGTGGGAGTAAGAGAAAAAGCTGTGTGCTAATCTCAACGCTGGATTAACCAAAATTTATCTTACGTGGAAGACTGAAATCAAGCAATGGCTTTTTTCTTGAAATGCAACTCTATTGTAAATTACTATATCAGCACTTTGTAATAGAAGTTTGATCAGTATTGTTCTTAGCAAATGTATTTTATGAACAAAATAGCATGATTTTTTGTTATAATTTACTATATATTTTTGTTGGTATAAGTTTAGTAATAACTGAAAAAAGATTATGTGGTGGTGTGGTGCCGGATATCGGATTCGAACTGATAACCTACCGCTTACAAGGCGGTTGCTCTGCCGTTGAGCTAATCCGGCTAAATAATACAAAGATATGTGTATATTATTATAAATTGCCTGACACTGCAATTAATTTATACAAATTTTGTATTAAATTAAACTGACATCAAATATATGATTGCAGTTTTATTAGTTGCTAAATATAATTACTTAGCTTGAGCTTTCAACTCTTTCTTAGAAGGTTTGACTACTTGAGCTTTGTTTCTTATTTCCATTTTTTTCAATATGGAAGTTGGCATTGCAATACCAGATTGTTTAATAAAATGAGCTACTTTATCAGTTGGTTGTGCGCCTTGAGACAACCAATATTCTATACGCTCATTTTTTAAGGTTATACGCTCAGCATTATCCTTATTCAAAAGTGGGTTATATGTACCTACTTTTTCGATAAAATCTCCGTCTCTTGGTGCTCTTACATCTGCGACAACAATTCTATAATAAGGTTTTTTTTTCGCACCGCCTCTTGCTAAACGAATTTTGACAGCCATATCTGATCTCTATTTTATTTTTTCTTCTTTAAACTCTACGTGCTTTCTAATTTTTGGATCATATTTCTTGAATGAAAGCTTCTCAGTTTGAGTTTTTGGATTTCTTTTTTTTACAAGAAAATAACCAGTACCTGCAGTACTTGTTAATTTCACTAATAAATTTTTATTTTTTTTCTTAGACACAGTTTACAAATTATCTAATTCATTGCAGATTAAAATATACACCATAATCGAATTAGTCAAGCCATATTTTTACTGATTTATCTACATATTATATCAGAGTTATTATCTATAAAAATATGTTCAACTAAAATCTAATTATTCATAATTTCTATTTTCTATTCGTTCTATAATCTCACTACGGAAATGTCTGATCAAACCTTGTATAGGCCAGGCTGCTGCATCTCCTAAAGCACAAATAGTGTGACCTTCTACTTGTTTTGTCACCTCTAATAACTCATCAATCTCTTCTATGCGCGCCTCTCCTTTCACTAAGCGCATCATCACACGCCACATCCAGCCAGTTCCTTCACGACAAGGTGTACACTGACCACAAGATTCATGCATATAAAACTTGCTCAAACGAGCGATAGCATAAATAATATCTGTTGATTGATCCATTACTATAATACCACCAGTACCAAGACCTGATCCTACTGCTTTTAAAGCATCAAAATCCATAGTGACAATTTCACATATATCTTTAGGGATCATTGGAACCGAAGAACCACCTGGTATTATCGCTTTCAGATTATCCCATCCTCCCCTAACTCCACCAGCATATTCATCTATTAATTGTTTTAGCGATATACCCATTTCTTCCTCAACAATACACGGCTTATTAACGTGCCCTGATATGCAATATAATTTTGTACCTGTGTTATTTTGCTTACCTAATGATGCAAACCATTCACCTCCTCGACGTAATATTGTAGGCACTACAGCAATTGATTCAACATTATTAATTGTAGTCGGACATCCATATAAACCTGCGCCGGCTGGAAAAGGAGGTTTTAAACGTGGCTGCCCTTTATTACCTTCTAAACTCTCAAGCAATGCTGTTTCTTCTCCACAAATATAAGCGCCTGCTCCTCTATGTAAATAAATATCAACATCATAACCGCTACCAGATGCATTTTTACCAATCAGACCATGTTGATAAGCTTCATCAATGGCTTTTTGTAATATCTTGGCTTCGTTATAAAATTCACCGCGTATATATATATAGCAAGTTTTAGCACCAATAGCAATCGAGCCATAAAGACATCCTTCTACTAATTTATGTGGTTCATATCTTATAATATCTCTATCTTTGCATGTACCAGGCTCTGATTCGTCGGCATTAACGACTAGATAAGATGGTTTTGCATGTTCTTTAGGCATAAAAGACCATTTGACACCAGTAGGAAAACCGGCTCCACCACGTCCACGTAAACCAGATTTTTTGACTTCCTCAATAATCCATTCTTTGCCTTTAGCAATAATTTCTTTACTTGTTGACCAATCACCACGTTGCATTGCAACCTCAATGGATATCGGATTACTACCGTCTATATTAGTAAAAATTAAATTTTGCTTACTTATCATGTATTTGTCTATATCTTATAAAATATCTAGGCAACGTTGTTTCAAATATATTATCAGAAGAGGTTGTATCATTAAATACAATGAACCATTCTCCATTTTTTAAATATAGTTGAATTTCTTTATTCTCAATTTTTTTCAAAAACTCGTCCCAAGTAATTTGCATATTAAGGCGATCTTTAGATAATTTGACAAGTTCATGAATCAAATTACTACTATGATTGTGAAATATATTATCTTCTTTTAATATTTCTCCGGTATGGATATTTATTGTTATTGACTCTATTCTAGAGGTTTTGTTATGTTTTTTAGTACGCCATAATATACTAAAAAGATCTTGTACTCCAGAATTAGGTACTTCAAATTCTGCACTATAAGAATTTTTGCTAGTTTTATTACATACACTATATTCCTTAACAATATCTTCTATTTTTTTATTAATATTCAAGTATAATTCTTGTTGTTCTTCTATTGGATTAATAATTAATTGTGGATAAGAAATTTTACCATTACATCGGGGACGCCTGTTTTTATTATCAAATTCGTATATTTTTGTTTCTAATAAAATATTACTACCATTACAAAGACAAGGTATCATAATTATGATAAAAACTAGTCGCTGTAAATACTTCATTTTATCATCTCAAATATTATAAATTAACTTTAGATTTTACTATATTTCTAATTTTTTTGATGTCCAAATCTTCATAAAAATCGTCATTAATTTGGACTACCGGGGCATTTCTACAAGCACCTAAACATTCAACTTCAGTCACAGTAAATTGGCCATCTTGACTTGTATTACCACACTTAGCGCCTGATATAGCTTCTACTTCTGCTAATATATCATGAGCTCCCCTAAGCCAGCATGGAGTTGTACCACACACTTGAATATGATATTTCCCGACTGGTTTTAAATAAAACATACTATAAAAACTTGCCACTTCGTAAACACGCATATATGGTTGCTCTATCATATCAGCTATATATTCTATCACTTCAGTAGAAATCCATCCATCATTCTGTCTTTGCGCCATATCTAGAAGTGGCAAAACCGCGCTTTTTTCTCTACCAAGCGGATATTTAGCTAATATTTTCTTAGCATTTTCCAAATTTTCATCAGTAAAAATAAATTTTTTATTTTTCATCGATCAATCTCTCCAAATACTATATCTAAACTAGATATAATAGACACTACATCTGCCATTAAATGGCCTTTGCTCATAAAATCTAAACCTTGTAAATGGGCAAAACCTGGTGCTTTTATCCTGCATCTATAAGGTTTATTCGAACCATCAGAATATAAGTAAACTCCAAACTCACCTTTCGGTGCTTCTACAACTCCATAAGCTTCGCCTACTGGCACATTATAGCCTTCTGTATAAAGCTTAAAATGATTAATCATTGCTTCCATAGAAGTTTTCATCTCTTCTCTTTTAGGAGGGTTAATTCTACTATCCATAGTTTTCACTGGACCTAAGGGCATCTTTTCAATACATTGTTTTATAATCCTAATAGATTGACGCATTTCTTCAACTCTAATAAGATATCGATCATAACAATCACCCGTTTTGCCTATTGGAATGTCAAATTCTAATTTATCGTATATTTCATAAGGATTAGATTTACGCAAATCCCACTCAACACCAGAACCACGTAACATTGGACCAGAAAAACCCCACTCCATAGCTTGTTTTTGTGTTACAACTCCTATACCTACTAAGCGTTGTTTCCAAATCCGATTTTCCGTAATCAAATCCTCTATATTATCTAAGATAGGAATAAATTTGTCTGCAAATACTTCAATATCATTCAACAACCCATCAGGTAAATCGGATGCAACACCACCGGGCCTAATATAATTTGAATGCATTCTTGAGCCTGAAACACGTTCATAAAACTCCATAATTTTTTCACGCTCTTCAAATAACCATAATAATGGAGTAGTAGCACCCAAATCTACTGCTTGAGTTCCTATATTCAGCGTATGATTTAATATTCTTGTGAGCTCAGAAAATAATACTCTGATATATTGAGCACGTTTTGGTATACTGCAACCAAGTAACCGCTCAACAGCTAAAGAATATGCATGTTCTTGGCACATTGGTGACACATAATCTAAACGGTCAAAATAAGGTAAAGCTTGAATATAAGTTTTATGTTCAATCAATTTCTCAGTACCACGATGCAACAAACCTATATGTGGATCCGCTTTATTTACTACTTCGCCTTGCATTTGTAATATAAGTCGCAATACACCGTGTGCAGCAGGATGCTGGGGGCCAAAATTGATTGTAGTAGTGCCCGTTATTTCTTCTTTCTCGTTATGTATATTTTGAGTATGTATCATAAATTATTATTTATTTGCTTTCTCATCACCAGGCAAAACATTGATATTAGGACCGGTCCAAGGAGAGGTAAAATCAAAATTTCTAAATTCTTGTTCTAAAGATACTGGCTCATATACTACTTTTTCGAGTTGAGTATCATATTTTACTTGTAAATGTCCAGTCAAAGGAAAATCCTTTCTAAGAGGATGCCCCTGAAAGCCATAATCAGTTAGAATCCTGCGCATATCAGAAGAATTCTCAAACTCTACTCCAAACATATCATAGATTTCTCGTTCATACCAACTTGCAGCTGGGTAAATGTTTGTTATACTTTGAATTTTTTCTTGCTCTGATAAATATATCTTGAATATTATTCTTTGATTTAATTTAAGACTCAGCAAATTATATACAATTTCAAATCGTTTTTCTCTATCTATAAAATCAGCCCCGAATAGATCGGTAAGAACAGCAAAACGTAAATTCAAATCATTTTTTACAAAATCGATAATGAGTGGTATAGACTGGGGACTAGCTAATTTATAACCAAATAAATTAGTATTTTCGCAGCAAGTGAACAATATATTATTTTCGGCCATAAAATTTTCGATGTATCGACGAAAATCCATAAATTACCCCTTAAATTTATTTGTCCTTTTAATTTTCTTTTGCAACTGCATTAATCCATATATTAAGGCCTCAGCTGTGGGAGGACAACCCGGTACATATATATCAACAGGAACTATACGATCACAACCCCTTACAACAGAATAAGAATAATGATAATATCCACCTCCATTTGCACAACTTCCCATTGAAATAACATATTTCGGTTCAGTCATTTGATCATATACTCTTCGTAAAGCTGGAGCCATTTTATTAGTCAAAGTACCAGCTACGATCATCAAATCTGCTTGACGCGGACTTGGCCTAAATAAGAAACCAAATCTATCCATATCATATCTACTAGCAGCTGCTTGCATCATTTCTACAGCACAACATGCCAAACCAAAAGTCATAGGCCATAAAGAATTAGCTCTAGCCCATGCACTTAACTCATCTATTTTAGCAAGTACATAACCTCTATTAGACATTTCATGGCTAAAAAAATCATCTTGGTCATTATTTATTCCCATTCTAAAGCTCCTTTGCGCCATTCGTAAACAAAACCTATAGTTAGAATCACTAAAAATATCATCATCGACCAAAAACCAAATAGACCAATTGATTTTAGATTTAAAGCCCAAGGAATCAGAAAAGCAATTTCTAAATCAAATATTATAAATAGGATCGCTACTAAATAAAACCTTATATCAAGTTTAGTACGCGAATTTTCAAATGCATCGAAACCGCATTCATACTGAGATAATTTATCTCTTTGAGAAATATTATTTCCTAAAATTTTTGGTATTACTAAACAAATAACAGCTAAAAAGGTAGCAACTCCTATAAATATTAAAATTGGCAAATATTCTGATAATATTATATTATTAGTTTGCATATTTAGCATAGTATTTGATCTATTAATGTATACTATATAATATTTACTAACCTTAGTCTAATTAAAATATTAAATAATCTAGAGTGATATAGCAAATGATTAGTTGTTTCAGAATAATTATTCTTGCGTCAACATAGCTATATTATGATAATCATTCGGTGAAAGATTTTCGGGCCTCAATAACGCATCAATACCTAATTTTTCTAAAATTATTAGATGATTTGGTAAAGCCTGTAAAGAATTTTTGAGCGCTTTTCTTCTATTACTAAAAGCATGCATCGTAATAAATTGAATTTTTTTTATCATATCTTGTGAGATCCTAATATTTTTAGGAACTAACTTTATCACTGCTGAGTGCACTTTCGGAGGGGGATAAAACACTTTAGGACTCACATCAAAACATTTTTCTACATCACATAAAATTTGGCAGATAATAGATAATCTTCCATAATCTTTACATGAAGGCTTTGCTATAATTCGCTCTACAACTTCTTTTTGCAACATCACAGTAATAGAATTTACTAACTCTATTTCTTCAAGCCAATTAGTGAGTAATTTACAACCTACATTATATGGTAAATTAGATACTATATCAATCTTGTCATCAGTAAGGTCTGAGAGACTGACATTTAGTGCATCGCCTTGTTTTATTGATAATTTTGGATAATATGACTTAATTTCATTAAGTAAAATAGCAAAACGTTGATCCATCTCAATTACAACACACGAATCAGGATCTAGCCTCAAGATTGCACGAGTAAGCCCTGCGGGGCCAGGCCCCACCTCAAGTACTTTTGAATTAGAATTAATTCCAGCATATTTTACAATTTTGTCGCATAAACTTTCGTCATATATGAAATTCTGACCATATTTTTTTAACGGCTGCAACTCATATTTACTTACAAGTTGAGCAATAGTAGGTAACATTGTTATTTAATTACTATATCAGTTTTGTTACGTAATCCCTTTATAAAGAAATTATATTTTTTTTCAGCTTTTTGCATTTTTAGATCATTTTTAATAGCACTAATCTCTTTTTCATCTATAAAATCTTTTTCTAGTACTACAATTAATTTATATTTGTTATCCTCCTGATACACCTTACTCACAGAACCTTTATTAGTGTCTTTCAGCGCTGATTTAGTATGAGGAGTCAGTTTAGAATAATCAAATAATTCTACCATATCCACCAGCTGAGTATCTTGGGTTATAGATAATTTATTAAGATCAGATTGCATTAAACTATGGCGCAATTTTTGCATTTGGTCAAAACTATTATAGCTATCTTCTTGAGCCTTGGAAGACACAACCCATATATGAATTTTTGGTTTGATCTGCTGAGAATTCCACAAATGATTTCTGGCTTCAGCTTCAGTTACTGAAATATCAGAGGCTAACATTGAAAAAATTCTGCCTCGCAAAATTTCATAACCAATTTTATTTCTATAACTTTCTACAGATAAACCATGTTCTTGCAGCAGAGACACCATATAATTTTGTGGGAAATTATTTTGCTTTTCAAGCGATCTAATAGCCGCATCAATCATTTCTGATTTTAACTCTATTCCAAACTCTTGTGCAGCTTTTTTTACTAACTCTTCTTCTACTAATTGATCTATAATTTGTTTATCAAACTCATCTCTATCATCTCTACTGTTAAAAGTAATATTTTGTGTATTAATTACTAATTTAGCTCTATTATCTAGTTGGTATTTAGTGATAGGTTGACCTTGCACCATAGCTACTATATCTTTATCAGCTGCTGATACATAATTTAGGCTATATAATGCCCAAATTATAATTATAAATATTTGTTTCATTATGATCTATTTCAATTAATTACATATTCAAAACTTTCAACTTCAGTCCAAAATTAGGAAAACGTCTTTTTCTAATACCCCTAGCTTTATCCTCGAACAAATTATCTGTCCATCCGCAGCTTATACTAACACAATCAAATATATATGTCATGCGAATATTTCTGCTGAGCAATTCTGTTTTAGGATATGAAATATTAGCTCTAATTCCTGCTCCAACCCAGAGACCCTTGGCAATCTGGTAATCTATCCCCCAATTTAATTGTGATATTTTATCCTGTTTCTCAGGTAAAGTTAAGTCGCTAAAATAAGTAGATATATTGTTTAATTTTGCAAATTCAATGTGTGTTTTTAATTTGCTGAAAGAGGCGTTCATTTCTACTTCTTGTCTAATAGGATGAAAATTGTTGTCACCTCTATAACGATATATTATAGATAGATTCTCACCTATATTAGTAGTAATATTACCCACTTGTTCAAGATAACGCTTCCCACGAAATGTCATATTATAATAAGCCTGACCAAAAAAACTTTTAATATAAAATTCGTTAAAGCTGAGAGATGCATTAATACCATAACTAGCTTGAAAGTTACGCTCATAATTATTCACTATGTTGAGCTTATCTAAATGAAATATATTACTCTCATTCAATTCAGTCATATAATTTTTTAGTACATAATTTGGATTCTTTTCTCGATTTTGAAAAGCATCTTTTGCACCACAAACTTTGATTATAGGTTCTATTTGTATCATTTTATTATGAAAATGTCCTATGAGGGGGTAGCGCCATTGAATACTTGCAGATGGAATATTGAATATTGTAATTTCTTCTGGTTTATCTATTGTTTGGCTTACATATATATCTAATCTATTACTAATATCATATGTGAATATATGTCCAGAATCTAATATATGATTGATGTGTAAGCCAGCTTTTATAGAAGATTTTAAAAGACTTGCGCTGTCACTATTAGTGTACACCAAAGAATTACTACGTATATTAAAAATGACAGATTCATCTTGGTTCAGAGCAATACTATGTTGTGTATTAATTAAAGGAGTTAAAAAAGATCTTTTACTATCACCATCTGTACGTAGCTCCTGAAAGCCAACAGCTTTTAAAGAAAAATAATCTCGCTGTTCTGCATATTCCCCGTAAATTTCAGAAGTTAAGTATGGATCATAAATATTATAGTAGTTAGCTAAATAAGACTTGTCTGAAGCAATATCTATTTTATAGCCCAAATTAGCTAAATCCGCTGTTGTTAATTTACCATTAACTTTTAAATGAAACCTTCCATCTCGGTGAATATTTTTTTGTTCCTGTATATCTTGGTAAATTTTTAATTTTTTGTCCGAAGGATTACCAAAATTTGCTAAAATTTCAAATTCACCATTAGAGGTTTTTTGTCTATATTCAGTTTCAAAAATACTATAATGTGGTGAAATTCTTGGACTAAAAGTGAGATCTGCATAAGGTTTAATCCGAAAATAGATTGGTAACAAAAGATCCTTATTTTTTATTCCTGGTACTAAGAACCCTGATTGTGAGTCAGCATCAGGTGTAGGATGTGAAAAATATGGAACATACATAATACGATGACCATATACTTCAAACGCAGAGTTTCTATATATTACTTTTTGTGCATCATAATCTATTATAGCTTTTTCAGCTTTAATCTGCCATAACGCATTACCAGAGCAATAAGTACGACATGGAGAAAAAACAGCATTTTCTAAATAAAAATATCTATCAGCTAATTTTTTAGCATACTGAGCCGCAATTATTGAGTTTTTGTCAAACCTTGCGACAAAGTTTTTAATTACCCCCTGTTGTACATCATTTTTAAAAATAATTTGCTCTCCATAAATATTTTTATATGGCCCTCCGCTAATTTTGACTCCATGATCTGCATAGACCATATCTCTGGGAAAATTATATTTTACAGAATCAGTCTCAAGTATATATTCTCCTATATCAATGACTACATTTCCTTGTGCTCGAATTTCATCTTGCTGCTTATCATAATAGATTTGATCAGCCTTTAAAAATAACTCAGCTTTGCTTGCAGCCTGCGCAATAGCACAATAATTGAGTTCCGTTAGAAAAAATGCATTTAACAAAAAAATATTATGCAGCAGGTGGTAGAGTAGTTTGTAAAAACTGTGCATTTACTTATATTTATATGGTTAATAGGAGTTTTTTAGTTATTATATTTAAAAAATTATTAGAACCAATCAATATAATTATATAATATCAAAAATGTTTGAAAATGTTCCAGTACTAGGAGAAAACAATATAATTTTTTCTGTTTCCGATATTTCTTCTAAGATAAAATATCTTTTAGAGGATAAATTAGGAGTAGTTCAAATTAAAGGAGAAATCTCTGGTTTAAAAATTGCAGATTCTGGCCACGGGTATTTTTCGTTAAAAGACAGTAAATCAGTAATAGCAGCAACTTGTTGGCGCCCAATTTTAGCAAAAATCAATTTTAAGTTAGAAGAGGGTATGGAGGTTTTAGTCATTGGCAAAGTCACAGCCTATGCTGGGCAATCAAAATATCAAATATCAGTTGAATCTATTCAGCCAAATGGCATTGGTGCTTTTATACAAATACTAGCAGAACGGAAAATTAAATTTGAAAAGGAGGGGTTATTTTTAGCTCAACACAAAAAACCAATTCCGATGCTACCATACAAAATTGGCATTATCACATCTTTATCAGGCGCAGTGATACGCGATATTATTCACCGTATTAATGATCGATGCAAAACAAATATATTGATCTGGCCTGTAAGTGTTCAAGGAACAAATTCCGCTGAGGAAGTAGTTAATGCAATTAACGGCTTTAACTCTATCAGTAATCACTTGCGCCCACAATTATTAATTATTGCACGGGGCGGCGGCTCAATTGAAGATTTGTGGTCTTTCAATGAAGAAATTGTTGTAAGAGCAGCTTTTAAGTCGCAAATTCCTATTATTTCAGCTATTGGCCATGAAACAGATTTTACATTGCTGGATTTTGTTGCAGATTTAAGAGCTCCTACGCCAACAGCAGCTGCTGAATTTGCTGTGCCAGTAGCTAGCGATTTGCTTAACACTTTAAATAATGCAGAAAAAAGACTTAACTTACGACTCCAAGAGTTAATAAGATATTACCAACAGCAATTAGTTAATAGTAATGTTACTATTCAAAATAATATTAAAAATATTATAAGATTTTATAGTCAAAAAATTGATGAACTTGGATTTCGTTTTTCTGGCTCTTTATCTAATTTACTGAAGCACAAAATGATTGTACTAGAAAAATTTCCCTCTTCTCGCTTTTCTGTGCATCGAATTATACAATATAAATATCTACAATATCAACAACAAAGTAATAGCCTCGATAAACAACAAAGCAACTTACTTACACTATATAATAATCGTTTAACTATTAGCGCTACAAACTTATCAACTCTTGATTATAGAAAAGTGATAGAACGTGGTTACGCTATTATTGAAAATACAAATGGAGAAATCATATCAGATAGTAAATTAATTAAAGACGGTAGTAATTTGCTTATCTCTATGCGCGACGGCAAAGTGGAAGTCAAAAAATTGTGATCTTAAAATTATTTTAGTATTGTGGTCTCTATTAAGCACTGTTAACAAAGGTTATATTTTATAGCAGCGATAGCAATAAAAGCTAAGAAGCAGAGATCAGATTTCTTAAATCTCAATGCTAAGCGGCGATTTTCTTTGAGCTCAGAGAAAAAGTTTTCTATTCTACTTCGTAGTTTGAATTTATCTTTATCGGTTCTAGTTCCCTTGTGTGGAAGGGAACTAGGGGTAGTATTATTGATATATTTAAATATAGAGACGAGGGAGTGCCTAGTGTATTTTTGGTTTTTGCTTATTACGTCTCAAAATAAAGAAAAAACTATGTTTTAAATTATATTTGCACAATTTTATTAAATCCATAGTGTATATTTAATGCCAATCAGTTTTTTACCACTAATCAATAGTTTCATCTGTTGCACCGATAATAATAGTTTCGTTGTCTACACGATCTATAAATGGATTATCGGTAATATAGTAATCATTATTTGCGATATCAGCAGAAATATTCTGTGCAACGTTACCAAATAAAACTAAATTTTTGATTACATCATCATGACCTGGTAACTTATTATATTGATTCTTATAATGTACAGCATATTTTGTGATAGATTCGACTTTATTAGGATCAATTGTAGTCACTACTTGTTTTATCTGCTGAAGATCTAAATTAGGTAATTTTAAAAGGTTTAAAATTGTTTCTACAGCAGATCGTATCTTGCCTTCTTCTATTCCAGCGCATTTAGCTGAATTTATGTTTGCTCTCATTTCTTGTTGCCTTGCATGCTCTAATTGTTGCGCTTTGATTTGGGATGTATAAAGAAGTTCAATAACATCTTGTGGCATGTTTTCTCGACTCATACGTTTATAAGCTAATTTAATTATATCGTTTATATTATCTGGTATATGTGTTTTCTTACCACATTGCAAGAAGAATTGTAACCACTGATGCATGGGATTTGAATTTTGATTTACTATTAGCGAGTCGGGATGCTTTTCAAATTTTTTAAGTTCAAAAGTCCTTATATCTATTAATGAGGGGACCTCATCGTTGATAACTAAACCATCTTGAGTTTTTATATTTGTAGATATTGTGGCGCAATATGGAATATTATTGTTCAAAATATTATTAAAAGCCACAATTATACCTTTTATAGTAGGAATTTTTTCATAATGATCGGCAACTCCTTTTTTAATTAGACTTGAAGCAATTAGGGCAGCATACATTTGTGTGCGTACAAGGAAGCCCGGAAAGTTTTGTCTTTGCATTTCGGCAAAGACTAATATTTTTTTATCAGGATGAATTTTAACTTTAAATAAAGAATCAACAGCAAGCGTAGCAAATGTACCAGACATATTATTAACACTTCCTGGTTCTGAGAGATGCACGTTTAAAGGTTTTACGGATATAATAGAATTTTCGTTTAATGTTAGTGTATGCGCAATGAAATGTTTTGCTAAATCAGGGCAACTCAAAAGATGTTTAAAAGCGGTATCATAAGTTGGATCAAAATAGTTGAGTGTAATTTTGTTATTATTGATTATTTTTGATATATGATATTGCGGTTTTTTGAGAGATTCAAGGGGGTTTTTAGTAGGAGACTCTATGGTAATTTTTATACGGTCACCATTAGGTGACGAAACAATAATTTTGTTTGTGATAGTTGATGTAGATGTGATAGTTGATGTAGGCGTGATAATTGGTGTAGGTGTGGGTAAACCAGAAATGTTTAATATAGTATTGTCATGAGTTGTCTTTTGTCGCTTTTGGAGGGCTGATTTTTCTTGATAAACTTCTGAAGCATCGCGTTTTGTACCAATATTCAAACTGATTTGAACCTTATTAGTATGATTGGTAGGTATATTTGAAGCATATAAATTAAATGTCTTCGGCAAAGGTGAACGATTGCTGGTTTTGTTTTTGTCTGAGTTTTGATCAAATATGTTTGACGAGCTGTCTAGAGGCATAGCATGTACTATTGTATTTAAAGATTATAAATATATCCTAACAATAGGATTATTGAATCAAGATATATAAAAAAATAATCATTAGTCAATAATAAAACAACTTTAAAAAAATATTGCATTATATTAATTAATACAGAGATTGCTAGTAAATTATCTTGTAGATTCAGGGGTTAAAACTTATGCTCAACTTAATTTAGTAAATTTCAGTAAAGTTAAAACTTATTAAATATTGTCTATTAAACTCAATTTCTACTATATAAAGTTACATAATATGGGTGGTTTGGTATTTTGTTTTTAGAAAGACACGGAGTAATTTTAGTATACTCGTTTAGAATAGATTATTGCATTTAAGGAAAAAAGAAATTGCTTGATGTAAGTCTTCTATGTAAGGTAAATTTTCGTTGATCCAGCGTTTGAGATTAGCCCACATCTTTTTCTTTTACTCACACCTCAGCAATACTCTATTGTAAAGAACTATGGCATGACTTATTATCATTCAACTAAATTGTAGAAATAGTTAAAAAACAGTGCAGCTCAAATTATAGGATGTGGCACTTGTGGTACGGCAAATTATCTATCAGTTCTAATTTTCACTACACAAGACATACCTGGGACTATTATATTTTTGAATTCTTCGGGTACCTGAAAATCTATAATAACAGGGACACGCTGTACGATTTTAGTAAAATTACCAGTAGCATTTTGAGGTGGTATTAAGGCAAATTTTGAGCCGGTGGCTGGTGATAAATTGCGTATAGTGCCTGTGAGCTTAATATTCTTGATAGCATCTATTTGAATTTCTGCAGCCATATTTTCTCTGAAATTCTTCACTTGTGTCTCTTTGAAGTTAGCTTTAATATACAAATCCTTTTCTGGTACTATCATAAATAATGTTCTACCAGGACGTACTAAGTTTCCTTCACGCATAATGCTATTAGTCATTATGCCACTAATTGGTGCATATATGATTGTATGTTTCAGATTAGTCTCTTCGATTATATTATTAGCAACTGCTACCTCATAGTCTGCTTCTAATATCTGCGATTCGGTTGCTAATAATTGTAAATTATTCGCACTAGATTCTACTTCGAGTGCAGCTTGTTGTAGTGAGTTTTTTGCTTCTAGATAATTTAGTTCAGCAAAATCTACACTACGCTGACTTGAATAATTATCTTTATTCAAGCTTTGAGCCCTAATAAAATCTTGTTCTACTATGCGTAAATTTTCCTTAGATAATTTTAGTTTAAGTTGCGCTTTTTGATAAGCAATTTCTGCTAATTTTATCTTATATTTGATTACATCAAGATTTTTGAGAGCTTTTTCTAATATAGTAGCGGACTTCTTGACATTAGCTGCATATATTTTGTCGTCAATATAAGCAATAATATCTCCCTGTGATACTTTGTTATTTTCTGTGATTAATATTTTTGAAATAGTACCTTCAATTTCTGAGCTGACTTCGGAGATTAACCCTTCAACATAAGCATTATCTGTTGATTGTGTCACTGTCCACACGTAAATATAATGCATTATATAGATAAATAATATTAAGCTGCTGGAAGCTACTATTATTCTAGCGTTTTTAGAATAAAATTTTTGCTCAACTATGCTGTGTAGATTCATCATTTACTTGGTGGGTTTTATATAAACAAACTGGAATTGAGATTAAATATAATATGGCTGCGATAGGTAAAACATACCATGTATACATATAAAGCGCTATAATAGTGACTGCAAAAATTAACATTACTAAAGTCAGATATTTCGGGCTAATTACAATCTTTTTTAGAGAGATAGTAGGGAGTCGGCTTGCTACTAATAATGCAATAAATATTACATAAATATTGATATATAAAGAGGGGATAAATAAGTTAGCCATGTTCAATAATGGCAAGAATTTAAACTGAAGTATAATAGGCATTAACACGAGCATTGCGCCGCTAGGTGCAGGAACACCTTGAAAAAAATATGTAGTTTTTGGGGTTGTAATATTAGTATTAAATCTCGCTAATCTGATAGCCATACATACAGTAAAAAATAATGAGCAGCCCCAGCTTATTTTTTCCACACTTTGTTGGTCAAATAACCATAAATAAGTTATTATGGAAGGGCAAAAGCCAAAATTGACTAAATCACATAGTGAATCTAATTCTGCACCAAAGTGGCTAGTGGCGTTCAAAAATCTTGCAATAATACCATCCATACCATCTATAATAGTTGCAATCAAAATGCAATAAATAGCTTCTTCCCATCTATGTTCTAGTGCAAAACGTATTGAACTAATGCCAATTATTAATCCAAGTAATGTGACGACATTAGGGAATAAATGTACAAAAGGAACTGGTCTAGTGATTAATTTTCTTTTACGCCTAAATTTAATCAATTCTTTCTCCACAGTAGAGTGTTATCTTCTAACAAAACTTTTTTGATCAGATTTCTTTTTAGTTAAATCTGCAATAATTGTTTCGCCCCCAATGCATGTTTGTCCAATTTCTACTTCTATCGTAGTATTGAGAGGTAGATAAATATCTACTCTACTACCAAATCGGATAATGCCATATCTTTGTCCAGCAAGTACATCTTGCTCTTCTTCTAAATCACAAATAATACGACGTGCAATTAAGCCAGCAATCTGCACAAAAATTACTTGTGTACCATTATTAGTTTCCATTAATACTGACTGACGTTCATTGTGAATACTAGATTTATCAAGAGAAGCATTAAAAAATTTCCCAGGAAAATATTTTAATGCTAATATTTTACCACTAGCTGGGACTCGATTCACGTGTACATTGAATATGTTCAAAAACACGCTGACCCTAATCATTGGGTCAGGACTTAATCCTAATTCCGCTGGAGGAGAGCTTTCACTAATAGATTGTACTATACCATCAGCGCCACTAATAATTAAGTTATCCCCGACTGGTGTAATACGTTCCGGATTACGGAAAAAATAAGCACACCACATAGTAGAAATAATACCTATCCATGCTAAATTAGTACTAAAAGAGCTAATTAAAAAAGTAATGATTGCGAAGATCGAAATAAATATATAACCTTCTTTATGAATTATTTTTGCGATGTCATTATACGGTTTCATAAGCAATTTTTTTTTGATTTTTTATATTTCTCGAAAAATGATGATAGGGTTGTAAAAACTACTGGTCAAGAGTTAAATAATTACCACGCTTAAACTTTTTATAGTACTATCAAATAGCGCTTGCATTATTATCACTTTTGATGCGTCTTATATCAGCATTGCAATTAGATAATTTTTTTTCTATTCTACAATATCCTCTGTCAATATGATAAATTCTATCAATTATAGTTTGTCCTTCAGCACATAAAGCTGCTAATACTAAACACACAGAAGCTCTGAGATCAGTAGCCATTACATTAGCTCCTTTAAATTGCTTTATGCCTTTTACAGTAGCAGTATTTTTGATCACACTAATATCTGCTCCCATACGCTGTAATTCAGGGATATGCATGAAACGATTTTCATATAAATTTTCAGTGATAGAGCAAGTTCCATTTGCTAAACACATAAGAGTCATAAATTGTGCTTGCATATCAGTGGGGAAACCTGGATAAGCCATAGTTTGTACATTTACAGGATTTATTTTGCCTATGCCACTAACTAGCAAAGAATTTGCATTTTTTTCTATTTTAATACCGGCTTCTAGGTAGATATCTATAAGATTTTCGATTGAGTTGAAATCTACATTAGTTAGAGTTAATTGACTATTTGTCATTCCTGCTAATGTTATATAAGTACCAGTTTCAATTCGATCTGGCATTACCGCGATGCTAGCTCCTTTAAGAAATTCTTGGCCTTGAATGATTAGCTTGCTGCTACCAATACCTTCAATTCGTGCCCCCATTTTGCTAAGTAAATGGCATAAATTCTGGATTTCCGGTTCCTGAGCGCAATTTAGAAAAATTGAAGTTCCTTCTGATATGACTGAAGACAAAATTGCATTAATCGTAGCGCCGACAGAAATTTTCGAGAAAGTATAATGTACAAATTTTAATTTACCATTATTTGTAGCTTTTACATAACCTTCTTCTATTGTGATATTAGCACCCATATGTTCTAAAGTATCGAGATGTAAATCAATTTGGCGTGTTCCTATTGCACATCCGCCTGGTAGTGATATTTTTGCTTGACCAAATTTGGCTAAAATAGGTCCAAGTGTCCAAAAAGAGGCGCGCATTTTTTTAGTTATATGGTAAGGCGCTTCTAAGTTATTAATATTACTTGAATTCAGTTTTAAAGAAAAATTGTCTAAATCAGTATTATGTAGGTCTATAATTTTATTATCATGAAAAGCGGTTATTTTGACACCAAAATTTTCGAGTAATTCACATAAAGTCAGCACATCTGCAAGATAAGGGACATTGTGTAATATAATATCTTCGTCAGTTAGAATAGTGGCTAACATTAGTGGTAAAACAGCGTTTTTTGCACCACTAATTTCTATAGTACCGCTTAAAGCGTTCCCACCTTGAATAATAAATTTCTCCATAAGGTTATGTATGTGTTGATTCGTTGAAATAATAACCAGATCATAAATGATAAAAGGTGAAATTTCAAATTATAAGAAGTCCATATATGAACAAATTGTTTGTAAAGTTTTAGACAATTATCAAAAATTTTTGATAATATAAATAAAATGCTTGATTCTCTCAAAAAAATCATGCATATTGCTTGACGTGTTTAATTAAATACAAGGGCGATTAGCTCAGTTGGTAGAGCATCTCGTTTACACCGAGAGGGTCGGCAGTTCGAGTCTGTCATCGCCCACCATGTATTTCTAAAAATAAATCAAAATTTACAAATTTAGTTTACACACTAATGCTATTTGATTTGTCATTAATGCTTATATGCAAGAATCTCCAATCTTAACACTAAATAAAGTCTATAAAAATTATGGTGTTAATATATTATTACAAGATGTCAGTTTCTCTTTACAAAAAGGCCAAATTACCACGCTTATAGGCCAAAATGGTATAGGTAAAACTACAATAGCTCGTATTATGCTTGGTTTAGAGAGATGTGATCAAGGTTCTGTAATAATAACACCTGGGATCAAAATTGGTTATGTACCGCAGAAATTAGACTTTGATTTTAACATGCCAATGACGGCTACAAAATTGATAGAAGCTATCTCTGATAGTAAGTACGATATACTTCCTGAAGCAACACAGCTTATTCCTGAATTTTCTAAAATTAAAAATAGTGATATTTCTAAAATTTCAGCTGGGCAATTACAAAAATTATTACTTCTTGGGTCTATAATTAGTAAGCCTGATTTACTAATATTAGATGAACCTATTCAATATTTAGATATTAATAGTCAGCAATTATTTTATTCAATAATTAGCAGATTAAAAACAGAGTATAATATGACTATTTTCATGATATCTCATGATTTATTTACAGTGATGAAAAAATCTGATCAAGTGATATGTATTAATAAACATATATGCTGTAGTGGCAAACCACAAGATATTGAAACAAATTTAGATTTTAGAGATGCACTCTCTGAGATAGGTTTATATATCCATCAGCATGATCATGAACATTAAGAGAAATATATTATGCTTACAATAATTCTTGTTTTAGTGTTACTTGGCGCTATTTTAGCACCTCTTGGATGCCTAATGTTATGGAATCGGTATACGTATTATGGTGACGGGCTTGCTCATTCTAGCATGTTTGCGATAATATTAAGTAATATAATGAATATTAATTTGGTAATGGCAAGTCTTCTTAATGCGAGTATTTTTACTTATCTTGTCTATAAAACTAAAAAGAAATCAGAGAGAAATGCATCAATTAGTATGATATCAAGTCTCATGGTTTCAGCGTCATTAGTACTATCTTCGCTTTATCCATATAATATAAATCTGGAGCAAATATTATTTGGTGATTTGATGTTGGTTGGGCAAAATGATTTATATTATTTAGTAGCTATTTTTATTGTAGTAGTAATATTTTTTATAGTAAATTATAAGAAATTAATATTAATAATCATTAGCACAGATATAGCACATTTAAAAGGCATTAAGACAACATTGATAGAATATGTCTTTTTATTGATATTATCTTTTTCAGTGATATGTACTATTAAAATAGTTGGAGTATTATTAGTGACTAGTATATTGATAATTCCTGCAATGACTGCACGTTTTATTTCTTCTACACCTTTACAAATGATATGTGTCTCTGTAATTATTATTCAAATAATGAATATATCTGGAATCTTTCTATCTTTTTATGGTGATTTACCTTTCTCGCCGGTTATTATATTAAGTGGTGGTCTATTTTATTCGTTTTTTTATTTTATCGATCACAAGACAAAAAGAATTTGTTGAATATTTGAGGTAGTGGGGCTTCAATTTTTATCTCATAACCTAATATTTCAGAAGGTAAGAAGATCCTAAAAGCATGTAATAACATACGCTGATATTTAGGGCCACCATATTTGTTATCGCCAACGATTGGGCAAGCAAGTAATTGACTATGAATTCGCAATTGATGCATTCTGCCTGTCAAAGGTGTAAATTCTACTAAAGAATAATTTCCATTGTTGTTGAGTACATTATAGATAGTCTCTGCCAACTTACCCGAGGGGGATAACACCATTTTTTCTTTACCAATACTTGCAACCTTTTCAATTTTATTAGAAATTATACCATATGGTTTTTTAGGTACGGATGCTAATATAGCCATATAAGTTTTTTGTATGAGTTTATCACTGAAACATGCAGTAATTTTTTTTGCTACTTCGTAATTTTTAGCAATTAATAAGATACCACTCGTAGCTTTGTCTAATCTGTGCACTAATTTATAATCAGTATTATATTGATGATTTAAGTATAATAATGCATGATCAATTGAAAGATTAATTTTACTTCCACCTTGTACGGCTAAATTATGGGGCTTGTTTATGATCAAAATATCATCTGAAGCAAACAGCTTATACTCGTTAATTAACTTATCTGCTAAAGAAATGATATTCGGTTCAAAATGCTTGTGTTGATTAGATAAATTTTTATATTCTGTATCTAATATTAAATCTATCAAAACTATATCACCAGCTTTTATGCGTCTATTAGATAAAGTTTTTTTATTATTTAATTTGATTTTACCAGTTCTCAAATTTTTTTCGATGATACCTTGAGTGATATTAGGATATAATTTTTTCAAATATCGATCGAATCTGATATCTGATATATTTTCTACAACAAATTGCTTAAATTTCATCTATAATTTGTAATGAGTAAATAATAAATCCATAAGGTACTAGATAATAAAATTATAGCACCTATTTGGTGGAACATAGCTAGATATAAAGGCACAACATATAATAAAGTTAATATCCCAATTATAGCTTGTAATATAGTTACGACTAACATTATTTGCCCAGCTTGCGTAAGGTTAGGATTCTTAAGTTTCCTAATTTTAATATAAGAAATAATATTTACTATCAATATTAAATATGCAGTTATACGATGTAAAAATTGTACAAATACAGGGTGATAAAACACCCGCCAATTAATTTGCATATTATATAATTCAGTTGGTATAAAATTGCCATCCATTAAAGGAAATTCATTATAAACCAAACCTGCCTTCAGGCCTGCTACTAATCCACCAAAGATAATTTGTACTAATAATAAAATATTAGCAAATATCATTAATTTCAAACATCGGCTTATCTCTTCTGTCTTTTTGAGTACCACCCTATTAGGAAATTGGTAAAAAAATTGCCAAATTAAAGTGATATATAACAAACAGGCTAATAGCAAATGAGAACTAAGTCGAAAATGGCTTACATGTGGCTCATTTATTAATCCACTTTTAACCATATACCAACCCATTAAGCCTTGCGCAAGTAATAACATAATTGCAAAGAGGTAAATTATCAGCTCTTTACTATTAAAATAATTACGACAAGAAAAATATATAAATGGCAATATTAAGATCATAGCGATAATTCTGCCAAGTATCCGATGTGCAAATTCAATTATATAAATATATTTAAATTCTGACATAGTAATGTCATTATTTATTTTCAAAAATTCGGGACTATTTTGATATTTAGCAAATTCCTCTTGCCAACTTTGCTCATTATACGGTGGAATGACGCCACTAATTGGTTTCCATTCAGTAATTGAAAGCCCAGAATTGGTTAAGCGTGTATATCCCCCAAGGCTAATCATGCTGATAATAGATAAACATAATATAGCAAGCCAGATGGCAATTATTTTATTTGTTTTTATATTATCACTATTATTCATTTATAAATTTATCCGATCTACAGAGTAATTAAGTAAGCCAATTAAATAATTCAATGGCAGATTGTCATCTAAATTTAGATCTTTTATTGACTTGATTGCTTTATCTTTTACTAGATTTAATTCTTGTTGAATTAATGTCATAATCTGATGATTTTCTAATTGAGTTTTTACCCACATGAAATCTTTAGCTGTACGTATGTCGGAATTAATCATGGATACTAATTGTTGGTGTTCTTCATGAGATAATTTGTGGCTTAAAATGATTAAAGGTAACGTCACCTTTCCCTCATAAAAATCATCTCCTAAATTTTTACCTAGTTTGTCTGATTTGCCGAAATAGTCAAGGCTATCATCCGATATTTGGAAAGCAATACCTAATTGAAGGCCAAATTCCTTGAAAAATTCGGCTTCCTTATTGTGGCCAGCAACTACTGCGCCCACTTCACAAGCTGCACTAAATAATTCAGCAGTTTTAGCCTGAATTAGTTTATAATATTCATCTTTAGTAATAATCTTTTTTTCTTTTAATTTGCTCAATTGTGCTACTTCCCCTTCAGATATAATAGAGGAAGAATTAGATAATATCTCTAAAGCACGTTGATTTTGTGTGGATACAATTAGCTTAAATGATTGACTAAACAAGAAATCCCCAACTAATATACTAGCCTTATCTCCCCAAAGTGAATTGGCGGTTGGAATGAATCTTCTGAGGGTACTACCATCTACTACGTCATCATGTAATAAAGTAGCCATATGTATAAATTCAATAGAAGTAGCTAATTTTATCGCATGCTCACCATTATAATCAAATATTTTGGCAGTGAGTAAGGTTAACATTGGGCGCATTCTTTTGCCTCCCGCATTTGCCAAATATAAACCTATCTTTTGGATAAGATTTTCTTTTGTAAATAAACTAGACTCTATTAATTTATTTATAGCTGTAATCTCTTCAGCCAAATATTGATGTATCTCTTTTATTAATGTCAAAAATTGCCTACTTATTTCATAAATTTCTTAAATAATTCTTGTCCTATATTTTCTTTAGGCTTTCTATCTTGTTCTTTAGACTTTGTTTGTAAAACTTTTGTTAAAGATGCGTTAGACAGAATATTTTTAAGTATAGGCTCATTCTCATCAATAGTTGGAATTATCTTTTTCATTTTAGATAATATATCACCTTCATGCCCCACTTTATTTAGTAATTTTTGATATATTATTACAGTATATAATGGTGCAATTTCAAGTAAGTGCATAGAACCAAACTTTGAAGCAGAATAATTTGTTGAATCAATATCATATTCAAAACTTAAATCATTTGATTTTGAATGTGGATGATCTGAAATAATTTTAGCAAAATCCTTATTAGCATCAATATATAATTTATGTACTTCGGGCCCAAGGTTTCTATAATTACTTATATTATAAAAATATGAGGAAAAATATTCAATGACAGAAGGGTAGTTATTTATATATCCAATACCTTTTAGTTGCCATTTATGATTTTTTAGAGAATATGTAAAATTATGTTTCAATTTTACTGCTGAATAGTCAGAAGATAAGGTAAGATCGTTTAAGTGTTGTTGTAGTAATTTACCTTCTATTTTCCAGTTAGTATCAAGATTAACTTGATATTTATTATTCTCTAATTCATCAAGGTTCAAATGTTGCTTATTTTTAATCAAATATAACATTTGTTGATGAAATTTTGGTGCAAATCTCTCTATAGGATAACTATTCATTATTACATGATATAGTTTGATTATTTCATCAAAAAATCCTTGCTTAATAGTAAATATTAGATTTTTTTTCCAGTAATATTGAGGTGATAATTCATCATCAGTGGTTCGATAATGTGAATCTAGATTATGAATTTCTAAATAAGGTGAATCAGATTTTATATGGCTATTCACCGTCAAGCCTTTCTTAAAGTCATGATAATTATTTGCTTTGGTATTAATATCAATATCTAATGCAATTTTATTTCCAGATGGTATCAGCATTAAGCCGTAAAATAAGCTAGCAGGTACTATTCGAGAGATTTTGTCATTTGGTGCAGTTTTGATATCATACGTAATGTTGTAATGTTGGGGGATATTGTTTAAGAAGTCTTCTAAATTAACATATTTTTTTCGATTAGTAAATTTGATATGGGCGGTTTCATATTCTTTTTCATAGAATTTTTCTTTATCTACTAAGTCAAATATACTCACATTGTCGTTACTTAAAGAAATATTATCTATATAATTTAGCAATATACTGATATCATTGCTTTTTGATAACTCGTGAATAAGAGTAAAAGATAAAGGTAAAAATACTTCAATATTATAATCTTTGATAACTAATTTGGAGCCGAAACCACTATTTATTGGTTTATAAGATGCATTAATTACACCATCATAATGAATAAAAAGTTTTTGCGTGAGTATATCATATCCGAATTTGATGGGAGATAAATATTCCATATAAGCACTAGGGCTTTCTTCAATAAAATTATTTAAATTCCAAGCTATTTTATAAGGTGCACCATAGGCAGTAGCATTAGAAAATCGAATCATATGATCCTGATTACCCTTTATTAGGTGAGATAATTTATTATTAGATGTTGTAACACTCGTATTCTTTATCGATAAAATAACTATGTCCTTGGCAGCATATTGATCATTTATTATATGAGTAACTTTTGAGGTGACATAATACCATATGCTTGCACATATAAGAGTGATGATAATTATAAATGATAAGATAATTTTTAGTGCTTTTTTCATAATTCTTACAGGTAATATTTAGTTCATAATTTTATACTAAGCGCTTTTACGTTCCAAATCCATAACGATATTATTGACAGAAATATTACAAATAAATATGTGACTATAGAATCAAAACTTGCATTAGGGACAAATATAAACACAGCTGATTGAATAATCGCTCCAAGAGATTTACCAAACTTTAATCCTATGACCTCTACAGCTGCTTTTCCTTTGGTTTTGAGTTCGATTGATAAAGGCAAATAAGCCATTTCTTTGGTAGAATCAAATAGAGAATATTTAGTTGATTTACTAAGTATATTCTGCATTGCTCCAATGATAATAGCATAATATATAGGATCAAACCAATGTCCGGTAAAATTTGAATAATGGGCGATAATGACAAAACCAAAAAATATGGATCCAGTAATTAAAATAGTATATGGAGTAATCAACGCTGCAAAGCACCAGGAAGTACGCCTTAAAATATTACTACCTATAATCATGAATGATACTGAAGAAACTCCCATCCATATATTAAATTTTCCCATGAAATTAATATAGTCTACAGTATTAGAATGAACCTCTTGTACTTTTGCTTTCCAAGGGCCTTCTAGAATATTGATGGTAAGACCATAACATAATACTAATAGTGCTATATGAGCGAGATTTTTTGATCCTATCAAAAGTTTAATACTATCTATAACAGACAAGCTAGTTTTTTGTGCGATTTGTTCGGTAGAGAAATTTTGCGTTAAGTCGCTGGTTTTAAGTACATAATTATGTATATAAAAATAAAATAACATAGCAAGCATACCAGCTATTATTACTGCATTGATTATAGGCTTAAGTACAAAATTACACTGAAACGTAAAATCATAACTATAAGAGCCAAGAATTATGTCGTCAGTTATGCCTGATACATCTGAGCAAAAAACTAAGATATTGCCTGCTATAATAAGGCCAATATTACCAATTGCTCCTAAGAAAGGATAAAATCTTTTAGCGGACTCGGAATCAAAAATTCCATTTGCATATTGCCAAAATAATAGGTTAATTACTACTACACTCCACAATTCACAAAATACATACATCAATGCATAGCTCCATTTGCCCATTATTTTGAGAAACCATTTCAAATAAGGATATATAGAAATTAGATATTCTATATGTTGAGGAGTTGGATGATATTTATTATGTGCAGGAAATATTATATAAGTGAAAATTATAAATGCCAATAAGAAGAAAGAGACAATAATATAAAATAACTTTTCATGCTCAAATTTATTACTTAACTTAGCATAAATTAAAGTAAAAATGATTGTAGAGGGGAGTACTAACCATAATTTGAGAAAACTAATTACTTCTGCACCGATATTAGGCACTATTAAACTGTCTTTAACTGATCTTAATGTACCAAAATTAAATAACATACATAGCATCATTAAGCTAAGAGGCAGAAATAATTTAATTTCTGAACGCTTAATTGGCCAAAAAATATTCTGAAATCTTTGTGATAGGGTTGGTTTTGTGAATTTGGACACTATTGTACCACTAAGGGAATACTGATCATTTCATTTATGTATGACAAAAACAATATATGTGTATTATAAAATGAATAATATGTCAATAAAAAGCCATTTATTTTTGATCCAAGTTGAAGTTTTCTTGATAAGATGGTAATAGTGACTAAGTTTATAGAAAAAGAGATTAGGCACTAGTGACAAACAGAAAAATGCAGGTAATTTGGTTGTTTGGTTTTATTAGTGGTTTTACCATTATGATTAGTAGCTATACATTGAATTACTGGTTGTCTGAGATCAATATTGATTTAACAACAATTGGGATTTTTGCTCTGATATCTATACCTTACGCTATCAATTTTTTATGGGCACCAATTTTTGATTTATGTAAATTACCTTGTTTTAAAAATACTTATTATCCTCGTATTTCTTGGCTAATATTGATCCAAATGAGTTTGAGTATCAGTGTGTTTTTGATTAGCTTTTGTCGCCCACATGAAAATATAGTGGTTCTTGGATTATTGGGTTTTATAGTGTCATTATTTGCTTCAGCCCAAGATACAATTTTGGGGGCTCTCAGGACAGAAATAGTGACAAAGCTGCAGCAAGGTGAGGTGTCAGGCAATTATATTTTTGGTTATCGTTTAGGGATGATGATTTCAAGTTCTGGCGCTGTATATTTATCCCAATTTATTAGTTGGCAGCATATTTATATGATGTTTGGAGGTATTATTTTAGTATTTGCCACATTAATAGCTTTTTTATTTACCAACAATGCTGGAATATCGCAGTTATCAGACAATAAATACCCTACAAATACTGTAAATGCTCACAATAGTTTCTTCAGTGTCTTACTTCCAGGTAGAAATAACACATATTGGTTATTGGTAATTTTATTTTTAATATTATATCGTTTGCCTGATAATTTTATTAGTATAATGATTAATCCTTTTTTGCTTCATATTGGATATAATGCTTCTGAAATTGCGCTAGCAGGTAAATTATTTGGTGCTAGTGCAGCAATTATTGGCGGATTATTAGCTAGTAAAGTGATGAAAAATCGTGATTTATACAGTAGTCTATTACTCTTTGGTATTTTACATTTATTAGCGCATTTATTATATATTTACCAAAATATTTATGGGAAAAATATATATATTCTATGCCTGATAACTGGGGTAGAAGGAGTAACTGGGGGGATGATGATGGCTGCTTACATAGCACTAATTGCATCATTATGTGAAGGCAAGTTTCGTTCAACCCAATACGCGTTTTTTTCATCAATGATGGGGTTATCTAGGTCGATTTTCCCAGCGATTTCTGGCTATATCGTAAATGCGTATGGATGGAATATTTTTTATATTTTTGTTATAATTATGTCTATACCTGCTTTAATCTTAATTCCCATTTTGGAGCAAACAGCTAATAATCATTATAAGTGGTTTAACAAGCGTGATTGACATATTTATAGTATTAGCATATTTGTTGTTAGTTCCAATTATTAGTATCTTTAATAAAAGGAAGCAAAATAATTTTCAGTCATTTACTAAAATTTCCAAAAAATTAAAAGGTAGTAAATTAATCCTTGTAGCTACGATTTTTGCATCTGCTATTGGTGGTGGTACTACATTCGGAGTCTCTGAAAAAGTTTTTAGTGATAATGTTGCTTATAGTTATGGATTAATGGCGGTGATACCACTGGATATTTTAATCGCAATTTATATCTTACCTAAATTAATTGTGCACTATAAATCAGAGACAATTGGTGACATCATGTTTTCATATTATGGGAATAGTGGTAGGTATTTAGGTGGTATGTCAGCTATATTAGTAGCAACAGGTTTTTTGGCGGCGCAAATCGGAGTAAGTGGTAGGATATTTGAATATATATTACAAATAGATTATATCACTGGAGTGATCATGAGTTACTCAATTATCATTATCTATACGACGATTGGTGGTTTGCAATCAATTTTATTTGCTAACCAATTACAGTTTTTTGCAATAATATTTGCGATTCCATTAATTTCTATTTTTGGTATTAGGGAAATTGGGTTAGTGGAATTGATAAACAATTTTCCATTAGATAAAATATCATTCAAGCATAATCCAGTTTTGATACAATCTAGTATTTCTGCAGCTTTAGGATTTGCAGTAATTAATTTGTTGCCTACTTTTGTACAACGCGCACTAATTAATAAGGATAGTAATATCACTATAACAGCTGTTTATATCAAATCATTTATTTATTTTATCTTTTTGATATTTGTCACGCTAAATGGTATTATTGCATTTATATATCAACCTGATATTAAGTCGAGTTTAGCTTTGCCATATTTGATAGATCAAATTATTCCAGTCGGCATTCAGGGTATAGTCGTAGTGGGATTACTAGCTGCTGTAATGTCTACTGCAGATTCTGATTTAAATATTATTTCTATTACTTTGACCAAAGATATAATTCAACCTCTTTTTTCTGTAGAAGGAATTTATTTGGCAAGAATTGCACGAATTGCAAACGTTCTAATAGGTATTGTTGCAATCGTCATAGCACTTAATTTTTCAAAAATAGTAGATTTAGTAATATTTGTGTCAGGATTCTGGGGTCCTATTACTTTGATACCATTAATTATGGGTTTGTATAATATTAAGATTAGTAAATACGGTTATATTACTTCAGTCATTATAGGTATAATAACATTTTTATTGTGGCATAGATTTATCGAAACCGAGTTGAGTTTGAAATCATCATTTATCGGGACCTTAGCAAATCTAGTTATTTTTATGATTTTTTATATTTGCAGTAGAGTAAAAAAATTAATATCGCAAAGTAAGTAAATCACGATTAATTTGAAAATCTTTAAAATCGTCTAATATACTCATACCAAGCAAAGAAGTATCAAGGCCAGTAGCAAGGATGTGAGCACGTACATTATAAAATATTTTATCACCAATTTTCATTTGGCGTATTGTGACAGGAGCTCCATAATTTTCACCATTTGCAGTACTATAACGTTGTGTATATCGCAAATATCTCGTATCGACCCCTAGAGTAATAGCATCTTTCATAGTTAAAGCAAGATTAGTTGCACCAGTATCTACTAAAAAAGTGACTTTTTGATTATCTTCGGAATATGCAGACAAGTAAAAATGTCCATTAGCGTGACGTGCGATAGTAATTTCACCTGGTTTTTGTGACCAACTATAAGAAGGTACTAATACAGCCAAAATTCTATTTTTAACGTCAACTATCTCAAAACGAAAAGCATATACCGCAATTAATATAATAAATAATGAAATCCAGACAGCAATGAGTTTAAAATGGTTAAATCCAATACCTGATTTGAAATAAGATATTAGTAAAAATGCTAATATTATTAGCATAAATACAAAATTTAATATATCGCCACTTATCATGGATCATTTTCTATTTTATTTATATAAGCTAGTGCATCTATATATAGGAGATATCACTAATCTTTAATTATAAACTATTTTTTCATTTAGGCGAATTTATTGTTTTTAGGGAAACCTACAGGAGGTATTTTTCCTATTCCACCGCGCCCTGAACGCCACGCTAATATTTCTTTTTCAACACGAATTTTATTGCCTAAATTCCAGCTTAAACCCTCACTTGAAGAAAAAGTTTTTGCATCACTGACTGTTGCATTTTTATATTTTTGTAAAGTTACACCTTGGCCTTTCTTCATTACAGGAATATCAGATATTGAAAATATTATTAACCTTCTGTTGCTACCTATAATAGCTAGCATATCGCCTATAACCTCTATGCAGATTATACAAGTAGCGCCATTTTTTAACTGCATTATTTGTCGGCCGTTCTTAGTAGAAGCCAGAACATCATGAGTTTCTACTATAAATCCTTTACCATTACTACTGATCAGTAATAATTGTTGTTTTGCTTCATACGGTAAAATATTGACTATCTCATCATCACCTATATCAATCATTAGTTTGATTGATTCCCCTTGACCTTTGCCTTTGGCAATATTATCTGCAAGTAGAGTAAAAAATTTACCACTATTTGTGCAAATTAATATGTTATTAGTAGTATAAGTTTCTGTTAAAAAAGCAAGGGTATCTCCCTCTTTAAATTTCAGATTGCTTAAATCCAAATTATGTCCTTTTATTGAACGTATCCATCCCATTTTAGAACAAATAATTGTGATAGGCTCTTTCTCAATAAAAGCTGTGATATCTATCACTTGATTTGAGACGTTTAGTAATTCAAAATTTGTACGTCTTTTACCTATAATGCTGTCAAATCCAAATTCTTTTTTGACTTCATTTATTTCTTGCTTAATTACTGACCATAATTGTTTAGGATTCTTTAATATACCTTCTAGGTTTTGCAATTTATTCTGCAGTTCTTTGTATTCATTACTAATTTGTTCCTCTTCTAATTTGCGAAGAGTACGTAATTTGATGTTCAATATTGCTTCAGCTTGCGATTCAGTAATTTGAAAACAATTCATTAGCGCAAGTTTTGCATCATCTTCTTCACGAATAATTCTTATTACTTCGTCAATATTGAGGTAAACTATTTGTAATGCTTCTAATATTTCAAGTCGTTCATTAATTTTATTCACCCAAAATTTACTGCGTCTTGTAACTATTACGTGACGATGTGATAAAAATTCTTGTAACACCTCCAAAATATTCATTACTTTAGGAATGCCAGCAGAACTCAGGACATTCATATTTAAATTAATACGTGATTCCAACTCAGTGAGTTTAAATAATGATTCCATAACCATTTCAGCAGAGCAGGTACGTCCTTTTGGTTCTATGACTATCCTGATATTTTCGTCAGATTCATCTCTGATATTGGAGATAAGAGGCAATTTTTTCTCATGCATTAAATCAGCAATATGTTCAATTAATTTGGATTTTTGTACTTGATAAGGTATTTCAGTTATAACTATTTGGTATAAACCATGGTGAAGTTTTTCTATTATCCACTTAGATCTAACTCTAAAACTACCTCTACCTGTATTATAAGCGCGCTGAATTGTTTCTTCAGAGTCGATAATAATACCTCCTGTTGGGAAATCAGGTCCTTTGATAAATTTTAATAGGTCTGCGCAATGTAATTCTTGATCTGAATTATCAATCATATAAATTAATGCATCACATAATTCATGTAAATTATGAGGTGGGATACTAGTCGCCATTCCTACCGCGATTCCCTCTGAGCCATTTGCTAATAAATTTGGAAATGCTGATGGTAAGAGCTCTGGTTCTGTATCAGAGTTATCATAAGTAGGTATAAATTCAACAGTATCTTGGTCTAAATCTTTTATAATAAAACTACAAATATGAGTCATTTTTGATTCAGTGTAACGCATTGCAGCGGCATTATCACCATCAACCGAACCAAAATTGCCTTGTCCGTCAATTAATGGATATCTAAGTGAAAAATTTTGAGATAATCTGACTAAAGTATCATAAATTGCTACATCTCCATGTGGATGATATTTACCCATAACATCACCAACTATGCGAGCACATTTTTTATATCCCGAATTTGGATCTAACTTAAGTTTGATCATTGCATAAAGCAAACGCCTATGAACTGGTTTGAGCCCATCTCGTACATCAGGAAGAGACCTCGACATAATAGTCGATAAAGCATAAGATAAATAACGTTCTGAGATGGCTTGAGTGAAATCTATATCTTCGATATTATTGTGGCTCATTATATTTATGATTCTTGATTTATGATCTATATTAGAAGATCATGCATAGTAATGCAATAAAGACCTATAATGACTCAGGAATTATTATAGCTCATATTATAGTAAGATTAAAACTGAATTATGTTATTTTTCTCTTTTATAGAGTGGACTAATTATAGTGTTCAATATTCCATCTTCCATTTGATACCGATACTATTATCTTCTTGATAATTATTGATATTTTCTAGGGAAATTTTAGGAGTTAATTGTATTTCTAATCTTGTCTTTGTTAATTTGTCAACACCTCCATGTTGAATTTCTAAATATATTTGGTCAGATAAGTATTTACCGGCTTGGACAGAATATGATGTAGGGTTTGCTTGATCAGCTTTAAAGCTTAAATCGTCAATAAATAGCATTTTTTTACTGAAATCTAACGGATCAAAACTATTATGACCTCCACCAGTTAATTTTCTTGCGCTATTAGCAAGTTGTAGAGCTTGAAATGGAGATGGTGTATCGTTACCAAATAATAATACAGATAGTGCTTTTTCTTGACTTAAAGCTGGAGAAGAGTTGATATCAAGTATAGGATTAGTGATAGAGCCAGTTAACATCACTCTAAGTTCAATATCATCTATAATAGTGGTGCCAATAATATTTAGATAAGGGGAAGGATTAATAGGCCCTTGAAATACTAAAGTGCTTTTTTCTATATCTAATACACGGCCAAATTCTTTGAATTTTCCCTCTACCGCTCTTAAATTTCCATCGATTAAAGGTTGTTGTACTTGGCCCGTGACATTCAATGTACCTTCTAACCTGCTATTGACACCTCTACCACTTACAAATACTGTATCCGTAGTATTTAGTGTAATATCTAGATTTATTGGATATCGATCTATTGTTTTATTCTGTGGTTCTGTAATATCATTTACAATATTTAATTCTGGTATATCTTCACTAAATTTATCTGGGATAGTAATTTTCATAGGACCAAAAGTTAAATTTCCTGTAATCATTGATTGGTCTTTGTTACCTGCATAATTCATATTTCCAGATAATGCTCCTTGCATATAAAGATTATTAATAGCATTAAGATTTTTAGTATTAAATTTAAATTCAAAATTTTTTGTAGCAAAATTTATAAATCCTTGACCGTTAAGCCTATTTCCTAGTCCATCATATGCTTTTATATCACCGAATAGTAATTGTTCCGGGACAGAACTAATATTGAAAGAGATATTATTCAGCTTTATATTAAATTTTTTATATTTATATTGACCATTGGTGAATTTTAAATCTACGTCAAAATTTGGCTTATCAATAGTACCATTAATATCGAGTGAGCCGTAAATATTACCTAATATTTTATGCTCTAATGATCTAGGCAGTAATTCAAATATGTCTAATTTTTCATCAATTTTTATTGAAGCTATAAATGGTTTGTCGCGTAGCAATTCAAATTTAACTGGAGATAGAGAAAAATTATTTGCTAATTCTATAGTGCCAGAACCAATATTTTTTTGTGCTTTATTTAGCTTAATATCAATGAGGGTTTTTTGTTTCTCTGTTATTGAATTAATAGTAATTTTAATTAGTTTAGATTGTACAGATTTTTTGGCAATTTCAAAATTTGTAGTAAGAATAGGGGACGCAAGCTTCCCTTCAAGAGATGCATGACCATTTAGTAAATTATTTTTAAAATTATCTACTAAAAATTTCTCACATAATTCTGTAGCTATATTGCGCAAATCTAGTTTTGAGTTAATAGTTTCGCCATTGGTTTGAGCGTATAATTTTATGGTGCCATCGCCAATTTTTAGTTGTTCCATATTAAAGTAAAAAATATCTGATAAGGTTATATTTATCGGTTTTGTAAGTTTAATAGGCACAGATCCCAATTTTCCGTCGATCAGTGGTATCGTAATTTTTGTACCTTCGGTAAAGTCGATAACGCCTTTTGTATTAATAGTCATCAGACATGAATCATGTGAAGCAATATTAGTCATCAGCTCTAAATTTTTATTAATAGATTTAGCATTGAGAGAAATTTCTTTTATCAAAAAATCTTTAAACCTGAAATATTGCAATAATATGTCTAATTTACTGAATTTTTTTTCTAATAAAGACGGTGAATAGATATCTAACAGAATATTATCTATAAAGCCGAATTTTGTTGATAGATTAGTAATTTGTCCCTTTAGCTTGAAAGTTTGATTATGCTCGTGATTACTAAATACGGATTTAAAATATAGTGTTCCTGAGTTGATATTATTAAAATATTTTGCTATTTCAGCAAGAGAATCATCCTGATAAGATATTTCACCACTGAGTAAATTGTTATTTAAATTATATTCTAAACTCACCTCCGAACGTAAATCAGTTCCGGTAACTACAAAATTTTCTAATTTGATTATATTAGCTATATAATCTAACTGACCTTCTGCAAATAAAGTATCACTAGATAACTTAATATTCCCTTGCCAACTATCCTGAGGTTTTAAAACAAGATTATATTCTATAGTTTGCGCAGCGTTAGGATTTGTGTCTAGGAATAAATTTCCTAGAATATTTATAGATAAATTATTTATTGATCCTGTAATAGTTGCGGTACCTTTTGTGCTGTAAAATGATATGTGGTTAAATTTATTGAGCCAATCTAAATTATCCAATTCATATTGGAGATTATTATTTAGCGTATTGTCTTGTGCATTATATGAAGTACTACTGTCAATATATAATATTTTAGAAGATAAACGTTCGTTCAATAACAGTTGTTTTGTTGCTAATTTATATTGTCCAGTAGCTTCTAGAGTTAAATCTTCTAATAATGCGGGGCCAGATATTACTTTGCTGGTTAATTTAAACTTGATAGACATTCTGTGGGTATATAAACTAATTTTAGATTTAATATTTAAAATCAGTTTTTCTGATTGTTGTGTAAAATCAGTTGGCAAAATCAGTTTATTGATGACAAAACTACTAATTTTAATATTAGGTAAAAAAGGAGAGATATTATAATTATTCGCCGTTTTTTTATCAGGCGCTATTTTGATTTGCGGAATCTCAATCAGATTCACTTCATCAATAATTATTTGAGGAATATGGATCTGCCATAACATAAAAATCGATATACGTGGCTTAATCAATATCTCATTGATATCTGCAATATGGTAGTGGTTTTTATAAATCGTAATATTCTGGATTGTTAGGCCAGAAGTTAGCGAGATGTTAATATTGTCAATTTTTGTATCAAGATTAATTTTTTCTGCAATGAGATTCGTAATAATTTGTTTAATATAATTTTGGCCTTGATTAGTATTTAGCCAGTATAATATTGATGAAAAGCTTACTATAGAAAGGAGCAGAAAAGTAATTATTATTTTAAACGATTTTTTCATATTACCCTAAAATGATTGCCCGATTCCCAAATATATTTGTATCCTCTTGTCGATTCCTTTTCGTTTTTTTAGGGGAAATGCTACATCCAATCTCAGAGGCGCGAAACTAGTATAATATCTGATGCCCAACCCTATACCATATAATAGGTTTTTCAATTCTGGAGTCTTGGATAAACTAACATTTCCAGCATCTATAAAACTTACTATACCAAAATTATTTTTCATTTTTATTCTAAGTTCTGTCGATAACTCAATAAAAGAGAAACCACCAATTATTTTGTTATTGTGATCCAGTAGACCAATAGTATTATATTGATAACCGCGTACTGAATTGTTACCTCCTAAAAAGAATTTTTCAGTAACAGAAATGTCATTTATTTTATTCCTCTGCGCTAAAATAGATCCACTACGTCCTTTTAAAGCAATTGTTAAATTGTTATTAAAAGAATGATAAATATTACCTTGTAATATAATTTTAGAAAAATTTATGTGGCTTTTTGTTTCAGGAATATCTATCAATTCTGTTATATCAGAAGTATTGGCAGGAGGGGACATTGGAGAGTTAGTATGATCTAAATTTATATCATATAGTTTCCCCCGTCTTTTGGAATTAAAAGGTATAAAATCTAGACGAGCTAATAATCCTTGCTCAGTGTTGATGATATTATTTCGTTTGTCATATTCAATATAGATTGGTAAAGACGACAAGGAGAATGTTTGCATAGGTTTATTATTAGCAAATTCTTTCTCCTTAGAATGGGCCAATCGTGCTCCTATACCTGTGTTCCAATCAGAATTTATTTTATGATTTAATAATGTTGCTATACTGCCAATTTTAGCATTATAAGCCTTAATATCTTTATAATTATACTCTCCTTTAATATCTAATGTTTGATTATCATGCATAAAAAACGGTTTTTGATAATGCATTTCTAACTCTTGTTTGGATTTATTGCCATTAAGACGTACTTTAAGGTTTTCACCATTGCCGAAAAGGTTCTGATGTTTCCATTCTAGAGATCCAGTGAGTTTCAGATCTTTGTCGGTGCTATAATTGATACCTAATTTTATACTACGCATTTTTCTTTCTTGTACATTAAATATTACAGGTACTTGACCGTTCTCGTCCACTTCATCTGGGATCACAGGGCTAGCTGAGAGCAATAGTCCAGAGCTGTGTAAATCTCCTACAGCGCTGATTATTTGCGATTGGCGAAAACATTGATTTGGTTTTAATTGAATTAGTTTTTTTAAATAGGTCTCGTTTAAAGTCTTTAAGCCTTGAAAATATATATCTTTAATTTCAGTATTAGGCCCTGCGTCAATGATAAAATTGATGGTTAATTGTTCATTTATATGATCTATTAAAGCTCGATGTGAAACAGAAGATTCTAATAAGCAATTATTTTTTTCTAAAAAAGCAGCGATTTTATTTTGATCTTCTTGTATTATATAAGCATTTATGGGATCTCCTCTTTGAGTTTTTAACTGATCTATTGCTATATTATTTACTGATTGATTACTATTTACTGCAAAGTCAAAATTAATTTCTTGTATTGTATAACGATTACCTAATATTATTTCAAAAGTTAACATTTTGGTGTTTTCATCTTCTAATCTTGTGGATTCAATATTAGCCCCATAATAACCATACGCTCTAAGGATTTTGTATAAAACTTGTTCAGCTTCTTTTTCCCAATAATCTACTTGTTTCACTGTGACTTCTGAATTAGCGGAGTTTTCAAGGCTCAACAAAGCTTTTGTGAGTTTATGAATTATTTCTTCTTCAGAATGTAATTTTAATACTAAATTAATTTTTTTTGCAGCGAAGGTGGATTGGCAGGGAACACACAATAAAATGGTAATTAATATTATCTTCAGAATAGGATTATATTGCATACCAAACCTAAATAAATTCTTTGAGTTTATTTAGTATTATGTCAATTCTGTGTATTATAGCAACCTTTTCATTTGATTCAGTCAGAGGAGATGTTGTTGTGTGATTATACATCTTTTTTATATAGTTAATCACTTCTATAGTATAATATCTGCGATCTCGAATTTTAATTGTTTTAATCAAAGGATTCGATTTTTCTATATAACGTAATCTATGATTAGATAAACCTGTGAGTTCAGCAGTTTCAGAGATAGAAAAATATTTATTATGACTGCTGGGCATTTAATTTATCTCGCAGTAATTTACATGATTTAAATTGCAAAACTTTACGAGCACTTATATTGACTGCATCGCCTTTTAAAATATTAAAACCAGGCCTCTCTTTTTTGCTATTAATTATCCAGGTCCCAAATTTATGAATCATAATTTTTTCATCACGTAAAATCAGATTAATTATTTCTTCAAAAGTCTTGGATACAAAATCTTCACATATAGCTAGTGATAACCCTATATTAGATTGTAAATGCTTTGCTATTTTTTCTTTTGTCAAAGTAAAGGTTTGCGTCATGATAATATCTATATAAGTTTTTAATAAATATTATCATTATATATTTCAAATTTCTAACAAAAATAATATTAATAACGATATATTGCTGAACCCCATGTTAATCCTGCACCAAAAGCAGTAAAAAGAATGATGTTACCCTTTTGAAACAGCCCTTTTTCCATTGCTAAATTAAAAGCTAAAGGAATTGATGCAGCTGAACAATTTGCATGTTGGTCTATTGTAACAATAACACGCTCTTTGGGCAGCTTGATCTTACTAGCAATGTTATCAATGATGCGAATATTAGCTTGATGGGGAACTAAATAATCAATTGCAGACACAGACATATTATTCCTATTAAGTAATTTTATGCTGGATTCAATCATCTTTTCAATCGCAAGTTTAAAAATGCTCTTACCTTCCATTTTAACAAATCCGGTTGTACCAGTGCTGCCAACTCCTCCATTGGTATATAATAAGTGAGCTAGTGTACCATCAGAATAAATTGCAGTATCTATAATACCACTGATGGTGTCGTCGTTACGTAAAATCATAGCACCCGCTCCGTCACCAAATAAAATTGCAGTAGTTCTGTCTTGCCAGTCTACTAAAGAGCTCATTTTGTCTGCGCAAACTAATAAAATAGTTTTATAGGCGCTTCCTTTAAGCATGTTGTTTACTACGTCTAATCCATAAATAAAACCAGAACAGACTGCTTGTATATCAAATGCCGGAATTTCGCCTAGATCTAATTTTCCCTGTAATTTACATGCTACAGAAGGGAAGCTATTATCGGGTGTAGTGGTACAAACTATAATTAGGTCTATTTCTGATTTGGAAATTCCTGCATTTTTTATAGCTTTTATAGAAGCCTTATAGGCGAGATCTGAGGTCAACTCATTAGTGGCTGCTATAAATCTTTGTTTTATTCCGCTACGTGACGTAATCCAATCGTTTGTAGTATCAAGAGTCGTTTCTAACTCATGATTAGTTAGTATTTTATCAGGTAAATAGCCTCCATAACCTATTATTCTTGAGGCCATTTATTACTAACCCTCTACTTTTTGCTCTTTTGCAATAAGAATTTTTCTGTTGTTATAAGAACCATTGCTGAGATCTATATGATGCGGTAATCTATATTCTCCAGTATCTTTATCAATAATTACATTGATTTTACTTAAAGCGTCGTGTGAACGCCTCATATTGCGTCTTGATTTAGACGTTTTTTTCTTAGGAACTGCCATAATTTATTCAACTTCTAATTTATCTAGTAATTATAACAAAAAAGTATTTGTCAAACTAGAGCATGTTATACTATATTTCTAGAACAAAATCTATAAAATTTTAAAGGAAAATTATGAGAATAATTATATTTATTTTTGCAGCCGTATTATTAAGCGGTTGTCAAACTACTAATATGCATGGTCAATTGGTCACGGATTACGATATTCAAGAAATAAACGCTGCTCACCCGAGTAAAGAAAAGTTGATTATGATGATAGGGTCGCCTACTTATATTCCGAGTAGTAATCAAAATATTTGGTATTATATAAGTCGCACTTCTGCTACTAAAACCTTTGGATCAGCTAAATTATTAGAGCAGAGAATAGTAAAAGTAGAATTTTTAAATGATAAAGTTGTTACAGCGATTGTATTAGATAATCTACAATCTCAAGAAATTAATAGTAATAAATCCTCAACTGCAACTTACGGCGATGATAAAGGCGTGGTAAGAAAATTTGTAGATAATATAGGACGTTTCAGAGTGCCTCCAAAAAAGAAAAATAAAAAGTAAATTATGACCAATATACTAGAAATAAGAAAATTACAAAACTTAGTCAAAATCAAATGCTCTGCAGAAGAAGAGGAAAATTTTGTAAAGCAATTTGATACAGTATTAGAAATGATCAATAAGCTTCATGCTATTAATTGTGAGGGTATAGAACCCTTATATTCGGTAAGTGAGTTAAATCAAAGATTAGTTGCAGATGAAGTATTGACTGGTGATATTGCAGAAGATCTATTTACAAATGTCCCAAAAGAAGGAAGGGAACTTGCCAAAGAAATAAAATGTTTTATCGTGCCTAAAGTAATGGAGTAAAGTTACATGACAGAAATAAATAAATTATCTATATTAGAAGCATTAGCGCAGCTAAAATCAAAAACTTTCTCATCTAGCGATTTGGTGAAGGCTCATATAGAGCAAATGAAAAAATTTAAACATCTAAATTCTTATATAACGGAGAGTATTGACCTTGCTTTGAAATTAGCAAAAGAATCTGATGAAAGGTATCATAAAGGGGAAAATCGATTGCTTGACGGGATCCCTATCGGAGTAAAAGATTTATTTTGTACTAAAGGCTATACAACTACTGCTGGGTCTAAGATGCTAAGTAATTTTGTTCCAACTTATGAATCAACAGTAAGTAAAAAAATTGCTGATTCGGGTACGATAATGCTTGGCAAAACTAATATGGATGAATTTGCCATGGGGTCTTCAAATACTACAAGTTACTATGGTAATGTTATTAGTCCTTGGAAAGCAGAAGGTGATAACAGAGATTTAGTCCCGGGTGGATCTTCTGGTGGTTCTGCGGCGGCAGTAAGTAGTTTTTGTGCGATGGCTGCTTTAGGTAGTGATACTGGTGGATCAATTCGTCAACCTGCTGCTTTTACAGGTATAGTAGGGATAAAGCCTACTTACGGGCGTTGCTCACGATGGGGTATGGTAGCATTTGCAAGTTCACTTGATCAGGCTGGTATATTTACTAGAACTGTAGCTGATGCAGCATTGTTACTACCAGCGATTATGGGTTTTGATGAAAAAGATTCTACATCAGTAAATCTACCAGTGCCTGAATTATTAAGTGCTACTACTAAATCTCTTAAAGGGATGAGAATTGGTATTCCTACCAATTTGATGGAAATAGAGGGTGTAGATACTGAGATAATTCAAATGTGGAATAATTCAATTGATATTATGAAGTCAGAGGGAGCAGAAATAGTGCACATTACTTTGCCAAATGCGCCTCATGCTTTACCTGTATATTATGTCATTGCACCTGCTGAAGCGTCTGCAAATTTAGCCAGGTATGATGGGGTGAGATATGGATATCGAACTGGAACTCAATATAATAATTTAGATGAGATGTATATGCACACGCGAACAGAAGGTTTTGGTCCTGAAGTGAAACGTAGAATGATGATAGGGGCTCATGTGTTATCTGCAAATTGTATGGATGCTTATTATAATAAAGCTCAAAAAATACGTAGATTAATTGCTAAGGATTTTATGTCTGCATATGAAAAAGTAGATGCCGTCATGCTTCCCTCAGCACCTACTGCTGCATTTGGTGTAGAAGATAATCAAAGCGACCCAGTAACAATGTATTTAAATGATATATTTACTATTCCTGCAAGTTTAGCGGGGTTGCCATGTTCGTCGGTGCCGGCTGCTTTATCTTCAAATCAATTGCCTTTAGGTATGCAAATAGTAGCACCGGCATTTGATGAATATAATTTGCTCAGGGTCACAGCTGCATTAGAGCGTGGCACAAAGGATTTGAATTTTATACCAAGAGGGATTTAAGATGAACTATATTACAGGAAATAGTGGTAAATGGGAGTATGTTATTGGATTAGAAATTCACGCCCAAGTTTCTTCTAAAGCAAAATTATTCTCTCCAAGCTCAACTGAATTTGGTGCTGGGCCAAATTCTCAAGTATCTTTAATTGACGCAGCAATGCCAGGAATGTTACCAGTATTAAATAAATATTGTGTAGAACAAGCAGTGAAAACTGGTTTAGCAATACAAGCTCGCATTAATAAAATTTCTAGATTTGATCGTAAAAATTACTTTTATGCAGATTTGCCACAAGGTTATCAAATTTCTCAATTTTACACACCAATATGTGAAAATGGTAAATTGAATATATTGCTAGAAAATGGAGAAGAAAAAGAAATAAGGATTAATAGAATACATTTAGAACAAGATGCTGGAAAAAGTATTCACGATCAACATCCTAAATATAGTTTAATTGACCTCAATAGGGCTGGTATCGCTTTAATGGAAATTGTATCAGAACCTGATTTACGTTCACCTTATGAAGCTGGGCAATATGTCAAAAAACTGAGAACGATATTACGTTATATAGGAAGTTGCGATGGCAATATGGAGCAGGGATCATTACGTTGTGATGCTAATGTTTCTGTACGTAAACCAGGCAAGCCATATGGTACTAGATGTGAGATCAAAAACTTAAACTCGATTAAAAGCATTGTCAAAGCAATTGAAGTAGAAGCAATACGTCAGGTTGAGATATTGGAAAGTGGTGGTGTGGTAGAACAAGAAACCAGGTTGTTTGATGTAGCAAGCGGTAATACCAGAACAATGCGTAGTAAAGAAAATGCCAATGATTATCGTTATTTTCCAGATCCGGATTTGTTACCTTTAAAATTAGAAAATGAACTAATTGATAATATTTCAAAAGAATTACCGGAATTACCAGATGCTAAAATTGCCAGATATATCAAAGACTTTAATTTAAGTTGTTACGATGCAGAAGTATTAGTAGCTGATGAAGCTTCAGCTCGTTACTTTGAAGAAGCGGCTATTGGAGTAAATGCCAAAATAGTTGCGAATTGGATTAGTAGTGAATTATTTGGTCAATTAAATAGACATTCCATAGCTTTGTCAGACTGTAAAATAACACCTGATATGATGCGGGAATTAGTCCAATTGATAGAATCAAATGTTATTTCAGGTAAAATTGCTAAAATAATATTTGAAGAAATGTTTAATAATGGTAAGCGTCCAAAACAGATAATTGCAGAAAAAAATTTAGTGCAAATTTCTGATGATTCAGTTATTAGACCTTACATAGAAGAAGTAATCAAGGCTAATCCTGATTCACTTGCTGCCTATCAGGCTGGTAAAGAGCAGTTATTAGGATTTTTCGTGGGTCAGGTAATGAAAAAGACCGGTGGAAAGGCTAATCCGCAAATGGTAAACCAATTATTAAAAGAATACTTAAGTAAGTAATTTTAATGTCAGAAACTGTTATCATAGGAGCAACTTCAGACAGTTCAGAGATTCCGGAGTTAGATATCTCAGAACATATAGAATATATCAGGCACAATTTAGAGTCATTGATAATGTTGCCAGGATGTGGTCAAGAATCGCTGTCCGATTTAACAGTAATTAACCAATTGCGTGCAGATTTTCCTAACTTAAAACAAGTGGGTATCATATGTTCTTGGTTTATCAACGGAACTGATATTTCATCTGCGACAATAAAACCTGGAACAGAAAATGCCCAAAATAGTTCTGAATGGAAAGTTGGTAATTATACTACAGAAAATGCTCATCAAATTAGCATATGTGAGACCAACGGAGAAAAAATAGTTAATTTTGGCGGCACTGTTTCTGATGATAAATTGCTTGCTTGGGTAAACAAAGCTAAGGAGTTAGGATTAGAGATTGCATTTTATCCAATGCTTTTGGTAGATAACCCTGAGAAAGCTTGGCGCGGTTATATTACTGGTAATGCAGAAGATGTAGTAAAATTTTATAAAGAGCAATATAAACCTTTTATAACACATTATTTAGAACTACTTGGGGATAAAGTCAAAATATTTTATATTGGGTCTGAACTTGAGGGTTTAACTAGCATTAAAGATGAGCAAAATCAATTTCCATTTGTTGATAAACTAATTTCTTTGGCTAAGAAAGTTAAAAATGCCCTGCAAAAATCAGAAGTTAGCTATGCGGCTAATTGGACCGAATATCATTCATGCCATGGTGGCTTAAGACCTTTAGATAATTTGTGGTCTCATCCGGCAATAGATTTTGTGGGTATTAATTATTATATGCCTCTTACTAATTCACAAGAGCAAGATTTACATAATGTAGAAACTATTAAGAGAGGTTTTGAGAGTGGTGAAGGTTGGGATTATTACTTAAGTAATGAATGCTTAGAGCCTTTTAGCGATCACAGCTACGCTTGGAAAGATTTAGCATTTTGGTACTATAATCAACATTTTGAACCGGGAAATGGTAACCCAACTAATTGGATACCAGAGTCAAAGGACATTAAATTGAGTGAATTTGGTATTAGATCACTTGACAGGGCAACAGATGCACCATATTTATATGGTAAAGATGTGCCAAAAAATTCAAATGGCAAGGTTGATAATATAATACAAATATTGGCTATTGAAGCATTTCTCAGGCACATAAAAGAAAAAGAGTTTATTGTAGGCGGATATTACTATGGATATGACTCCAGGGGTAAAGATTGGGACAAGAAATATTTTGACGGAAATGAGTATGCTAGAGGACATGGGCTTGACAGAAAAATTGGGATAAACAAAGAGAGTACGTAAGTATGCAAATTAAAATTCATCAAGCATCAGATTTTGCCAAAATGCGTGCAGCCGGAAGAGTTGCAGCAGATACGCTTGATTTCATTACGGATTATGTAAAGCCTGGCATTACTACAAATGAATTAAACGATTTATGCCATAATTACATCATTGAAAGAAATGCTATCCCAGCACCTTTAAATTATAAAGGTTTTCCGAAATCGATTTGTACTTCTATTAACCATGTTATATGCCACGGTATCCCTTCAGATAAAAAACTTAAAAATGGTGATATTATTAATATTGATGTTACAACTATAGTGGATGGTTGGTATGGTGACACAAGTAGGATGTTTTATGTTGGGGAGGTTGGAGTAAAAGCAAAAAGATTAGTGCAAGTTACTTATGATGCTATGATGTTAGCTATTGAAATGGTAAAACCTGGAGTCAAACTTGGAGATATAGGATATGCTATTGAATCTTATGTCAAACAATTTAATTATAGTTCAGTACGAGACTATACTGGGCATGGTATAGGTCAAGTATTTCATTGTGAGCCTTCAATATTGCATTATGGTAAACCAGGTACTGGTATAGAACTGCGAGAAGGTATGTTTTTTACTATTGAACCAATGATTAATGCTGGTAAACCAGATACTATTTTAAGTCAATTTGATCATTGGACAGTTACTACGCGCGATAAATCTTTATCTGCTCAGTTTGAACATACAGTTGGTGTTACTAGTGAAGGTGTAGAAATTTTTACTCAATCATCTAAAGGATTTTTGTATCCACCTTATGTCTCAAGATAATCCAGAACAGCCTCATTATTTAGGTCATCGTCGAAGACTTAAAGAGAAATTTTTAAAAAATCCGAATAGCTTTAGTGATTATGAGCTTTTAGAGCTTTTATTATTTCAAGCTATACCACGTAAAGACGTTAAGCCTTTATCTAAAACATTATTGAAAAAATTTAAAAATTTCAGAGGGTTAGTCAATGCAAGTCATGATCATCTGATGTCTGCAAATGCTTCAGGTGTCACTCAAAGCGTATATTTTCAATTTCAATTGCTTAGAGAGTTATTAAATCGTATGTTTCGTGAAGAGGTATTTGATGAACATGTGATTAGTTCTTGGACAGCGTTATTAAATTATTTAAAATTTAATATGGGTTGTATGAAGATTGAACAATTTCGAGTATTATTTCTCAATAATAAAAATATATTATTGGCGGATGAAATATTAGCTAATGGAACTATAGATCAGACTCCTGTTTATCCTAGAGAAATTGTAAAAAGAATTTTATTCTATGAAGCTGCTTCAATCATATTAGTGCATAATCATCCTAGCGGCAATATTAAACCCTCGCCTTCTGATATTGCTCTTACTGAACAAATAATTATGGCTTGTAAAACTGTTAACGTGAAAGTGCATGATCATGTAATAATTGGAGGTAATAATTATTTTAGCTTTAAGTCAAATATGTTATTATGATCTCGTTTGAACAATTTTGTTGTAACATATGAAACCTATAATTGATTCTGTGCATCAGATTATTTTCAAAATATATGAAGCAAAAAATCCAATTTTAGCAGAATTAATTATACATTGGAAAGAAATTATTGGGTGCGATTTAGCAAAATTATCAGCACCTACTAAGCTGACAACTAATGTGATAAATGGTATAAAACATAATATTTTATATATCTCAGTGGATAATTCTAGTATTTCACTTGAGATGTCATATAAACAGGATTTGTTTATTGAAAGGATAGCATTATATTTTGGCTATAAAGCCGTTCATAAAATAAGACTAGTAATAAGGGATGTCAAAGATGTATATAAAAGATTTTAAACAAATTTCCGAGGAAACAATCAATAAAATTGCTGAGAAATTAGAAGAATATGACCAGGATTGTAAGTTAGATATAGACTTAAGTGGCAATATTTTATCAATTAATGGTGATATGGGTACTTATGTTATTAATACGCAAACAGTTGCGGAAGAAATTTGGCTTTCATCTCCTATCAGTGGACCTTATCATTTTTTTTATCAGCATGGGGAATGGATTTCAAAAAACAATGACAAATTATTTGTCATTTTAGAAAGGGAATTAAATATGAAGCTATTGAATGAAAAATAATATTTTTGAATTAATACTCTATCTCAGGTTGCATAAAGCTAGATTGTTTGGTGTGATAATTGCGCTGTTTTGTGTTGCATTTTCAGTTCTTTTAATGGGTACAATATTCAGAAAATTTATTGATTTTGGTATTAGCCAAGGTGAAACTGATATTATTAATGAAGCTATAATAGAAATAGCAGGATTAATAATTATTTTCTCAGTTGGGAGTTTTTGTCGTTCATATTTTATTAATATGATTGCTTTATTGGTAACTTCTAAACTTAAATTTGACAGTTATAGTAATTTATTGCGTTCTAATATCAAAATCTTTGAAGATCTTAAAACGGGCGATATTATTTCGAGGTTAAGTTTAGATATTGAATCAGTAAATAATTTAATAATAAATTTTTTATCATTTTTTGTTAGGAATTTTATTATGTTCATTGGAGCAATAATTTTAATGTTTAGCCAGAGTATAAAATTGTCACTTCTAACATTAATATTTATTCCAATTGTTTTGTTACCGATTCTTCGTCTTAGTAAAATAGTTAAAAAATTATCAAAAATAGTCATTGAAAAACAAGGCTCATTTGGTGATTATATCGAGGAAAGTTTCTTAGGTGTTCGGACTTTATATGCGTATAATCAGCAAGAATATAAAATCAATGAATTTAATAATCAGATAAATTTATATAATAATTTAGCTGCATTACGACTTAAATATCGCTCATTATTTTTTGCACTGACAATTTCGATTATTGCCCTTTCAATTATCACAATTATTTGGATAGGTACTAATGATATTATTGCAGGTAATATGACTTCAGGTAAGATGATGGCATTTATATATTATGCACTCATGGCTGGAACTAGCTCTGGGGGTATTATTGAAACTATTAGTGAATTACAAGGTCCTTTAGCCTCTTTAAATCGAGTACTTGAAATAAAAAATATGACAATTAATCCCATAAGTAATAATATTGCTTTAGAAATTGATTTTCTCAAAAATATCAAATATCAAAATGTTAATTTTTCTTATCCATCTAGGCCAAATATTCAAATATTAAATGATTTAACAATAAATATAAAATCAGGAAGTTTCACTGCTATAGTAGGTAAATCTGGTTCTGGTAAAAGTACTTTGTTTCAAATATTATTAAAATTTTATCAAGTACAATCAGGGCAAATTTATATTGGTGATACTTGTATTAATGATGTGGATGAAAATATAGTACGTCACAAAATTTCTTATGTAGAACAAAATCCTACAATTTTTTCTGGTTCAATTAAAAGTAATATTTTATTTGCAAAACCGGATGCAAGTGAACAAGAATTAGCAAAAGTACTTGATATTTGTGGTATTGATGAGTTTAGTAGTGTTTTACCACAAGGTATTAACACTGAAATTGGACAAAAAGGTATAAGATTATCTGGGGGGCAAAAGCAGAAAATTGCTATAGCTAGGGCTTTATTATATTCTCCAGATATTTTGCTACTTGATGAAGCTACTAGTGCAATTGATAGTGCTGGAGAAGCTGCAATATTAGAAAACATAAGAAAAATGATGGTAGGGAAAACTTTAATTTCTGTAGCCCACCGTATTTCTTCTATTGAAAAAGCTGATCATATATTATTAATTAATCGTGGTAAATTAGTTGATTTCGGTACTCATGCAGAATTAATAGCTAAATCTGAATTATATAAATTACTTTACAAGGAGCAAATCTAAATTTTTGTAGTAATAATTTATCAATTGAGTGCGATCAGAAAATGATTGCTGATAATATCCAAAAGACTATAATTATCTCAAAATGACGGCTGATAAAATGCTATATGACTAAAATTGATAACAATAAATATTCAGATTCTTTTTGGACAGAACAAGAGAAAAAATACTATAATTCTTGGCGTTTACGTATACTAATTTTTATTATAATTGGTTATGGAGCTTATTATTTATGTAGACAAAATTTTGCTATGATTATCCCAGCATTGACAGAAGAATTTGATTATAGCAAAACCCAAATAGGAATTATTCTATCTTCTGCCTCAATTATTTATGGAATAGGAAAATTTATTAACGGCTATATTAGCGATCGATCAAATGCTCGTTATTTTATGCCAATTGGACTTTTTATTTCTTCTATGATTACTTTTACATTGGGATTTGTAGAGAGTATTTATGCTATAGGTTTTTTATGGGTAGCGAATAATTGGTTCCAGTCTATGGGATGGCCACCTGCGGCTCGGATTATCAGCCATTGGTTTGCTCCATCAGAATTAGGTAAAAAATGGGCTCTTGGTGCTGCTTCGCATCAAATTGGTGGCGCGTTTACTTTAATCATTTCTGGCTATATAGTAGCACATTATGGATGGCGTTATGCTTTCATGGTTCCTGCAGTAATAGCAATCATCATTTCGGTGTTATTATTTACTAAACTTCGTGAATCGCCAAAAATTTTAGGTTTACCGCCAGTGGAAGCATATAAGGGGGTAACAGGTTATAAGTATGTGTATGAGCAAGATAATATTTCGTCAGGAGAAATATTTCAAAAAGTATTTTTTAATAAAAATATGTGGCTGATTTGTTTAGCTAATGCTTGTGTTTATATTGTAAGAAGTGGCGTGATATTTTGGGCTCCTCTATTTTTAAGCGAATTACGTGGTATATCAATAGAACAAGCGGGTTTGCAAATTGCTATATATGAGGCTTCGGGTTTATTTGGAGGTATTTGTGCTGGCTATATTTCAGATTTATTTTACCAAAAAAAACGTGGCATAGTAGGTGCGATATTTATGTTAATTTTGGCAATATTAATAGGAATTTCTTGGCAATTACCTGAAGAAAATAATGTAGCTGGTATAATTATATTATTCTTAATGGGATTTTTTGTTTATGGACCACAAGTATTAATAGGAGTAAGTTCAGTAGATTTTGCTAGCAAAAAAGCTATTGGTACAGCCAATGGTTTAGCCGGTACTATGGGATATGTAGGTTCTGCAATTAGTGGAGCCGGAGTAGGATGTTTAATAGATAATTATGGATGGTACAGCGTTTTTATCTTTTTTATAGTATCATCACTACTTGGTAGCTTATTTTTCTTGATGACTGTGTGTTCTGATGTAGAACAATTATAAGATTAGTAGATATGGCATTGTTAACAAAATAATTTTAAAAGTATAGGAGAAGTGGTATGCTAATTGAACAATAGAGAGGATTCAATTATGAGAGAAGAGAGAAAATATCCAATAAAAGAAGGGAGATTCAAGGAGTTAATAGAGCCATTTTTAGAGGAAGCGAAACAAAAACTAGGTAGACCTACGAAAGTGAGTAATTACAATTTTTTTTGTGGAGTGCTATATATTTTAAGGACTGGTGTATCATGGAGAGATCTACCTGAGGAATATGGCAATTGGCATACGATTTATACCAGATATAAAAGATGGAGTGAGAAAGGGTTCTTTTGGAAGTTATTATATTATTTGCAAAGCCTTAAAGAGATAGCGATAGATATAATCTTCGTTGATGGTTCAATTGTGCCGTTGCACAGACATGGGGGAGGCGCTTTAAAAAAAGAGAGGAGCACAAGCGACCGGTAGAGGAAGAAAGGGTTTAGGCACAACTATGCACGTTGCAATTAGTGACCACTCGGTTGTAGCTTGTAAACTGTTTCCAGCGCAAAGACAAGATTGTAAAAGCTTTGAAGAGCTTAACCAAGAACTGCCGTGGGATAAAATAAAATACCTTGTGGCCGACAAGGGGTACGACACTGCAAATGTTAGGAGTATTATTAAATCACACGGAGTGACTCCTGTAATACCATTTAAAGGAGTTTATTTACCAGAGGATTCCGTATTAACTCCTGAAGATTTTTATGACGTTAAACTATACAAAAAACGTAATATCATTGAGCGCTTCTTTGGTAGATTAAAGGAAAATAAGAGGATCGCTATGAGATTTGATAAAATGGATCACTCTTTCCTTAGCTTCATAGCTCTTGCTATCGCTAAATTATTCAAATTATTTTGTTAACAATGCCATAGTTCTTTACAATAGAGTATTGCTGAGGTGTGAATCAGAGAAAAGCTGTGTGCTAACTCAAACGCTGGGTCAACCAACATTTACCTTACATGGAAGACTTACATCAAGCAATTTCTTTTTCTTTAAATGCAATACTCTATTGTAAACGACTATGGTAATGGTATTCACGCGGTATGAATAATTAAGATTTAATGCGCCATCCGGTTTTGATTAATTTGCATAATATATAAAACATTATAAGGTTTGATATTAACAAAACTGCAGTACCAAGTATAATGTTACCGTCGCTTTGATTGGTAAAACAATATCGGAACCCATCTATAATATAAAAGAAGGGATTAAATAAATTGAGATGCTGCAAAAATAATGGCAGAGATTTTACTGAGTAAAAAGTGCCTGATAAAAAGGCCAAGGGATTAATAAGATAATTTGTAACAGCGGATAACTGATCAAATGTATTAGATATTAGTCCTCCTAATAGTCCTAATTGTGCAAGTAATATACAAGCTAGTAATACATGAATAATTAGCAAAAATGGATGAAATATTTGATAATCTATGAAAGGTGCAAACGCTAAGCTGACTGTTATTCCTACTAAAACTCCTCTAATTACAGAGCTTATGATAAAAGCAAATATAATCTCGATATATCCTAGCGGAGGCATGATTATATCATTTATATAACCCAAAACTTTATACATAATAAAAGAAGAAGAGCTATTAGCAAAGCTTTGCTGAGTTATGCTCATTATGATCAGACCATAGCTGATAAAATGAATAAAATCTATATTAGATATTTGTTGATTTTTGTTGTTCATTGCTAACACAAATATCGCTAAAAATAACAAAGCAGATACCATAGGAGAAATTATCGTTTGATTATATACTTTTAAAAACCTCTTCACTTCACGTTTAGTTAAGATGATTGCTCCATACCAGTTAATTGGTTCCATAAAATGGTTTATTATTTTCTGTTAATTTTCTAGAACATATGATATATTCTGGCGTAATTTTTATCAATATAATACTTCTCTATATGTCTAAAAATCTTTATATCAAAACATATGGTTGCCAAATGAATGTTTATGATTCTATTAAAATGCAAGAATTATTAAAACCTTTTGGTTTTAAGGAAACTACTCAGCTTGAATGTGCAGATATGGTGATTTTAAATACTTGCCATATCAGGGAAAAGGCTTCAGAGAAAATTTATTCTGAACTAGGACGCATAAAGATTATAAAAGATGAGCGTATTAAACAAGGCAAAGGAGATATGATCATTGTAGTTGCAGGATGTGTGGCGCAAGCAGAAGGTGATGAGATATTTAAACGAGCTCATTATGTTGATATAGTAGTTGGCCCTCAATCTTATCATAGTTTGCCAACACTGCTTGAAAAATTAGCTCGTTCTGAGAAAAATCTTATAGATCTTGATTTTGTTGAAGAAACAAAATTCGATAATCTACAAGAGACCACAATGAGTCAAGGTGCAAGTGCATTTATTTCTGTGCAAGAAGGTTGCGATAAATTTTGTACTTTTTGTGTAGTGCCTTATACTAGAGGAGCAGAATTTTCAAGACCAGTTGAACAGATTTATAGAGAAGCTATGGCGGCTGTTGCTAAAGGCTCAAAGGAAATATATTTGCTTGGCCAGAATGTTAATGCTTATCACGGAAAAGCTAATCTCGATGAAGTTTTTTCTCTGGCAGACCTTATTAGTCATATTTCTAACATTAATGGTTTAGAAAGAATTAGATATACTACTTCTCATCCACGGGATATGGATGATAAGTTGATAGCGTTGCACGGAATAGAGCAAAAATTAATGCCGTTTTTGCACCTTCCTGTCCAGTCAGGTTCAAATAAAATACTAAAAGCCATGAACCGCAAGCATACTAGAGAGGAATATTTTACAATTATTGATAAATTACGTGTTGCACGACCAGACATAATATTATCTTCAGATTTTATAGTAGGATTTCCTGGAGAAACTGATGAGGATTTTGCGGATACTATGGATTTAGTCACAAAAGTACGTTATGGACAGTGTTTCTCGTTCAAATATAGCCCTAGACCTGGTACTCCTGCTGCTAATATGCAGCAAGTACCTGAAGAAATTAAGACTAGTAGATTAGAAATATTACAAAAGGAATTATCGCAACAACAATTTAACCAGAATCAAGAATACGTAGGAAAAATTGTGCCAGTACTATTTGAGAAAATGGGTAAATACCAAAATCAGATTATGGGTAAGACACCTTATATGCAATCTGCTTATGTTGAAAATGCTGGGGCAGAACTAATCGGGAAAATAGCACAGGTCAATATTGTTAAAGCTTTACCTACAGGTCTTGCTTGTGAACTTATATGAGTAATAATATATTTATCTAAAGCCCTTTATTGAATTAATTACCATTGAAATATATGACGCTAAGTATAATAAAATTTATCTTCAGAAATTTTTTAAAGTTATTTTTGATGATAATATTTATTACAGCTTGTGTGTTTTTATATTATAGCAAAGACTTACCTAGTTATGATCAGTTGGAACAATATTATCCGCCTTCAATTACTAGAATATATTCTTCAGATGGCAAATTAATAGAAGAATATGCAAGGGAAAAAAGAGTATTTATCCCTATTAATTCTATTCCTCAAGATCTTATTAATGCTTTTATCGCTGGGGAGGATAAAAATTTTTATTCTCATCCAGGGATTGATTTTTTAGGTATTTTAAGAGCTGCAGCAGCAAATATAGAGAATATACTAAGTGGTAAGAGAGTAGAGGGGGGGTCTACTATCACTCAGCAAGTAGTTAAAAATTTGTTGTTGACCTCTGAGAGGTCTTTGAGTCGTAAAATAAAAGAGGCAATATTATCTTTGCGTATTACTCATGATTTGTCTAAGGATCAGATTCTGGAGTTATATTTAAATCAGATATTTTTAGGCAAAGGTGCTTATGGGGTCGCGATGGCCGCACTAAATTATTTCAATAAATCGCTCGAAGAATTGACTCTGAGTGAGTGTGCATTACTTGCATCTTTGCCTAAAGCCCCTTCAAAGTTCAATCCGGAGACGAATTATGAACGTGCTTTTGTACGTAAAAATTATATTATCGATCGAATGTATGCTGAAGGTTATATTTCTTTGGAAGATGCAAATGTGGCCAAAGCAGAACCAATTATTTTGCGTAAAAAAGATAAAGTCATGATGGTAGAAGCAGATTATTATGCTTCTAAAGTAAGGCAAGAAGTTATTTCTATGTTTAATGAGGAATATTTTTATACAGCAGGCCTGACGATTATTACATGTCTAGATTCCCAAATACAACAAAATGCTACTAACGCACTGCGCTTTGCAATCAAACAATATGATATGAAAAGAGGTTATCGTGGCCCTATAGCTCAACAAATTAATATTGAAAATTGGCTAGAAATATTGAATAAAATACAAACACCAATTGGTTTACTTCATTATAAATTAGCTGCAGTTTTGGATGTGCAGGATGATCATGCAGTAATAGGATTACAAGATGGATTAAAGGACAAGATATATCTAAAGGATTCTCAATGGGCTGCAACTAATTTGATATCTATGCATAAAATTCTTAAAGCGGGTCAAGTAATTGCAGTTGAAAAAATAGAAAATGACTACTTTTTGCAACAGATTCCTGATGTAAATGGTGGGTTTATGGTGATGGACCACCATAATGGACGCGTTTTAGCAGTGCAGGGCGGTTATGACTTTGATACCAGCCATTTTGACCGTGTTACTCAAAGTAAGCGTCAAGTAGGTTCGTTGATCAAACCTTTTGTCTATTTAGCAGCTCTTGAAAAGGGATTAGAACCTAATGATATTATTTTTGATGAACCGATGGAAATTTATCAAGGACCAAATATGCCTCTTTGGGTGCCACAAAATTTTGAAAGAAACTTTTTGGGACCCATGACGGTCAGAAAAGGTCTAGAAAAATCGCGTAATATTATTACTATTAAAGTTAGCCAATTCGCCGGTATTGATGCTGTACGCGATGTAATTATGCGGTTTGGAGTTAATCACAATCCCCCCTATTTTCACTCTATTGTTTTAGGCGCATTAGAAACTACTTTATCGCAAATGGTTAATGCATTTGGCCAAATTGCTAATGGTGGTTACAAGACAGAACCGCATTATATAGAAATGATTAAAGATCGTTTTGGTAATATTATTTATAAAAGAGATTATAGTGATTGTATAAATTGTAATTTCCAAGAACAGGAAGACTTAATATTACCTCAAATTACCGAAGAGCAACCCCAATATATTATTGATTCTGGCACTAACTATCAGATGATTTCTCTTTTAAAAGGAAGCGTTGAACGTGGTACTGCTCAAAGGTCTAAAATACTTAATTTATCTATTGCAGGGAAAACAGGTACTACAAATGATGCAAAAGATACATGGTTTATAGGATTTACGCCGGAAATAGTGGTGGGTACTTATATAGGTTATGACCTTCCTAGAAGTTTAGGTAGTAGGGTATCTGGTGCTACAGTAGCGCTACCAGCTTTTGTACATTTTATGCAACAGTTAGATGATAGGAAGCCATATAAAGATTTTAAAATACCCAACACTATATACTTACATAAGATTGATCCTGATACAGGCGAACTATCTGATGCCGATAACGCAATAATAGAGGCTTTTAAAAGGAAAGTAATAGAGAATTATAATGTTGATGAGGTTGACGAAGAGAAGGATTCGATGCATGAAATATTTGAAAAAATAGAAAATGATCATTATTCAAATGCCATATATTAATAATAAATTTTTATAAAGAAAAAACCTATAAGTAGTTAATTATATTGACACCACTCTATATAATGATTAATATTCACTGGTGCTAAACTAATGTTAAGGAATATTCATGGACGTTTCTAATAACTCTAACTTTCTCAGTAAAATAAGAAATATATTTTGGCCAATTAATGGTATTGAGAATAAAAAATTCATACCAATGGCTTTAATGATGACTTTCATTTTAGTTAATTATTCAACCCTTCGTTCTATAAAAGATGGTTTGGTTGTAGTAAATATTGGACCTGAAGCCCTAGGTTTCTTGAAACTATATTTTGTATTACCTTCTGCTCTAATATTAATGGTATTATATGCCAAATTATGTAATATTATGTCGCCTCAAAAGGTATTTAAGGTTGTGACGACAACATTTATTATTGCTATAGCAATCTTTACATTTCTGATTTATCCTAACCCAAATGTTTTTCATCCTTCACCGGAAAAAATAGATTTGTTAATAGTGCAATATCCGATCTTTAAATGGATACTAAAAATTGCCGGAAAGTGGAGCTATGCAAGCATTTATATTATAGCTGAAATGTGGGGAAGTATGATGCTTAGCTTATTGTTTTGGCAATTTGCTAACCAAGTAACCAGTACTTTAGAAGCAAAGCGCTTTTACTCTATGTTTGGCTTAATCAGTAATGCGGGTGTATTGGTATTCTCTTTATGGGTCTTGCCAGTGCTGCTGGATGATAAACTTGATTTAGTTGCTGAAGAAGTGAAGTTAATACCTATATTATCTATCGTTATACTAAATGGTCTCATAGTCTTGTTTTTATATCAATGGATAAATTCTAATATACTAACTGACATTAGGCTATATAACCCTGATGCAATTGGAGCTAAAAAGAAAAAATCAAAAGTCAAATTATCTCTGTCAGATAGTTTTAAAATGATTCTAACTTCAAGTTATTTAGGTTTGATCGCTATTTTAGTATTTTCTTATGGTGTATCTATTGTACTCGTAGAAGGAATATGGAAATCAAAAATTCGTGAACTATATCCTACAGTAGGAGAATATACCTCATTTATGGTGCAATTCCTATCATATCAAAGTATTGTAGCAATCCTATTCATGTTAGTAGGGAGTAATATTTTAAGAAGAGTATCATGGTTTACAGCTGCGATGCTTACACCAATGATGATATTAGTGACTGGTATAGCGTTTTTTTCATTCATTTTCTTTGACAATACAGTTGGATTACACATTGCTGCTTTATTTAGCGGTACCCCATTAATGTTGGCGGTGATGATTGGCGCAGCTCAGAATGTTCTCAGTAAAGGCGCTAAATACTCACTCTTTGATTCAACTAAAGAAATGTCATATATTCCTTTAGATGATGAGTTAAAGACTAAAGGTAAAGCTGCTGTGGACGTTATTGGCGGCCGCTTAGGCAAATCTGGTGGTGGATTTATTCAGTCTACATTTTTCTTGATCATGCCAGCTGCAAGTTTTGCCGAGGCAACTCCATATTTTGCTGCTATATTCTTTATAATTGTAATTATATGGTTGATCTCTGTTAAAGTGCTTGGTGCTGAATATTATAAAAAATTAGCAGAATCTGAAGAAATTATCCCACAAGATAAAATATAATTGGTAGGAATAATTCATATAGATTTATAAAATTAAAAACGACTTTCTTACTAAAGGAGGTCGTTTTTAATTATGTTATTAACCAAAAAGATTCTATTTTATATCAGTATAATTGATGCTAAATAATTTATTAGCAATTATAGCAATTCAACTTCAAACAATTTTCTATGACATGTATCTGGATATTTGAGATACTCTAAATACTATAAAATAATTTTATTACTATTCTAAATATATATTATCTTATATATTAATAAAGTCACATATTTATGATACGGATAATATATGCAAATAAATTTTTATAATACAAAGAAAGAGTTTTTAACAAAATCATTCTGTCAATTGGTAGAGAAAGGGTTTGCTGATTATAAACAAACCTATGTAATAACAAATGACCTAGAATCGGTTAATATGCTAGATGTGGTTTTATGGACATATTCAAGGAAAAAATTTCTTCCTCACGCTCGAATTATTGATCCCTTGCCCCAAAGGCAGCCTATATTAATTTTAAGCATAGCTGAGTTAAATCAAGATTTATATGGTAACATAATTTTGGTAAATATTGGTTTAGAAAAATTAACATCATTATTGGAAACTTTTTCTAAATCTTCACCAATAGCAGAAAAAATTTCTATTATTAATGATGAAACAGTTGCAATTTCACAACAGATGTTTGCGGATATTACTAGAAAATTTAATTTGAATATTTCAGTTTGTAAATTTTTTAAGCAATTATCTAGTGCTGGTTGGGTGATTGAAGATAAAATTTTATAATAAAAGTAAATATTATTTTGTTAGTTTGCAAAAAATGTCCTACATTATAAATAGAAGAGAAAAAAAGATTGTATAAAATCTGTATGCTACGTAGACGATAATATGGGAAAAGTTTTAATTGTAGAAGATAACGCACTCAATATGAAATTATTTCATGATTTATTAATGATAAAAAATCATGAAGTTATTTTATCATCAGATGGAGTTGATGTGCCCTTGATAGTACTACAGCAGAAACCGGATTTAATTTTGATGGATGTGCAATTAAATGGACTCTCTGGCATTGATATCATAAAACAACTACGTGAAAATGAATTAACAAAATCAGTATCAATTATTGCTATAAGTGCTTTTGCTATGAAAAGAGATGCAAAAATTATATCTGAATCTGGTTGTGACTTATATATTCCTAAACCAGTATCTATTAATGATTTTTTCCAAGCAATAGAAAGGTTTATTCCTAGTGTCACAAAATAAGAAAGAGAATATATGACTGCTACCATATTAGTTGTTGATGACTTAGAACAAAATGTTAAATTACTTGAAGCAAAATTACTAGGGGAATACTATACCGTTGTAACTGCCAATAGTGGTATAGGCGCAATTGAAATATTAGAAAAACAATCTGTAGATATAATATTACTCGATGTGATGATGCCTGGTATTGATGGTTTTGAAACTTGCAAACGTATTAAAGCAAATATTAATACCAAACATATTCCTGTAGTAATGGTGACTGCTCTAACGGATATTGAAGATAGGGTTAAAGGGCTACAAGCTGGAGCAGATGAATTTTTGACTAAACCAATTAATGATACTGCGTTATTTGCTCGTGTAAAATCTCTAGTGCGTACTAAAAGTATTATAGATGAACTTCAATTAAGAAATAAAATTAATCGTGAATTTGGTGAAAATTTAAATGATATAGAGGATGATTTTTCTAAGAGCCAAATCGTTTTATTAGATGATGATATTGTACAGGCAAAAAATATTAAAACTTACTTACAACCTTTGACTCAGTTAGTGACTGTGGCAAGTACTCCAGAGCAGCTACTAAATTCAACATTAGAGACTTGTGATTTAATTATTATTAGCTGTCAAATAGGTCAGGATCCTTTAAGAGTTGGAGTGAGCTTGCGGTCTAATCCTAAATTTCGTAATAGTGTATTAATGCTCCTAGCACAAGAAGAAGATATGCCAATTGTAATCAAAAGTATGGATTTGGGAGTAAATGATTATTTTATTGATCCAGTTGATAAAAGTGAATTGCAAGCAAGAGTTAAAACTCAATTGAGACGCAAATTATATCAAGATTACTTACGACGAGAACTTGAAGAAAAAGTCAATTTATCGACTAAAGATGGTCTCACTGGTGTATTTAATCGCCGTTATTTTGATACTCATATAATGCAAATGTCAGAAAAGGTTAAAACATCTAATCAAAAAATGTCGTTATTAATATTAGATATGGATTTTTTTAAATTAGTGAATGATAATTATGGCCATCAGGCTGGGGATAAAGTACTTCAATCACTATGCATGATATTGAAACAATCAGTACGAGTTACAGATTTAATAGCTCGTTATGGTGGTGAAGAGTTTGCAGTGTTATTTACTAATATGTCTTTAGAAGATGCATTTAAAAAAGCTGAATTTATTAGAAAAGCAGTCGAAAATTTTGACTTTTATATTCCAGGTCAGAATGAACCTATTAAGAAAACTGCTTCACTAGGTATTGCAGAATTTTCGCCTAAAGAAGACATAGAGAGCTTTATTAGTCGTACAGATAAAGCGTTATATAAGGCTAAAGAAAATGGCCGAAATAGAATAGAGAAGGCTTTAGAACCTTAATATGCCCCACAGCAAAGAAAGATATTCAAATAAGCTTATGTAGAGTGTAGTATAATGACGTAGATGCCTATCTATATTGAATTAATTTAGTTAGTAGATATTTAACCTAAAGCAATAGTAATTAATAATATCAATCCTGTTACTAATTTAAGGTCAGAAGGTGCAAATCCAATTAATAAAGCCACACTTTGAATTTGTTGATATAGTAATGCTCCAATTAGAGGCGCAGTAACAATTTTTACCAAAGAGTTACTGCCGAGAATTTTTTCTCCAATCATCATTGCTGCTAATCCTTGTATTATAATGCCAAAGCTCATTCCAGCATCTGCATAATAGTTAGTATGAACAAATAAAATACCTGCTAAGCCAGCTAAAATATTACCTAAAAATAATCCTAAATAATTATAATAATTTATGTTAATACCTTGTTTACTAGCAAAATTTCTGTTTAAACCTACTGCTCTAAAACGCAGTCCTTTTTCGGTATATAAAAATGATAATAACCCTATGATCAATAATACATTAATGGATCCAATTAATATAATATTACTATAAGAAATAAGAGATAAAAAATAAGAGATATTATCTGATAATTTCAGCGTTATATTAGGTTTGCCCATGATACGTAAATTAATGCTGTAAATCATCGGGCATTGTTAAATAAGTATAGAGAGCAATAAGGTTTTATAAAAGAGAATCAGGATAGAGGTTAGGATCATGTCAAAAGATTTGCTATAACGCTTGGTATTTCTGTGAAATCGAGCAAGATAATGTCTAATTAACGAATTTTTTGATTCAACAAGTGATGTTTCAGCTTTTGTAACAACATGCTGCTTAGCCAACTTATAATAACCATAACCTGAATAACCATCAGTACACATAATCTCAACCTTGTAACCCTTGCGCTCCAAACGTTGAGCCATCCTGACATAGACAAGCTTGCTATGAATCTTACTTACTACAATATCAATAATTTGATTCCTGTTTCTGTCCACAGCAATCCAAACGTAGGCTCTTTGACTTTTTTTTGATAATAAGTATATAGCTCATCTAGCTCCAGGATAGCTATCTCTTTTGCATCACTTGGAACTTCAGTGGTGCAAAGCTTTTCTTTTAACGCCTTGCCAAAACCCCTAATCCAGTGCACAAGCAGAGAGGATGGTATGTTCTCTAATCTCTCTATAGAACGCAAACCAACACCTTCAGTATAAAGTTTTACCACTCTGATATGTTGCTGAATTGTATATTTAATTCGTTTATCACCCTCTCGAAACGTTTTTCCGCAGCACTTGCACAAAAAGCGTTGTTTACCCTTAACTTCACCATTTTTTACTGATTTATCACTACCGCAATGCTTGCATAATATCATCTTCACTACCTCGCAAAAACATCACAATACCATCCTTCCTTATACCTGTCTATATTTATTTAGCAATGCCAATCATCGTACTAATTATAATTCCAGCAAGCAAACTATTAATTTTGTATTTGTTGTGGATAAAACTCGTGCAAATTCCAGCTAAACCAGAAGCAAATAGTGCTAATAATAAAGCTGGGAACATATTAATACCTAAAAAAATCAAAGAAGCATACAGACATCCACCAAGTGAATAAGAACCTTCGGCAGTTAAATCAGGAAAGTTTAGTAATCTAAATGGGATAGACATACCTAATGTCAAAATAGCTAATATTAGACCTTGCTCAAGCGAATTGATGAACACTTTTGTCAAAATATCAATCATATATTTTCATCTGCATCATTTAATATATTTAAAATTTGCTGTTCTGTTAAATGAGCTTTTGCAGAGCCTCTAAAATCATAAATTATTTGACCATAACTCATTACTAGCAATCGGTTACCATATGTTACTGCATCATGAATATTATGGGTTACCATCAACGTGGTAATTCTTTTGTCGCGTATTAATTGGTTTGTAGAAAACATAATTTTAGCCCTAGTTTTCGCATCAAGCGCACTAGTATGTTCATCTAATAATAATAAATCAGGTATGGGATTAGTGGCCATCAAACAGGCAATAACTTGTCGTTGCCCCCCTGATAAATCAGACATTTTTTTATCAACAATATTTAATTCAGTAAAACCTAAATGTTTTATACTTGCATTGATTTCATTAGGCAGCTTCTTGCAAAATTTATAAGAGGCTGGTTTAGCTCTAATGGTACCTAGATTAATATTTTCTGTTACTGTAAGATCGCCAATTGTACCACTATTGATATCCTGGGATACGGAAGCTATGTAAGGAGCTCTTAAATGTATTGGAAGACAAGAGATATTTTGTTGATTTAGGAATATTTCTCCAGAAGTAATTGTATGTTCCCCAGAAATTAATTTCAGCAAAGTTGATTTACCAGAACCATTATTACCAATAATCACGCAGTAATCACCTTGATCTACTGTTAAATTAATATTATTCAGAGCTAGCCTTGTGTGTGCTGAAAATGATTTAGATAAATTCTTTAATTCTAACATTTATTTGATAGTTGTTCGAATTTCTTTTTCTGCTAAATCATCATCGTTAGGATAAATAATTTTTTTTATTTGTGAATCTTTCCTAAGTAGCCTATCTATCATTTTTGCAGTATTAATACCTATCTTATGGTAAGATGCTTCAGGAAAATCAGCTATTAATTTATTATCTACATTAGTATTATTATCAAAACTAATTATAGGAATATTCTCTGTTTTTGCAAACTCAGCAATTACTGGCAAAGATGATTGTACTGCTCCGCTTGAACCTAAATAAATAAGATCAGCTTTGTTCTTGAGTAAACTAACTCGCATTTTGGCATCTCTGCTATGTTCAAGTGGTATTGCAATTACTTCAAAACCCAGTTTTAAAGCTATTTCTTCAAAAGCATTGAGAGAAGAAACATCATTTGCTTCTCCAGTAGAAAACATTACACCTACTCTAGATAAATTAGGCATAGATTTTTTGATAGCTATTAACATAGATTCTAAATCGGGCCTATCAGATACGATAAATATATTGTCTGAATCTACTGCTGATTCAATAGCTACTGGATCAGTGACATTAACACATATCAGTGATATATCTTGAATATGATTGGCGGCAATTTGAGATACTGGTGTTGAAATGGCAACAAAAATTTGAGGGTTATATGATTTCAAGTGGGTTACTATTTGTGAAATTGCGGATATTTCAAAATTAGCATCGAAAATTTTATATCGGATTGTTTGATTTTCTATATATCCTAATTGGTTCATACCTTCTTTGATTCCTTCAATAGTATCATTTAAAGTAGAATGAGGACCGTAATTTGCAATAGCTACTAGAGGAATCTTTAGCTCTTGCCTCTTAATATTATATAAAATGGTAGTGATAATCACTATACACACTGTGATTAAAAAAAATAATCTCATAGTTTTTCAAATTTTCTTAGAAGTTTTAATATTGCGAAATTATAAATAACTTGTTTATAAAGTACAATTGAATTTTTAGGTATAGATAGATTGTATATGGTACAAGTGAATTATATACTGAGCTGAACAACAATGTACAAGCTAAAAATATATCAAAGAATGTCAGAATGCCAGCGAAAAAATAACCTGCGCTGGCATAATAAGTATTATATAGAGTCTACTGTTTCTGTTGAATATCGTTAATTAATCCTTCAATACCCTTATTTGATAGAATTTGGTTAAATTCTGATCTTTGTGAATCCAGTAAGCTTACTCCTTCAGTAATAATATCTCCAACTAAGAAACGAATATTACCTTTATTAGTCAATTCATGCACTAAATATTTTACTTCAGTATGAGTACCATCATTTGGAGATAATATTTCAGTATCAACCATGAATAAATTATTACTAATTCTGTGTATACGTATTAATCTACCTTTTTCACCTTTGTAGCTTTTAACTAAATTTGAATAAGAATGTATCACAAATTCAGCATAAACTTTTGTGAAATTTTTGAGTTGCTCTTTGGACACTGATTTAATATTTCTACCTAAACTTTGTTTAGCCATCCAATTTAAATGTAAATTAGCACGCAATAATGTTGAAACTTGTTGTTTCATTTGCTCTTCGCTTAAACTTTTGTTGTGTAATAATTCATGACTTTCTGTCATTAAGTTTTCTACATAAGATCTTAATGCTATTTGATCATCAGGAGAATTATTTGCAAAAGCAGATACACTGAATGCTATTACAAGAGTTAATGATAATATAAAACTTCTTAACATATATACTTTATAATTGATTAATGTACCTAAATTATAAACCAGTCGAAATTTAAGTCTAGTTATTTATTTGGATGAGGGCATATATAACCTTCTGGATAATGCATTTTCGATTCGCGTGAATTTACAGCTGCATCTCTTAGTGCGATATATGGATCTAAAGAATTTTTATATAAGTGATCCGTAAATGGGAAAGCGCGATGTCTGTAATGGCTTGTTCGGATAACATTTTCTGTGATTCTTATTTTATTATCAGTATAAATAAAAGGATTTAATATAAACTCAAAGCTCACTAAATCAATTATATCTCTGACATTATAACCACCGAACAATGGTATTACTATATATGGCCCACTAGCTAAACCATAATATGCTAATGTGCTACTAAATGTTTTTGGCTCTGCTTTTAAACCAAATTTGGCTGCAATATCAAATATTCCTAATACTCCTAACGTTGAATTTAAAGTAAATCTCCAAAATGATGTAAGAAACTTTTTTGTATCTTTTTGTGCTGCATAATTGATAGAAGTTATAGGTTCATGAATATTTAAAAAGAAATTATGAAATCTTCCTCTAATATAATCATTAGTAACCACTCCGTAAGTTTTACCGAGTGGGGTAATAATGATTTGATCTAGCATATTATTAAATTTAAAGATTTTTCTGTTTAAATTTTGATAAGGATCATATACAGCACATTTATTGCTAAGTTCTGCATAACTATATTCCTCATCACTGTCTTGCAAATCATCTGAGGCGTAAATTGTATTAATTCCTAATATTAAGATGGAAATAATTTTGAGTAGTTTAAACATTGATATACCTAATTAAATAATGCTAAAAATAACTATTTATAGCAAATAAATATACTATACGTATTTTTATTTTCTAATATAAATTGTTCATTATATAAAATTGTAAATTCATTTGCATATAAAATAGTTTTTATTTCAGCTTCCTTATAACTATATTCCAATAATTTTTTAGATAAATGTGTGTTTTCAGACACTCGAATAGCAAATGCAAAATAACCATAATCTGTGATTAAATCATAGATAGACGCAAAAAACTCTTCTAAGTTTGAATTATGAGCAAATCCGTCTAGACTAAATATAGCGTTGTATCTCTTATTTTCTGTTAAAATATACTCCTCAACAGGGCTACATACCATTAAATCAGGCCATTTTTTATCTGGATATAAATATTGTTGCATTTCAATTAATTTAGTACAGCTTTCTGTAGAGGTGAAATGAAAGTTGCCTTGTAGACGTAATTTGAGTTCTTGGCTCAGCCAACCAGGTCCACTTTCTAATTCAAGGATCTGATAATCATTTGGTAATTTTGCTAATTTAACAAAATTTTTGACCATAATTTGTGCTAAATTATATTGTTCACTGCTAAATTTATCAATAAAATCTATTGGCTGAATATTGCGCCTTATAGTATATATACTATCTGAAATATATGGTATATTTTTGATATTTGAGGTTAAACTTACAAGTTCTGGATGCTCCCCATTTTTATGAAAACACTCTTCTGCTTTATGAAATTTTTGTTTTATAATATAACACCATCCGAGCCAATAACTTGCCGTCTTGTTACCTGTGGACAGATATTTATTGACTAGTTTGAAACGCAAAATTGCATCATTAATGTTTCCTTCCTCTAGATGGAATAGGCCTAGTTTTAAGTTGCTATCTGCTATATTTTGTAATTTAGATAATAATTTTGGAAAATGAGAATATAAATTGCTCCAAGGCATTTTAAGATAACAAAAAATAGCCGATATTTTATTCTGAATAGTAATAATCAAATTTCTAATATTATTCCTTATATTATCCATTTAATAACATTTAAATTTATTGATTATGGAATATTTTCATATAAATTATTTAATATCAAACCATTTATTAAATAATATATCATTTAAATAATTTATGTCATTATTATCAAACAGGCTAGGCCTTATTAAACCATCACCAACACTTGCAGTCACTGCAAAAGCAAAAGAGTTAAAAGATCGAGGTATTAATGTCATTTCTTTGGGCGCAGGAGAACCGGACTTTGACACGCCTGACAATATAAAGCAAGCAGCGATAGAAGGTATTAATCGGGGTGCTACTAAATATACTTTAGTAGAAGGTACTATAGAACTTAGAGAAGCTATTTGTAAAAAATTTAAAAGAGAAAATAATTTGATTGTTACTCCACAAGAAGTAATAGTCAGTACAGGCGGTAAACAAGTAATATATAATTTATTCATGGCAACGCTGAATGAAAATGATGAAGTAATCATTCCTACGCCTTATTGGGTCTCATATCCGGACATAGTATTAATTGCTGGTGGTAAGCCAGTGATAGTTGAAACAAATATGGAAGATGGATTTAAACCTGATATCCATAAAATAGAGCAAGTAATTACTGATAAGACAAAATGGCTGATTTTAAATTATCCAAGTAATCCTTCAGGTGCAATCTTATCTAAAGACGATATGATGCCTTTTGTAGATTTACTTAAGAAATATCCAAATTTGCATATAATGAGTGATGACATCTATGAACATATTATGTTTGATGATCAACAATTTGTTACGATTGCTTCTTTAGTAACGGCAGAGCTAAAAAACAGAATATTCACCATTAATGGTGTGTCGAAAGCATATTCAATGACAGGCTGGCGAATTGGTTATGGTGTAGGCGATATAAAAATAATTAAAGCCATGACGATGATTCAATCACAAAGCACTTCTAATCCATCTTCTGTAAGCCAGATAGCAGCATTGGAAGCGCTCAATGGTCCACAAGATTATATAAAGACTAATGCACACAATTTTAAACAAAAACGTGATCTGACTATATCATTACTCAATGAAATAGATCATATTAAATGTTTTAAACCTCAAGGTGCTTTTTACTTATTTCCTAAATGTTCAGGTTTATTTGGTAAAAAAACACCGCAGGGCAGTGTCATTCAATCAAGTACAGACCTTGCTACTTATTTATTAGAACAAGCAAATGTTGCTGTAGTACCCGGTATTGCGTTTGGTATGGATGAATATTTCAGGATTTCATATGCGACATCAAAAGAATTACTAAAAGAAGCATGTGATAGAATGAAAATTGCTATTAATAAATTGCAATAAATAGAATCCTATCTAATAATAGATATGTTAAAAAGTTATAAACGTAGCAAATAGATAAATTTTCTTTGCTTGATAACCTGATATATTAACAAAACTGCTACAAATTTATAAAATTATCATAAAGGAGATAATAGATTATGTTATTTCAAATTTACAATATAATCACAATATTGCTGATACCTATATATTGCATAGTGCTTGTAGCTAGGTTATTTTTAGGCAAAGAAAGCCACCAGTCTATAATGCAACGATTTGGATTTGGTTATGATATGAGGCCTGAAGGGAAATTAGTCTGGCTACATGCTGCAAGTGTAGGAGAGTCTATGGTGGCGGTGAATTTAGTCAAATTATTAAGTATAAAATACCCATGTCATCATTTTTTAATTACTACAACAACCATTTCTTCAAGTAAGATATTAAAGCAGAATCCACATCCTAATCTTATTCATCAATTCGTTCCTGCAGATAATTTCTTAGCAGTAAAGAGGTTTATAAATTATTGGCAGCCTTGTGTAGGAATTTTTATAGAATCAGAATTATGGCCTTGTCTTATAAACATTACTTCCAAAAAAACTAAACTTCTCCTAGTGAATGGTAAGCTATCAGATATTTCTTATAAATTATGGAAAAAAGCACAATTTTTGTTTAATGAGATTATAAGTAAATTTGAAATTATTATTACCCAAAGTGATAATGATTTACAAAAATTTCAGAATTTAGGATATCATAAAGCCATTAAACTTGATAATCTCAAATTTATTAATGGACAGCTTGCAGCGGATTTGGATAAGTTATTAATACTAAGAAATCAAATAGGAAATAAACCAGTTTTAGTGTTCGCAAGTACTCATCTATTTGACGAAAATATTATCCTTAAAGTAATCAGTAATCTAAAAAACAAGCTAAATTACTATCCAATTTTGGTGCCTCGTTATCCCCATCTTAGTGGTAAAATTACTGAAATGTGTCAGGCATTAGGGCTTTCTTATTCATTACGTAGTAAACAACAAGATTTTATTGATAAAGACTTATATATTATAGATAGTTTTTCTGAGCTCGGTTTATTTTACAGGATATCTAAAGCAGTATTTGTTGGAGGATCATTTAATGGTAAGGGTCATAACATGATTGAACCAGCATATTTAGATAATGTAATTTTATTTGGTCCACATGTAAGTAGTTTTCAGAATATAGCCGATGAGATGATAGAAAATGAAGCAGCGATTCAAGTTCATAATGAATCAGAACTTGAAGAGAGAATTAAACAAATTTTTTCTACTAAAGCTGAATTTTTTGACAAATATGCAGTAAATGCACTAAGTTATGTTAATAGTAAAAAAGCAAATGCACTGAAAACTATTGAATATATAGAGAGATACCTTAATGATTAATTTATATTACCCAAATTTCTGGCAAAAAAAAAACTCTTATCTACCATATTAATTCCCTTTTCTTGGATTTATAGTCTACTAGGTATTATAAGAAAAATTATTTCTAAAGAATTACGATTACCCGGTTATGTTATTTGCGTTGGAAATGCTACAATAGGTGGCACTGGTAAGACTCAATTAGTAAAGTGGTTAGCGCAGAAGCTACAAACTAATTATAAAATTGTAGTCATTACTAAAGCTTACGGAACTAATTTACGTAAAGCTGTGTGGGTCGAAGCTCAGTCAGCTCAAGAAGTGGGAGATGAATCAAAATTATTATCGGCTTATACTAAGGTAATTGCTGCTCCAAATCCTATTGCAGCTCTTGAATTAATTACGTCTTATAAACCAGAAATCATTATATTCGATGATGGGATGCAAAATCCATCTTTTCATAAGGATCTGATAATACTGACTGTTAATGCAAGCCGCGGTTTTGGTAATAGAAGGATAATACCGGCAGGGCCTCTTAGACAATCTCTGAAGACCGCAATAGCTGCAGCAGATATCAGCATCTTTATTGGTGAAACTATATATCTGGAAGAGAAAGAATTATTTGATAAAAAACCTTTTTGTGCACAAATAAAGCCTCGAAATATTAAATTAGACGGAGAATATCTTGCTTTTGCAGGTATTAGTAATCCGGAAGGGTTTTTTGCATTATTAAGGCAATATAATGTTATAGTTAAACTTACGAAAATTTTTCCGGATCACTATAATTACTCTGAGAAAGATTTACATGATTTGCAACAAATTGCTAAGCAGCATAATTTAGAATTAATTACCACAGAGAAAGACTATGTAAAAATTGGCGCTAAAGTAAAGAAATTGCACTATTTATTAGTTGATTTAGAATTAGATCCACTTGAGGAACAAAAATTACTTGAGGAAATTCAATGCCATTTAAATAAGAATATCACGAAATAAGATAATAGTCCGCAGTATTTATTATCAACTAACTTCAACCGATAATATAAACATAATCAATGCATAGTACTTTTGAAAACCGTACTTTTGCTATTTATAGCTTTTTTCTGATGATATATTGAAAAGAAAAATATTAAAGTGATGCCTCTAATATTATATTAAAATATTGAATAATTATAAAATTTATATTTACGAGTTAACATCTTGTTGACAATAAAAATTCAAGATGTTAACCTTTTTTAATCAAAAGTGCAAAATATATTATATCTTCAGCACTTATGATTTTAAATTTGATAATAAAAATGAGGCGATTTTATGCCAATTATGCCCACAGCGCAGACCAAAGAGAAAAATATAGAACAGATAAATCTCGATAATAATATTAGTTATATATATATATTTGATCCTGAAGATGTGGTGATCAAAGGTGTTAATTACGTAGCACAAATTTGCACTAATATTTACAAATCTACTACTAGTTGTTGTTCTGATTCTGATATAAATCATAATGAACCTGATGAGTTTTATGAGTCTAAATTAGATAGAAATATTATCACTACTAAAATGGATGATCCTCATACCCTAATGATGATGAGTGGCGAAAATTGTGAGGAGCCAAATAATGACAATATTGGGAGTCATTGTAATATAATGTAGGACACAATATTAGCTTACGTTATAAAATTTATGACATTAATAATTCTGATAAATCTATTTTGTCATCAAAATGTCTCGATAATCAGAGTTGGCAGCGCTTAATTTAGAAATTTATATTTTAAACTAGGAAATTAAAAATTAGTTTGTTATCTTTAAAATTATATTTTGATAAAATTTTCATTTAATTTTAAATGATCCAAAACAAGCATATAATACGATTATCATTTATTGGGTTATTTCTCAATATAATGGCAAATATTGTTCTTTATCGTTACTTTATGATTGAAGAAGTAGTAGTAAAGCAAATTGCTGATAATAATAATTATTTAGTGAATGTATATCGTGCCAAAATATGGGATCCAAATTCTGAGATTATAGCAAAACTAAACTCACCTAATTACAAAAGCTTTTATAATGATCCAGCTTTACTAAATTACGTCAAACAAACTATTGAATTTTTTGGTAATGTAGATTTAACTGTTAATATATATAACAAGCAGGGGCGTAAGGTAATTTCTAACAGTGAAATTGCAGACCATTCTCAAAATATAAATAATTATAGTGGGTTGTATGATTTTATTTTAAGTAAGTTAGACAATTTTTTTCTCAGAGACTATATTTCAGATAGCTCAATTACAGATGCTTATCAAGGCAAAACAACTCATTCTTTTACTTCAAGACTGATGAATGCAGGTCAAGATAATGAAATGATAAAATCATTTATTATCAGTTATATGCCGATAATTATTTCGCGTGAGGGCAAATTTAGTATAGATGGCATCGTTGAAGTTACAACTGATATTACTAATCAATGGGAAAATATAGCTTATTTAGAGAAAAGAGCGATAATAATATTTATTGTGGTGTTTTTAGTATTTTTTACAATTGTAATGTATAATACTAATTATGCTCAGCGTATTATTAATAAACAATTCGAAATGAATAGGGCGCTGATAGAGGCAAAAGATAGGGCTGAAACAGAAAGTTCTGCAAAAACTCAGTTTTTAGCCAATGTAAGTCATGAGCTTAGAACACCATTAAATGCTATTATAGGATTCTCTGAAATTATTTTGTCTGAAACTCATGGAGAAATTAATAATAAGCAATATAAGGATTATATAAATGATATTAATAACTCAGGTAAACACCTCCTAAGTGTCATTAATGATATATTAGATTTTTCCAAAGCTTCTAGCGATAAATTACAGATAGACAATGTTGAACTTGACTTAAATAAGCTTGCATCTTCAAGTATGCGCTTTGTCAAACCTAGAGCAGATAGTGCTAATATCCAATTAATAGAAAAATTACCTACTAATCATATAGTAATTGTTGCAGATCCGAAAAGATTAAAACAAGCCTTACTCAACCTGCTATCAAATTCAGTGAAATTTACACCTTCAGGCGGAGCTGTGACCTTGAGTGTAGTACAAAACAAATCTAAGAAAACGGTTGATATAATAGTGAGTGATAATGGTATTGGAATGGATGAAGGTCAAATACCAAAAGCATTATCATCTTTTGGTCAAATAGATAATAAGTTAAATCGACAATATGAAGGGACCGGTCTAGGTCTGCCACTGACTAAAAAATTAGTTGAACTAATGAATGGGAAGTTTTATATCGAAAGCAAAAAAGACAAAGGTACTAAAATTACTATTACCTTTGCTTATGATCCAGAAATTCAATTTTAGGAAGTATTAAAATCTTTACGAATATCCTAAATCATCTCTGTTGTCCAGAGGTTCGAGATGAGGGTGATAGTTTAGTACGTAGACTCCTACTAAATTTTTTCTCTATGGCCTTAGTAATAGTTTGTTTAAATAAAGCTATAGCATCTCTACAATCTTGTATTTTTTTCTTAAATTTTGCTACTTTATTAGAAGTAGATGGCAGATTTTTTGTATCCACAGGATTATTCAATTCGTTTTTTGGGCTTATTGTTTTTATTTCTAGGCTTTTTTGTATTGCTTTGTTAGTTTCAGTTATTGAAAAACCTTCACGATCAATATCTGGATTTTTTGGAGTAACTATAACAGAGACATTGATATTTTTGATAAATTGATCTAATTCTTCTATATTTTTGGTATTTGGTTCTCGAACAAAGTTTTGTAAACTCTCTATAATTGCGCGCGCTTGTTTTTCATCCTTGTCTGCTAAATCATAGATAATATTAGATGTTTTTTCAATAATTTGTTGCTTTACCTCTTGATTAACTACTTTCATATATTTTGTTAAAGCAGCCCTTAAATTTTGAGAAGCCACTACTGATTGTATTGCAGGTTCATTATCCTGGTTATTATAGGTAAACAAGATTGTATCTATTTCTTTAGCTAGTGTTAAAGATGCATTTGTCATTTTTGGCGTGTTAATGATAACACTACTATCTAACCTTTGAAATTCTTCTGGTTTTATACCATGATCGAGCAAAACTAAGGTCATACCTAGAAATCTTCCGCAGTTTCGTTTATCATAATCAGCAAATTGAATTTTTTGCTTATATAAGTTTTCAATTTTGATCTCAGGATAATTTTTTAATGATTCTTTTATTTGAGCAGCTGTTTTTTTATAGTCATTATAGTCGTGCCCATAAGAGTCAATAAAATATAATTTTTTATCATGTGCGTTATAATATAACCCTATCCAATGACCATCATCATTAATGTAAATAGACTTATTTTTACCTTCTGATAACAGACCTGGTAGACGTTCCTGAAGATTATAGCCCGTTCCGGTTGCACTATTATTAGTAAGCTCGTGTATATGTCCTACATCTGGGTGAGTTGGTAATTCACTATTCTGAAGAGATGCCGCAAGCAGTTCAATATCATCGCTTACAATTAAATCTAAATTTGCTTTTTGAGCAATTTCTTTCTTGGCTTCGTTGTCTCCTTTTTTCATAAATTACATAATATATTTACTTATAGCAATTATAACATGGATCTTATTTGGCCCGTGCCTATTAAATTAATTAATGTTAAAAATTGAAAAATATTGTGGTTTTGATGTATTATTCAATTTGGTCTGAACAGTAAAGTATCATATTATGTTCTCTAATATGATATTTTCTTCCTGAAATCACTATTATCTACCTAATGTTGCATTTTTTATACGGTTTGTAGTTCTTGTGACAGAGCGTACAATGTTTCTTTTTTTTGTCTTGAGCTCATTTTTTACTTGTCTTCCGATAGCTTTTGCTTGTTTTAGGGCAGATGAAAGAGTAGATGGTGCTTGTTGCTCGTTTGCAGCATTATATTGTAATTTTTCTGATAAAGATGCACCCACACCTGGTGATGCTTTCAATTCTTGGGATTTTTTATCACTTACTTTTGAATTTTCATTAATTATATTTAATCTTTCTTGTTGTTTTGCATTATCTACGCCAGTAGATAATGAATTAATTGCCTCTATTGCTGCTTCTCTACTAGGAGATAATTGGTAAGAATCTAATTGTGTTCCTAATTGCTGTAGTTTCTGGTTAAATTTTGCTAATGCTTCTTGATCTTTGAATTGCACATTGCCAGTTTTTTCATTTATAAATTCTTTAAAAACATTGTTGGGACCAACCAACTGTGTTTCTGCGCCGTTATATGCTCTAGTTTTTACTTGATTACTTTCTGCTTTGTACATATTATTCGCTATATTTTCAGCTAATATTATATCGGGATTTTTTAATGTTCCTTTTTCTTGCATTATTGCTCCAGCAGCATTTAAAATTTTTTCTGTATCCTGTGTCTCTCCCTTATATGCTGTTACTAAATCCTTTACTGTTTTTACAAGTTTTTTGGCATTGCCTGTATCAATTATTTCTTGTATTTCTGAATAAGCCTTACCGTTTTTACCAAAATCGCGTTCATGCATTGCGTTAGTAGCTATATCAACTGTATTAGGTTTATGAACGCTTGCAAATTCTTGTAAAGCGTCTTTTAATTTATCATCATTAGTATTTTTTGCCATTTTATTACCATTATTTATTTAATAATTTAATGGTGATGATCTCATAGCTTAAAGTCAAGAAAATATATAATCAAAGCTTAATTTATTTATATGTAATTAACTTTAGAGCAAGGTTAAAATAAATAATTCAGGTAATAATTAGTGATATTGTATATTATAATTATTGCGCTATCTCTAAAGAGGTCACAATAACTTAAAAGCTTTTTAAACGTGGTAAGATGGAAGTGTAATAATACTATCACAATATTAGCTAAAATGGTAATCAATATTACTTATAGATGACAAAATTAAGGCTGCAACCATATAAGGATCAGCATTAGCTCCTGGTCTTCTATCTTCAAGGTAACCATAACCATTTTCGGCAACATGCCTAGGGATACGTACTGAACTGCCTCTATTAGCATCTCCATAAGAAAAGTGTGTTATTGCAGACGTTTCATGGAATCCGGTGAGGCGTTCTTCTAATTTTTCTCCATAATACGGGATATGTTTAGCGTGGTTTTTTTCTAGGCGGTCTAAGTATTGATTTATAGCCTGCTGCCCATACTGATAAGAGCGTGATTGCGCGGTAGAGAAATTAGTATGTAAGCCGGCGCCATTCCAATCACCTTTGACGGGCTTATTATCATGAGAGATGTGGATATTATGATTTTCACTTAAGCGATGTATAATCCAACGTGCTAGCCATAAATGGTCAGACACGTTTAAAGCAGATGCATTTTCATTATCTACACCACGATAGCCAATCTGGTACTCCCATTGACCAGGCATCACCTCTGCATTCATGCCATAATACATCAGGCCTGATCTCAAACATGCCTGGCGATGTTGATTAGCAAGTTCTCGACCAAATATTTGTTCACTTCCTACGCCACAATAATATGGTCCTTGTTTGGCTGGAAAACCATGTTCTGGCCATCCTAGAGGGATATTACGGCGAAACATAGTATATTCTTGTTCGAAACCAATCCACAAATCGAGTTTATTTGCACCTAATTCTAATACTTCTCTTAGTTTAGCACGTGTATTAGATTTGTGGGCAGTTCCATCCGGGTTTAAAACCTCACATAATACTAAATAATCGCCGTTGTCTTCTATTCCGTCACGTACATAATTCACGGGTTGTAATATACAATCCGAATTTTCACCTGCTGCTTGATTAGTAGAAGATCCATCAAAATTCCATAAAGGAAAATCATTTATGGTAAAATCATCTGGCAAAGATAATATTCTAGTTTTGGAACGAATTTTACCAGTTGGTTTAGTACCATCCAGCCATATATATTCAATAGTTTTGAGATTCATACTTTACCTTGTTATAAATAACTTCCTCTTAACATTCTATCTAAACTGAGCTTAGCTTTTACCATAATATTAGGAGCAAGAAGAATTTGAGGGGATTGATTTTTCATACATAAATATATTTTTTCTAAATTATTTAATTTCATAAACGGGCATAGACTACAACTTGTGCACCCAGCTTGATTAAGAGAAGGCACATCATGGAATTTGCTGTTTGGTGAAATTTTGTACATTTGATGAATAATACCTGGTTCAGTTAGAACAATAAATTCTTTACCATTATGCTCTTTGGTATAATTAAGTAGTGCTGAAGTAGAACCAATAAAATGAGCATGATTTAGTAAATTTTCTGGGCATTCAGGGTGGGCAATTATATGTGCATGAGGTAAATGAGTTTTAAGCTTCACCAGCTCATTCTCAGAGAAATTTTCATGCACAATACAAGAACCATTCCACAAAACCATATCGCGCCCGGTCAATTTGATTAAATATTTGCCTAGATGTTTATCTGGAGCAAATAAGATAGGCTTATCCTCTGGTATAGATTTGATAATTTTTTCTGCACTAGAAGAAGTAACAATTATATCAGATAAAGCCTTAATTTCTGCTGAACAATTAATGTAAGTGACGGCAACATGTTCTGGATATTGCTCTCTAAATTGCTTGAATAAATGTGGTGGACAAGAGGTTTCTAGTGAACAACCTGCTTGCAAATCAGGTATCAATACTTTTTTGTTAGGGTTTAATATAAGAGCCGCTTCCGCCATAAATTTAACGCCACAAAATACTATGACATCACAGTCAGTGCTGCTTGCTTTGTTAGATAATTCATAAGAATCACCTATAAAATCGGCGATATCTTGTATTTCAGAATCTTGATAATAGTGAGCTAAAATAACAGCATTAAGCTCTTTTTTCAGCTTTTGAATTTCTTGTTCTAAGTCAAGATAAGGATCAATTAATTGTGAAGTAGCTATGTCCATTTGGGATAAAAGCGCAAACTGAATTTATATTTTAAGACAATAACTTAAACTAAAAACAAAATCAAGTTAGGGCAGAATAATATATAGTACTTGTAGTGATAAATTTCCTGCTGTTTTTGTATATTAATAATATAAGAAATGTTTATTATGTATTTAAATACAAATAAATAATATAATTTTTAGTAATTAATATTAACTCAAAAGAATTATAGACCAAAATTATGGCAGATGAAAAACAAGATACAAAGCCTCTATCAGATGACGACAAATTAAAGCTTGCTGAGGAAGTAGTTGAGAATATGAAACAGATTTTAGATAATCAGTTAAATTCTGGGCATAATCTCAACTTAGCTCAAAAAGAATTGTTGGATAATATTAACAAGCTTCAAGGTAATGATTCACAAAAGATACAATTTACAGATGCTCAGCAGGTAAAAACATTTGAAGAAAAAATACCAGATGAGATTAAAAACTCATCTTTATATGGTGTAGGCGACTTAAATGGAGTTAATAAAAAATTAAATATATTAAGTAAGCAATTTGAAGCTGTTAAGGATAATTCAGTAAACGAATTAAAAATATGGCAAGAAGCTTTTAGTCGAGAGATGAGTAAAAAAGAAGGGGATATAATATCTGACGTCGCGTTTTCACTAGAGGATGATAATGAGCAACAAATAGCGCAACCAAATTTAACTCATACAGAAAAGCTGTTGTCACTTAACGAACAATTAAAAGATACACAAAAAAAACTTGAGCAGGTTGTAGTAGAGAGCCAGCAGCTGGGCCAAGATCAGCAATTTATGTTAAATAATATGTCCCAAGAGTTCAACCAAAATTATATCACACTATTAGCAGAGTCAATAAATTCTAAGCAAACTCAAAAAAGTAATTATGACAAAGCTCTCTTTCGGGAGTTGGGTACAGAATATAAGCGAGAATGGAGCCCGGAAGAAAAATTGTGGAAATTTGTATCTCAAGTGAACCATGAAGAGGGTAAGCAACAACAGGCAGTAAATCAATTAGGAAGCTATAAAACCGAGCTTGATAATACGATTCAAGAATATTCAGGCGAGACAGGCCTTAAAAAGTATAAAGATGTAAAAAATACACAGTATTGGGCTGTGAATCGTGATTTAGCAAGTAAATCAAAAAATAGATACGTAAATAACCAAACAAAGTTAAAAGAAGAATTGCAAAAGACAATCCAAGGCAATATTAATTCTCGTTCTTTAAAGAATTCAACTAAAGAATCAAAACCCATACAAGATCTGGTGATAGCGAACCTAAATGCGGCATCAAGAGCATTGAATAAGAATAATTTTGATGAAGTTAAGGAAAAATTAGGATTTGTATTAAACGCTGTGAGCCCAGAAGGCCAAGAGCCAAAATTACCAGCATATAAAGGATCAAAAGAATATCTTTATTTGGTGGGGTGTCTTTCAAAGTTAGAACAGATTTTGGAAATAACACAAAAAATTGAGTATAAGCAAGAAATCATTAAAACAGCTCAAGATGAAATTGCTAAAAATGATGGGCAAATTGCAATAGAAAGAGATGAATTTTTAAAACATTTAAACAAAGAAGCTGCAGTTATTGACGAACTATATCAGACTCAGAAGCAACTTCTAAATGAACGTTATAAAGGACAACATACTAGTCGAGAGATAATATCTGCTCAGAATACAGAGTCATTTCAAGATAAAGAGTATAATGCTGAAGAGCAAGTACCAACTACAAATACTAAGGTTAATCGATTAAAAACCAAAGTGGTAACTGCTTTATCGCCAGCAGCAAAGAAGGCAAAAGAATTGGGTAATTCAGTGAAAAACAAAGTTAATCAAGTAAAATACGAATTATCCGGTCTTAAAGACGCTATCACAAAAGATAATAAGGGAAATAAACGCAATTGGGGCGAAATAATCGCAAAAGAAAAAAATAATATTAAGCGCAAGGTAAAAACATTTTTTCGAAAATCATAATATTAGAAGCTTGCTTTGTGATGTAATAAAGAGTCAATCATTAATTTTCTGCGTTGTAAATGATATTATTATTTAAGTTGCTAAGAAGAATATATTATTATTTTAATATAATATTAATAGATTAATTATTCTTATGTCGAAACAGGGTAATGATAATGGTAGTGATTTTAGTAATTTGATTGCAAAAGATTTAGAAGCATTATCTGAGTTCCAAAATAAAGTTAGTAAGCTTAATGCAGATCAACAAGCAATATTAGGCGCATGTTTTCAATTAGATAAGACAGTGACTGAAACAAAAGATACAAGGAATAGTCTTGGCACCCATAAAACCAAGCTTGATAATATGTATCAACAATATTCAGACAATGCAGAGCTATATGTAAAGGATATGGACAAAGATAGAGTAAAATCTATAAGTGATTTAAATTACCAGCGCGTCACATTAATTGCAGAAAACACAACTTTAGACACTAAACGAAAGCAGTTAAAACAACAATTAGAACAAGAAAAAAAATTTTTAGAAACGAAACAAAACCAATTAAAACAACAATTAGAACAAGAAAAAAAACAATTAGAAGCTGAAAAAACGAATTTAATACAAGAATTAGAAAATACGATCACAAAGAATATTAAGTCTGTAAAGAATTTAACTACACAAACAAAACCCATACAAGATCTGGTGATAGCAAAACTAAACTTGGCATCAAAAGCACTGAAAAATAATAAGTTTGATGAAGTTAAGGAAACATTAAAATTTGTATTAGACACTGTGAGCCCAGAAGGCCAAGAGCCAAAATTACCAGCATATAAAGCCTCAGATGCATATCGTAATTTAGTAATGTATGAATTCAAGATATTGGATATTCAAAATAAGCAACAAGAAATTCAGAAATTTCAGGACACCATACAAAGTAAAATTGAATCACAAACTCAAGAAATAACTGAAGCAATTAAGACAAAACGTCAAGAAATCACAGATTGTCAAGAAAAAATAAGCAAGAACCAAGAGCAACATAGGGAGATCTTTAAACAGATTAAAGCTAAAAATGATGAAATAGATAAAGAAAGAGGAAAGTTTCTAGAAATTGTAAATGAAGGGTCTACAGTTATTAATAAGCTATATAAAACTGCTACGCAGATAGTGAACAGTAACCAAAATCACATAAATGCTAAGGATGATAAGATCAAGACTAAAGTGGGCAATGTGATAGAGCCAATTAGTATAGCAAATCAAATACATGAAAATCAAATACATGAAATGAATAAGGTTTTCACCCCGGTAATGAACATAACACAAACTTTAGGTAATTTTGGTAAGCTACAGACAAATACAAATAACTTACAAAATACATTACCCGTTGTACAAAAGGAACCAGTGATGCCATCTAAGACGCCAACACCAAATTCACAAGGTAATAAAGGCAATTGGCGTGAAAGAATAAAAGGTCAGGCAGTTGCTGTTAAGAACAAAATAAAGAATAAGTGGAACAATCTCAGGGGCAGGTAATAGAATATCTCTAATAGTGTAATTCCTAAACAAAATATTTTAACAAATCTAGATTGATTATGGCAAATAAATTAAAAGAATCTGAATTAATTTTAGCAGAAAAATTGGCTAATGATATGGATCGTTTTGCAAAGGAAAATAAATCTGACATACCAAAAGAATTTGCAGAATTGACTAAATCTTATAAAAAAGATGGCAAGGTTACGTTTAAAACTCAGGACGATTTACAAAACTTTAATAATAAATTATCAGGCATCAATTTTAATTCGGATCCTTCTGGTACGATGCTTACTGCTGTAGGTACAATAGATACTCTGGTGAAAAAGAACAAAAAGCAATTGCAAGATCAATTAATGAATCTTGTGAATAACATAGAGGCAGAAAATCCAAAATTTTATAATAAGGATAATCCTCGTCCAGAAATGCCGCCCGCTCAGAATGCCTCAGAAAAAGAAATAAAAGCATGGCAGTCGAATATGCAAAAAACTACAGCTGCTAAGGCAGTGCTAAAGACAAGTTTTAAACATATTTCTAGCGCATTGTTAAAAAATGTTAAGAAAATAATGAGCCGATCAGAAGCGAAAAGTGAAGGATTGAAAAAAGAACAAGCTCAAAATAAAGGAACGCAGACGCCTCAAAGAAATCGCAAAAACTTGAAGCAACTACAGAAAAAGGGGCCAGGAAAAAATTTATTTCCAGCAGGAAAGCCCCCAACCATAGGTAGCTAGATTGTTCAATTGCTAAAAATATCTTGTAATAATATCAGCCACTGAGTATATATTGAATTTTTGATTCTCTAAAAGTAGTGTTTCATTATTATCTATGGAATTTGAAAGAGTAATTTTATCAAGATCAGAATTATTAATTTTTTCTACTGCATTGTCCGATAAGATGCCATGCGTTACATAAGCTTCAATGTTGTGTGCGCCTAATTTTTTCAACAAATCTGCAGCTTGACATAGTGTAGTTGCACTATCAACAATATCATCTATAATGATACAATTTTTACCCTTAATATCACCAATTATTCCTTCTATTATACACTCACCGCTATTTAAGCGGTGTTTATTTATGATAGCAATAGGGTAGTTATTATCTGCAACACTACGTACTCTTTCAATACCGCCAATATCTGGGGAAATTAATACTATATTATCTTGCTCGCTAATTTTAAAGATTTCGTTAAAAGAAATATTAATAATTGGTAAGTCAAAAATTGATTCTAAATGCTTATTATGTAGGTCAAGAGTGATGAGGCGAGTAATTCCAGAAAGCTTGAGCATTTGTGCTACCAAATTCATAGGAGCAGCATTATTATATTTATTAGGCCTACCTTGCCTGCTATAAGCAAGGTAAGGAATAATAGCTATTATTTCCTTAGCGCCAGCTTTTTTACAAATATCTGCTAAGAATAGAAGCTCTATCAGACTATCATTCACTGGTCGTGTAACAGATTGGATTATTGCTACTTGGTTTGCAATATTATCTTTAATTGTTATTTGAAATTCACTATCAGGATATTTTTTGACTTGATAATCTAATAAAGTTATTTGTTTCTTCTGTGCAATTAATTTTGCTAAATTAATACTATTTGAACCAGCTAAAATTTGCATAATTGCTTAGATTTTTAAGTTGTACTATCAGATATATAATATTATTTTATAATTCACAAATTTTATTTCAAATAAATTATGCATAAGATATTAAGCTTCGATAGTTCCAATAATACATGTTCGGTATCAGTGTCGTGTGGACAAGCTATATTATCTTATAACGAAGATAATAGGCCTTCTATGCAGGCAGAAAATTTAGTTCCTCTCATTGAGCTTTCTTTGAAAGAAGCAGAATGTGATTATAATGACATTGATTATTTGGCTGTCACTACAGGGCCTGGGAGTTTTACAGGTATCCGTATAGGACTTGCGGTGGCAAACGCAATTTTACATAGTACTAATATTAAACCAATAGGAATAACTAATTTTGAGTTTTGTTATTACCGCCTAAAACAACAAATTAAAAATTTTGATAAGGCATTTATATTATTAGAAGCTTATAGAGGGCAGCAATACATACAAGAATTTAATGTTGCAGGGCCTGTATCGGATCCAATATTGGTTAATAATCATGAGGTAGCTAATATTTTATACCATCCAGGAGCTTTAGTAGCTTGTGCAGGTAACGGCATAGCAACTCTTTATCAGGTTATATCAAATATGAATTTAATAATCTTACCAAGATTTACAAAAATTAAAGCCTACCACATAGCACGTTTTGCACATGACATAATTAGTACAGGCAGTGATAGATCTAAAATAGAACCATTATATATTAGGGCTCCAGATGCTATAAAACAAAATTAGAGGCTGTCACATGAACTGTGTAAATGGTAAGATTATGGAGAATTGGTTTAGGCCCAATTTCCATTTGTTAATAGGCATTGTCCATTTTTTTGTGCATTTTGTAAGCCTAAAATAGCAATTTAAAGAATGTCTCATCATTAGAGCAACATCCGTTGGATTTAATAATTTTTCTAATTTGACGGTTGACAGACTCTATATCATTAGTGGGATAAATATCTTTTCTAATATTATATTCAGCAGAAGCAAGAAATGGGATTAGGAGCTGCTAATTTCTTTGCCAAATGCCTGACATAGTTGGGTATTTATCGTCCTATTTTTGCTTGAAATTACCTGGGGGGGGATTTTCAACTGTTTTATTGCTGGTGGCAGTATAGATTTTGCGTAAATCGGCAGCGAAAAGCTTACGATCTTTCCAAGGAACGTAATTGAGGCTATTTCTTACCATATGTACTATACAAAGTTGTACAATGGTTTGAGGAAAACGCTCTCAATAGCGTTATCAGTATATTTTTATTTACAAAGTTATCTTAATAGATTCAAGCTTAAGCCGTTATAAAACGGCTTAAGTTGAGGTATATTAGGTTTTGTTTACTCTTCGCCAGCTAAAACTACAGGCTCTGGCTCTACCACTACCACTGGCTCTGGTTCTACTACTATTACAGGTTCTGGCTCTACCACAGGCTTTGGCTCTACCACTATTACAGGTTCTGGCTCTACCACAGGCTTTGGCTCTACCACTATTACAGGTTCTGGCTCTACCACAGGCTTTGGCTCTACCACTATTACAGGTTCTGGCTCTACCACTGGCTCTGGTTCTACTACTATTACAGGCTCTGGTTCTACCACCACCACTGGCTCTTCCGGCGCGACTACAGGCTCTGGTTCTACCACTACCACTGGCTCTTCCGGCGCTACTACAGGTTCTGGCTCTACCACTACCACAGGTTCTGGCTCTACCACTACCACAGGCTCTGGTTCTGGCGCTACTACAGGTTCTGGCTCTACCACTACCACAGGCTCTGGTTCTGGCGCTACTACAGGCTCTGGTTCTACCACTACCACTGGCTCTTCCGGCGCTACTACAGGTTCTGGCTCTACCACTACCACAGGTTCTGGCTCTACCACTACTACAGGTTCTGGCTCTGGCGCTACTACAGGCTCTGGCTCTACCACTACCACTGGCTCTTCCGGCGCTACTACAGGCTCTGGCAGTAACAATCTAGTATACTTACCTATAACAGAATAATCAATTTTGCCATGCAGTGAATCACATATTCCTTCTAGTAACACTTCTATCGATTGCTTAGAAGTTCTATATTGGGGTAATATTTTTTTATTAATATATGTTAAAACTTCCTGCTCTAAATTGTTAATTTGTTTACCAGTGATTTTATCAATAGCTGTACCATTTACACAAATTATATTCAATAGAAAATTATCTTCAGATTGATCCCTGGTTAAGTTAATGCCTTGGATATAAAGTAATTTTATACTATCCGCCTGTTTTTTATTTAATTCATTTCTTTTTAAACGATTAATTAGTGACATAATGATACCTCAATTATTTTGTTCTAAAGTAGTAATTATAATATAATTTGAGTTTTGCAACTACTAATATTGTACTTAAGATAATTGAGTTTATTTATACCATCAGTAAAATGGACACAGTGTTAAATTTTTTCTGCAATATGTAATAATTAATATTAACATCTAATATTTTATTGTCTTAACAGCTCATTAATACTGGTTTTACTACGAGTTTTTTCATCAACTTGTTTTACAATCACTGCGCATGACATGCCTGGTAAATTATTTGTTTCGGAAGGTAAAAAACCAGGTACCACTACAGAATAAGCAGGTACTTTTCCGTAAATAATTTTTCCACTATGGCGATAAACTATTTTTGTTGAAGCATTTAAGAAGACGCCCATACTGATGACCGCTCCCTCTTCAATGATTATTCCTTCAGCTATTTCTGATCGAGCTCCTATGAAACAATTATCTTCAATAATTACAGGTGTAGCTTGTAGTGGCTCAAGTACACCTCCGATTCCCACGCCACCAGATATATGACAATTCTTGCCTATATGAGCACATGATCCAATAGTAGACCACGTGTCAATTAAAGTGCCATTTCCAATATAAGCTCCTATGTTTATAAAAGATGGCATAATCACAGTGTCCTTTCCTAAAAAAGCACCATATCTTATATAAGCTCCTGGCACTATTCGACTGCCTGAAGAGGATAATTGTTCTTGGGTAACAAATTTGGGATCTATTTTATCATACCAACCGGTAAAATGCCCATCATAAAACTTCATGTTTTGCAGACGAAAATAGAGTAATATAGCTTTTTTGACCCACTCATTCACTTGCCATTTATTACCTTCTTTATAACTGACAACAATTTTGCCTTGATCTAATAGATTTATTACATCTGTTACTATATTATGTGCATTTATATGGTTTGTGTCATTTGCTTGTAGATTATCTTTTGTAGACCATAATTCATTTATGGCATTTATATATTCTTGCATCTATTTAAAATATTAATTTATGATTGATAAAGCTTTGAAATCATTATATTTTACTAAACATACAATTCTGAGTTAATATAGTCAATCAATTGGTGTGTTATGCATATTTCCTGCCCAAAATGTTCTACAAAATTTCAAATTGATATCAAACAGTTTGGTGATGTAGCTCGAAAAGTTAAATGTTCTAAATGTCAGCATATATGGCATTATCAATTAGAAATACCAGCCCAAACAATACAGGAATGTATTAATGATAAGACTCACAAGATGGATAATCAGTTAAATTCTTATTTAGCTAGCGAGTCAAAAGAAAATGATGGTGATAAACAATTTTCTGATAGACGTAAGATACATTTACCTATGATAATTAATTCTGCAAAATCTCAAAGTTTAACATATCAAACTCCCATAATAATATGTGGACTCATAGTAGTATTATTAGTATTATTATTTTCTAACAGCATCTATGAGAAATATTTGTTTAAAAGCAAATATTTGCAAATAGAACAAATTTCACTAGCAAAAACAGACGTTGCATTAGAAGTTAGCTATTTAATCAAAAATAATTCGAAATATAAAATCTATCTACCGCCAATTACAACAAAATTATTAGATAAAGAAGAGAATTTAGTTAAATCTATTACAGATAAACATAAAAACTTAGCCATTCTTCCAGGGCATTTTGTAAGAATCACGACGATTTTTAAGCCTACTCCAAATATTGCCTATAAAGTAGCTATTGATATGCAAAATAATTTTAATATTTTCTAGAAATAATCATTAAATATTAATCTGCTATCACAAAATATATTTATAGATCAATATCTAATTTTTGAATTTTTTTGCGTAGTGTGTTGCGGTTAATACCTAAAATATTTGAGGCTTTAAGTTGAATGTTATTAGAATAACTTAAGGTCTTTTGAATTAGAATTTTTTCTACTTCTGACATAAATCTGTTATATAAACCTGGTTCAGGACTGCATTTAGAATGCATACGAAAAAATGCGTCGAGATTATTACTAACCGCTTTTATTAGAGATTCATCTTTATTATTCATAATAAGGAGCCATAAAATTCTAAAATTTTCTCTTTAACACTCTGAATGTCAGTTAATTGATTAATCATTGCTCGAAATTCACCAGAGTTAGGCATACCATGACTATACCAACCTAAATGCTTTCTTGCTAATTTGACCCCAGAATCACCATTATAATAATTGATCATGTCGTCATAATGTTTCATTATTACATCTAACTGTTCTTGTAAAGTTGGATCTGGTAGTTTTTCTCCATATAATAAATAATGGCCAATTTGGTTAATTAACCATGGTTTGCCGTAACAACCTCTACCGATCATAACACCATCTGCTTTTGATTCTTCTAGCGCAGTATATGCATCTTCAATAGTTTTGATATCTCCGTTAACTATAACGGGAATCTTGACCGATTCTTTGACTCGGGCAACAAATTTCCAATCGGCTTTACCTGTATAAAATTGACATCTTGTACGTCCGTGTACAGTTAGTAATTGTATTCCAGCATTTTCAGCTATTTTTGCAAGTTCAGGAGCATTCTTAGAATTATCATCCCATCCCATTCTCATTTTTAAAGTAACTGGAATTTTCACTGCTTGTACAGTTTTTTCTATGATGTGTTGAGCGTTTTTTAAGTCTCGCATGAGAGCTGAGCCTGCAAACCCACCTACAACTTTTTTGGCTGGACATCCAAAATTAAGATCTATAATCTTAGCACCCATATCCTCGTTAATTTTAGCAGATTCTGCAATTACTTCTGCTTCACATCCAGCAAGTTGTACGCATGCTTTTGTTGCATCTTGATCATCTCTATCAATGGCACATTTTTGCAGCGATTGTCTTGAAAAAGCTATCATTGCACGGCTTGCAACCATTTCAGATACGACGAGACCAGCGCCAAATTGTTTAACTAACCTACGATATGGTAAATCCGTTACTCCTGACATAGGAGCTAATATTACTGGACTTTGTAGTTCTATATTACCAATTTTGATTTTCATACCAAAATTTCATATATTTTAATTTTATGCACTTAATATATAGCATGTTTAAAAAAATTCATATAATTTTGTTTGACACTCAGAACATTTTATATGACAAATATTATACTCAGAGAGTGTTGCTTGATTTTCAAAAAGATAAATATATGAATATTTCTGAATTTAATAATCTAACTGGTAAAATTTTGATTGCTTCTCCTTTTGCTATGAAAGGCATGTTATATCATCATTCACTTATTTATGTAATACATCACTCAGATAATGGTGCAATTGGTTTTGTATTTAATCACAAGACACACGATATGCCGGTGAGTGCCATTTTTAAAGATTATGAAATTAAAACTGAAAAAAAGATCGCAGTTTATGTTGGCGGTCCTATAGATGTAAAACATGGTTTTTTTTTACATACTGACGACTATAACCAAGGAGTTTTAGTCACTGATCACCAAAATAAACTATGTATCAGCTCAAATCCTCAAATATTACAAGATATAATTGATAATAAGGGACCTGCAAAAATCACTTTTATTATTGGCTATACTTCTTGGGGTAAGGGGCAAATAGAAGAAGAAATAAAGAATAATTTGTGGATTGTAAATGAACCTAATCATGAATTAATTTTTGATTTACACCACGGTGAAAGCTGGGTTAATGCATTAAATATTGCGGGTATCAAAAGTGAGTTCTTTATCCCAACTTTTAATAATATTAAAAATTAATACTCTATATAAATCTTGCTATTACCAGCTATTTCAACTATCTTTAATGGATATATTACATATAAATAAAACAAATTGTATGAAGCAATATTTGATATTATTTGGTATTTTTCTTGCATTATCAGCGTGTACTAAACCCCAAAATCGTTTAGGTGCTACTAGTATTATGCCTGATGAATATAAAGTTTCAAAAGATCATATTTTGGAAACGCCGCCACAGCTAAGAAATACAGAATAGGTTATTAAATATATAGAACAAAATTAGAATATTGTTCTATATATTTAATACAAATTTTACTATAGAATAAAGGTTGAATAAATGAGCACAATATTGATTCCATGGTTACTAATATTATCTAGTACAATCATGCTCATTTATATGGTATCTGATGTAGTGTTACCCTTCATTATTGCTTTCATAATAGCTTACATGCTATATCCTGCTACAAAATTTACCTCACAAAAATTAGATATATCATTACCTAAAGCTGGTGTTATGATATTTGCGATATTTATGAGTATATTTGCAACACTAGTGACTATTATAGTGCCGCTAATGTATCATCAAATATCATCATTCATAAAAAATTTACCTTATTATCAAACTAAATTGCAGTATGGTATCACAAATTTGTTAGGAAAATTAGATCAAATTAATCCTAATATTTCTAATAAAATATCTGCTTATTTACATGACATTATTGATAATTTTGTTACTTTATTTTCTTCATTTGTTAATCATATCTGGGATTATACTTTAGCGACAATAAACTTTTTTACAATTTGTGTAATAGTACCATTTGCACTTTTTTATTTTCTTAAAGATTGGGGCAAGATTACTCATTCTTTAGAGTCAATATTGCCTGTAAAAAGAAAAGGTAAAATGCAAGAAATCACTTCATCAATCAATCAGCTTTTGTCAAATTATATTAGAGGGCAGCTAACAATATGTACTATATTGAGTATTTATTATGTTATTGGTTTTTCGTTAATTAGGTTAGATTTTGCATTGCTTTTAGGCTTATGTTCAGGTTTTTTGATACTAATTCCTTTTATAGGCACTATTATTGCTTGTATTATTACATTATTTAGTAGCTATATTGCGTTTGGGCTAGATTTTCACATATTATATATACTAATTTTATATTCTATTGCTCACTTTGTAGAGGGTTATTACCTGACACCTAAGATAATTGGTGCAAAAATAGGTTTACATCCTGTTTGGATTATTTTTGCTGTCTTAGTAGCTGCCAATCTATTTGGCATATTAGGTATAGTAATTGCTTTGCCTGTGGCGGGTATTATCAAAATATTATGGATGCATTTATTAGATTATTATAAATCAAGTGAGATATATAATAATTGACCATATAACGCTATTTTTTAGATTGGTTATATAGTTCATCATAAATAGCTAATACTTGTGGTAACATTAAATTTAAACAAAATTTATCTATAATATTTTGCCTTGCTCGTTCCACGATTTGTTGATGTTGTTCAGTGCCTAAGATACTCAGGCAATGTTTAATTTTGTTTGCTAAATCTTGTGCATCTCCTGCTTTGAAGTGAAAGCCAGTTTTACCATCTTCTATTGTTTCAAGTGCGCCACCAATATTACTTGAGATAACAAGTTTTTTCATCGCTTGCCCTTCAATTACAGAGCGTCCGAACGCTTCAGGTTCTATAGAAGTAGAAAGTACAATATCTGAAATTGCATAAAGTTTTGCTATATCAATTTCTTCACCAAATAATTGCACTCTTTTTTGAATGCGATGTTTATATATACGATCTTTAATTTCTTCAACATATTCTGGATATTTTGAGAGGTCACCAGCTATAATGCAATAAAAACTCATATTTTGTATTTTGCTCAATGCATCAATTAATACTAAATGGCCTTTCCACCTTGTGATGCGGCTAGGAATAAGTAATATTGGAGTATATATAGGAACATTATATTTTTCCCGGTAGCGTTCTAAAGTCTCTTCATGAATATTATCTTGGTTAAATTCGCTATGATTCACACCTCTGTGAATGACTCGGATTTTGTTCTCATTAATGTGATAATTATCTAAAATATGTTTTTTGACAAAATGAGATACTGCAATGACCAAAGCACCTTTAGTCATTATACTATTATAATATTTTTTCAATGGGTTACTGAAACTGTAAATACCGTGAAAAGTAGTAAGCAACTTTGCATTAGTCAGTTTGGTTGCTTTGTAGCAACTCCATGCGGCAGCTCTAGAATGAACATGCACGATATCGATATTATACTTGTTGATGATATCAGCTATTTTTTGTATATTACACCATATAGTAAATGGGTTCATAGTGTCCACATTTAATTGGATATGCGTTGCTCCAACTTCTTCTAGTTGTGGTACTAATTTACCGCCATTTGAAATAACTATAGAATTACCACCTGAATCAATGATTTTTCTGGCGATTTCTATAACTCCCCTTTCCACGCCTCCTAAATTTAATGTAGGAACGACTTTCAAAATTGTTTTTTTGTGATATTCTTCTACTACGCTCATATAAGCAATTAAGTTTTTATGTATATAGATATAGATGAGAATAAAATCATAACCTATAATAATTACATTGCAACCAATTTTGATAGTCCTACTGTGATATTTCATCATGGTTTTATGTCAGATATGCATGGACACAAAGCTTTATCATTAGAAAAATATTGCCGTGCTCACAATATTCATTTTATTCGTTATAATAATTATGGATGTGGTGAATCTTCAGGAATACTGACAGAACAAACTCTCACTAGTTGGATTGATGGTGCAAGACAGGTAGTGAATCGTTTAACCCACGCAAGAAATATCATACATGTAGGATCAAGCTTAGGTGCATGGATTGCAACATGTTTAGCGTTAGAAGCGCCAGCTCAAACAATAGGTGTAGTCAATTTAGCACCAGCTTTTGATTTTACTCAGAAACTGATTTTAGATAAGTTAAGTGAGTTAGAGCAACAACAATTTGAAAAAGACAAAATATTTTATCTAACAAAAGGTCATGGTGACACAGAATATAGTTATCCAATCACTTTGGATTTAGTGCTTGATGCAAAAAAATATCTTTTACTAGAAAAAACTCAGTTAGAATTTAGTTGCCCAATATATTTAATTCATGGTATGCAAGACACAGAAGTGCCATATCAATTATCAATTAATTTTATACAAAAACTAAAAACTTATGGAGTGCTCAAATTGATTAAAGATTCGGGCCACAGTCTTTCTTCTGAACAGGATCTAGAAATATTATATAATTCTATAGAAGAAATCATATCATTACACAGAAGAAACAATCATATTTGATAATGATTTTATTTTATATATCTGAGAAATTCCTTGATATCTGATAAATTAGAGACTGTATAAATATTGAAATTATGACCAGACTTTTTGGCTAAATTAGATAATATTTTGCCTGGGCCTATTTCCACTAACTCATTTATACCCAATGTGGCTAATTGGTCCATAGTCTGACGCCATTTGACAGTACCACATATTTGTTTAAGTAAATTATCTTTGATAACATCAATATCTGTTGCTAATTCTGCATTAATATTAGAAATAATTGGTACTTTAGGGTTATTAAATTTTTCACTCAATATAGCTTGTTTCATAATATGCTCTGCTGGTTTCATTAATGCACAATGAAAGGCACCGCTTACATTTAGTTTAATTACGCGATAATTTTTTTCTTGTAATTGTGTAATTATAAGATCTATATACTGCATCTCACCACTAATCACTATTTGTCCAATCACATTATCATTGGCAATTTGACATATACCTCCTTTTGGTAATAGCTCATCAATAATTGCTTGTAAAATATTTAGCTCTACCCCGATACATGCTGCCATACCGACTTCCAACCCATCGCAAGCTGTTTTCATAGAATTAGCTCTGATCTCTAAAAGAGTAATAGTTTGTTCTAATGATAATACACCATTAGCGCATAACGCGCTATATTCGCCTAAAGAATGACCAGCTACTATGCTACATAATTCTTCAATATTTTTTCCTGAGTAATGCATAATAGTTTTCAATATAGCAATTGAAGTGGCCATAATTGCTGGTTGGGTATTGATAGTATCTGCTAATATTGAATCTTGGCCGTGAAAAATAATCTCACTTAAAGGCCTTTTAAGTGTTTTGTCTAATATTTCAAAAACATTTTTTGCAATAGGTTCATGATCAAAAATATCTTTGCCCATGCCTATTGTTTGAGAACCTTGACCAGGAAATATAAATGCTCTATTCATTATAGTACTAATTTTATCAAATAAAATTGATTATGAGATATATTAATTGCTTGTCAATTATTTTACTGATTAATTTATTCTGTATGAATTCCCTTGCAAATGACTTAGAAGCAAAGGCCTATAAGGCTATGCAAGACCAAAAATGGGCAGAAGCAAAAAAATTAGCAGAGTTGAGTAAGAATAATGTTTTGCTTAATATTATAATTTCTAACCAATATCTAGATTGTAACTATAAAGACAAAAATTTTGCAGAAATTATTAATTTTTTAAGTAAAGTACCTAATTGGCCACAAAACGATTCTCTACAAATTATAGCTGAAAACTCTTTAGATGAAAAAACATCTGCTGCACTGATTGTAAAATTTTTTAACCAGTATAATCCTTTGACGTCTAAAGGATGGAAATATTATGCTAAAGCACTTTATCAGATTGATCCAAAAGCAAGTAATTTACCTTTGGTGATAAAACAAGCTTGGATTAAAGGTAAATTTTCTCCAGAAGAACAACAAGAATATTATAAAAAATTTGGTAAATATCTTGCTTCCACGGAGCATATTAAGAGAATAAATCAATTGATTATTGATCGAAAGATTACGGAAGCTAAATCAATGTATAAATATTTGGACGCAAAATCTAAAAAATCATTCGATGCACAAATTGCTCTTCTTAAAACCCCGCAAAATTCCGATAAGATACTGAAATCATTATCAAAAGATTGTTATACACCAGGAGTGATTTATCAATATCTAGAAAATATGAAAAAGCAACCTTTAAACGCAAATAAAGCGTTTGAACTAGTTTCATTAGTAAAAGATGGAACACAATATGGTAATCTTATATGGCATGCTCAACATTATATATCACGCGAATATATAGATAAAAAACGATATAAAGAAGCTTATAGAGCGATTGAATTGCATCATGCTACAGAAAACGTAGATATTAGTAATGCAGAATTTTTGGCAGGGTGGCTTGCGTTAGAATTTATTAATTCACCTCAAATTGCTTTAAAACATTTCAAAAAATTTCTATCGGTAGTGTCAAGACCAATTAGTAGATCTAGGGGGCTTTATTGGCTTGGTAGGGCTTATGAAAAATTAGGCGACAAACAAACTGCAAATGATTTATATAGTTCAGTAGCAGAGTTGTATCCTTATAGTTTTTATGGCCAAATAGCTATCATGGAGATGGGTGGTAAAAAATTAATTATTCAAGATGATTTTGACGTTGCAAAATATAAGATTAAAGCTGATTCGCAAATATTATTAGATAAAACAAAGGTTTTTGAAGCAACTCAACTTGTTGCTAAATATGGCTCTGACAATATGGCAAGAACTTACATTACATTTGCTGCAAGCCAAATAAAGAATGTGAGTGAAGCGCAAGATTTTATTTATCTTTTATATAAAGCGAATAACATACATTATATTAATTGGCTAGCGCGTAATATATTATTTAATGGCATTATGCTCAAAAATTATAGTTATCCATTACCTTACAAATGTAATCAACTATATATCGAGGAAGCCCTGGCTTATGCAATTATTAAGCAAGAATCAGCTTTTAATAAGATGGCAAAAAGTAGCGCTGATGCAAAAGGTTTGATGCAGTTACTTGAGAGCACCGCATGTGGTGTTGCATTAGAAATCGATGGACATTATAAGTCTGGTGAATTACAAAAAAACGAATGTTATAATATAAAATTAGGTAGTCATTATTTACGGGCGCTAATGGAAAAATATGATGATTCATATATTTTAGCTATAGCATCTTACAATGCTGGATTTGATAAAGTTGATCAATGGCTTGAAAGATTTGGTGATGTAAGAAAACTGCAAAATGTACGTGATGTTATTAATTGGATGGAGATGATTCCGTACGCTGAAACCAGAAACTATGTTCAGCGCGTACTTGAAAATTTAGAAGTTTATAGATCAATTTTAAATCCCCAAAGTACATTGCAAATGAAAACCAACCTTATTCAAAGTGCAAGTAAGAGGTAACTAATGACAATTCTCACACTGAAAGATAAAGCGCCTGAGTTTGAAGCTATAGGTAACAATAATAAAATAATCAAATTAGAAGATTTTAAGGATAAATATTTGATATTATATTTTTACCCAAAAGACAACACACCAGGTTGCACAATTGAAGCAAAAGATTTTGAAATGTTACGTTCTGAGTTTAGGAAACTAAATGCGGTTATAGTTGGAGTATCAAAAGATAATATTAACTCACACAATAATTTCTGTAAAAAATATGAATTAAACTTTGATCTTATTGCGGATGAAAACGGAGTTTTGTGCAACAAATATGGTGTATTAAAAGAAAAATCAATGTTTGGTAGAAAATATATGGGTATAGAACGTACAACTTTTTTGATCAATCCTAAAGGAGAGATTGAGTATATTTGGCCTTCTGTAAAATTTTTTGGTCATGCACAAGAAGTTCTAGATTATTTAAAGCTTTCGGTACGTGCTTGATATATTAATAAATAGAAGACGAAGTCACAGATTCTATTAGATCAAATAAATCTTGCTGATTATAAGGTTTGTAAATTACTGGTACTGGAGTGCCATCAGGATATTCTAACTGAGTACTCGCGTCAACAAAACCACTTTGTAGAATAAATGGTATATTTTTATAATGAGAATTACTCTGTATTTTCTGAAATAATATATTTCCAGAGTAATCATCCATTTTTATATCAGATATGATTACAGAGATTTGATTATAATATTTTGATAATAAGTCTAAAGCTTCACGACCACTGTAAGCACTGAGTAATTTATAAGAAGGATGTTCCATGAGTGCCAACTCAATTACGGTGTGGCATATTTTTTGGTCATCGATAAATAATATATTGGTAGAGGAGGGTTGCTTCATAATTTATGCTAGGGGTAAATTAATTTCTATAGATGTTCCTTTTTGTGAATTATTTTGGGCATAAATGGTGCCTCCATGTGCTTCTATAATCTCCTTGCAAATACTGAGACCTAATCCTGTACTATTCTTATTACCGCCTTTAACACGATGAAATGGGCTGAAAATCGTTTCTAAAAATTGACTAGGAATACCAGGCCCTTGATCTTCTATAATGATAGAACAATAATTATCGGCTTTTTTATTTGAATCAACTATAACTTTGACCACTCCTGATTGAGCATAAATATAAGCATTGGACAAAATATTAGTAAGTACTTGTTTTAACCAAAATTCATCACCTTTAATGATTATCTCATCTTGATTAGATATATATTCTAAATTTATATTTTTCTGGCTAAGGTGAAGTTGAGCAAATTGTGTAACGATTTTACGAAAAATTGATACAATATCAATTGTTTCAAAAATGAAATTGATATTTTCTTTACTTTCCACATTTTTCATCATCAAATCTAATATGACGGTCATTGTTTGTGCTGCATCAATGATTGATGTGATACATTCTTGTTTTTTTTCCTCTGGTACAGATGGCCAATTTTTTTCTAAAAACTTTGCTAACCCCAGAATGCCATGTAATGGTGTCTTTAATTCGTGACTAAATTTTGATAAAGTAGAGATTTTGTGTGCACTACTAAGAGACAGATTACTATCTTGGTTAATTATTTTTAATTTATTACTCATTAAATATAGTCAGAATTATTCTTATATAATATACTGTAAGTATATGTTTTTATTGCAGCAAGTCAATTAACTCTAACTAATTTCTATTAGTTTTTTAAGAATGAATATAATTAAATTTGATGCAGAGATTATTCTCAGAATAGCTTACACTGATTTAAAGAGTTATTATAAAAACATTTTTGATAAAACCACTTAGTCTTGAATAATTTTGTCATTATAAATCTAGTTAAAAAAGAGGCTAATTTACTCCTTGACTGAGGAGGTGATTTAATATATAAGTTGAATTGCTGATATGCTGAGTATAAATCATAATATACTTATACTGAAATATTAAAGCGATAACGTTTAATTGCTCATATTTGGGGATGTAGCTCAGGGGTAGAGCGTCTGCTTTGCAAGCAGAATGTCGGGGGTTCGATTCCCTTCATCTCCACCATTTATTCTTTCTTAAATCAGTTAATAATTAGTGAATTATATATACTAAGCTACTATGTGTAGAATTTACCTAGGTTCTCATTTTTGTAAAATAAATTATTTTTGAATAGCCTTGTTAAATAAATTAAAGAAATTGGACGTGGTAATGTCTGCCATTTGATCATTTGGGATATTTTTAAGCTGTGCTAGGCAATCAACTACATATTTTGTAAAAGATGGTTCATTTGTTTTACCTCTATAGGGAATTGGTGCAAGATAAGGAGAATCGGTTTCTACTAATAAACGATCTGCAGGGATATATTTCACTATCTCTTGTAAATCTGTTGCACTTTTAAATGTTACAATGCCTGATATAGAAATATATAATCCTAAATCTAATACTTCTCTAGCAAAATCCTTAGAGGCAGTAAAGCAATGGATTAATGCAGGAAAATAACTAATTTTCATATATTCTTTCAGAATACTGATAGTATCTTGCTCTGCTTCTCTACTATGGATTATTACAGGTAAATGATTTTGTTGGGATACTTGAATGTGATTTATAAAGGATTCTATTTGTGCAAGCTGTTGTCCTTGATCTTTGCATCTATAATAATCTAGGCCTGTTTCACCTAGACCAATTACTTTCTCATGTTTACTATAGTTTAATAGATATTCAACAGTGACTATTTGATTTTGTTTGACCTCATTTGGATGCACTCCAATTGATGCATAAACATTAGGATAATGCGTAGCTATCGACAAAATCCTATCGAATTCTTCTAAACGAACGCAAATAGTTTGAATATATTTTATACCATTATTTGCAGCTCTTGATATTATATTGTCAAGTGAATCATATTCAGACAACATATCTAAATGGCAATGTGAATCAACTATAATCATTTTTCGATTCTAGGAAAAATTGGTGTTGGGAGCGCAATATTTGCACCAGCTTTAATACTATAATTACGAATTAAATGTTGAAATAAACGCTCAGATTTTGGTACCGATAATTGATCAAGCATTTGATCAGCCAGAGTTGGCGTAAAGGGCAATAACATTATTGCAATATAACGTGTTACCTCCAATATGATATATAATACCTGATTCATTTTGTGTGGATTACTATCTTTTAATTTCCATGGCGCTTCATTATCTATATAAATATTAGCTTTTTCTGCTAAATTCACAATATTTTCAAGTAAATGACTAATATTATAATTCTCCATCGAGTCTATATAATTACCATATAATATTTGTGTTTCTTTTAGTAAGTTAGTTTCATATAATTGGTCTATTTCAGAAGAGCTAAGGTTAGGAATAGCTTGGTTACATTGTTTATAACAAAAAGCACTAACACGCTGCAATAAATTACCAATTTTATTAGATAATTCACTATTAATACGTGTAATTAAATTATCGTGGCTAAAATTACCATCTTTGCCGAAAGTAATTTCTCTCATTAAGAAATACCTTACGTAATCAAGACCATATTTATTTATTAACTCCAATGGATCAATAGTATTACCAATAGACTTAGACATTTTTTGCCCTTCATTGGTCCACCATCCATGCGTAATAATCGCTTTTGGCAAATCAATGTCTGCAGCCATCAAAAACGCGGGCCAAAAAATGGCATGAAAACGTAAAATATCTTTTCCTATTACATGATGGGCATTGCTCCAAAATCTTAGATAATCATCAGTTTGGATTGGATAATTAAGCGCTGAAATATAATTAGTTAATGCATCAAGCCACACATAAATTACGTTATCTTTATCATTTGGCACTTCAATTCCCCATTTGAAAGAAGAACGTGAAATTGATAAATCTTTGAGTCCATTCTTAACAAAATTAATTACTTCATTTTTGGCCGACTTAGGTAAGATAAAATCTGGATTTTGTTCATAATATACCAGTAATCTATCTTGCCATTTTGACAACGCAAAGAAGTAACTATCTTCTTCAATCCATTCAACTGGAGACCCAGTGGGTGCCAGTCCACTTTCGGTTAATTCGCTTTCGTCATAAAATGCTTCATCACGAGTTGAATACCAGCCAGAATATTGGCCTTTATAGATATTCCCAGTTTCTTCTAATTTTGTCCATAATGCCTTAACAGCAATTTTATGGCGCTCTTCAGTGGTTCTTATAAAATCATTATTACTGATATTTAATTTGTACATCATATCACGAAATATTTGTGAATATTCATTCACAAAATCCTGGGGTGCCTTATTTTGTCTTTTGGCAGAACTTTCTATTTTTTGCCCATGTTCGTCGCACCCGGTCAAAAATTTTACTTCTGCCCCTTGAAGCCTTTTAAATCTACTAATAACATCACATGCGATACATGTATATGCATGACCGATATGAGGTTTATCATTAACATAAAATATTGGAGTAGTGATGTAGAAATTTTCTTTCATGTAAAGGACTGAGTAAATTTGTTCTGATGATATACGAAATACATCTTTGAATCAAGTTAGTGTGTTAACAAATATTGCAAGTAATATTAGTATAACAAAATATATTATTAATTGTTTTAAAGATATAATTATAGATTAATAGTTGTTTTTCCTTAAGTGATTAATATAATCTAACACAAAAAGGTCGATATAGATCAATGAATCTCAGATAAAGGCTCAATAATATGTTTCATAATAACAAATTTAACGGTGATATAAAAGTGTTTGCTTATAATCAAAAACCTTATTTAATTTTTGTGAAGGATATGAGTTCCAATACAGAATTGCAATTTGTAGATCACGAATATTTTCACTTGCTAATACAAAACCGGCACTTACTAGAACCAGGTTTATTAGATACATATACTCATCCAATTACTGTTTTAGCAGATTATGAAGAAGTTAGCTTAGCCTATAAAGGTAAAATATATTATACTCGTTTGGAAGATTATATTACTGGTAAAATAACAATACAAAATGAAGATAACGACATATTACAAGAGTTACATCAGAATATAAACAATTTGGACCTAGATTCTCTTGAGCGCTTTACCAAACATCATATAATATATGATCCCATTACTGAGGATCTTTTTGCAACTATAGAAACATCAATTATTTATGAAATCTCATGCTACAACGATCATTTAACTCACCTCGAATAATATACAATATCTTTTTTTAGTGATTGTTATTTGCTAATATATTGCTTGATAAAGAATATAATATGAAAACAGAGAAGTATTAATTGGTAAACGGTAATTAAAGCTTCAAAATTATTATTTTGATAATACAAAAATTATGATAGATTAAAATGCCAAAATCATTCGCTATTATAAAATATAATAATTATATTTGTTCGGTACATGCATATGAGGATATCGTCGATGATAGCGAAAGAATAAAATTAATATTTTATAATCCTTATATTAATCTCCTCAAAATTGATCGTTTATCATTGAAATTAGAGTATTATACAGGAGATGATATGTTGAAAAGGCAGCAAATCTTGAGTAGTATATTAGATGCAAATTTTTTGATCTACATGCGTAATTTTAATGCTGCGAACTCTGTACAACTTGCAGATTATCAATTTAAATTATTTTATAAAGCACGAGAGAATTTACATAAGAATTTTATAAAGTCAACGTTAGTGTTACCTGTGCCAGGGAATCACAAGAATAAAGTGATAAAAAATAATAATCCCTTTACCGCACAGCAGACTGAAACAAATAATCAATCAGATGTAAATTACCTTCAAACTCAAAAGGACCGCATAGCAGATAATAATTTTGGTAATATATTGGTTAATTTATCTGAGCAGGCAACTATTCCTAATGATACAATATTGAGTTCAACGGATGAATTTCGTGTGATGAACGAAGTAAATCAAATTCTATTTGGGGATATATATAATCAAGACAATATGAAATAATAGCACGACTATATATATCATAAATATTAAAAAGTTAAAAATATAGAGTAATATCAGATGTAAATAATTCTTAATAAGATTTAAAAGTTATATTCAATATATCTAATAGCTTTATTAAGTGAGGAATTTATCAAAATATTACATCAAATTTATATACTCTACTCAGATATTTTTATTCAAACTCAATTTATTTTATAGATCAAATCTAATACCTGTTGTAATATTATGTGCTTTTAATTTGACACCCCCTTCTCTTATTATCCCTAAGTTTTTATAAGAATACATTAATTCACCATGTATACCAGGTTTCAATTCATAATGAGTACCTGCATATAAACCATAAGTAAATTCGTTACCTTGTGTTATTCTATTAGTAAATGTTTGATTGTTTGTTGTGTCTGAAAACGTAATTTTAATGTTAAATCTGCTAGCGCCGCCGCCCAGACCTAGAAACATTTTACAACCATATATTTCTCCTACGTCCAAATAAAAATTTAACAAAAGACTTGAAACTTTTATTCTTACTCTTGATTCATAAAAGTTATTGGCAGCAGAAAATCTTAAATTCAAATAGCGGTCAAAGCTGAGATCTGCTCTAAAATTGTCTTTAATATTATAACCTAATGCTGCTATACCAATAAAATTTGGGTTACTTTTATACTGGTTGTCACTTTCTACAACATTTTGAGCTTTGATGATACCAATATGGCCTTTAATATAAGGATGATTAGTTTCTGAATATTGTGCAATTGTACTAAAATTTGTTGCAGTAATTGCCGTAATAAGAAGAAGTTTTTTCATTAATATCTCTAATTAATTTATTTTAAATATCAAATCTGATACCAGCTGTTATATTATGTACTTTATATTTTGAATCAGTTATAATTCCTAAATTTTTGTAAGAATACATTAATTCACCATGTATACCAGGTTTCAATTCGTAATGAGTACCTGCATATAAACCATAAGCGAATACATTATGTTGTTTATATCTTATAGGGAAGCTCTGATTGCTTGATTTATCTAATCCTTCCCCTTGAACGCTAAATCTACTCATACCACTACCGGCACCTAAAAAGACTTTGTAGCCATGTACTTCTGCTACATCAATATAAAAATTTAATAATAAGCTTGATGTTTTAAGCCTCACACTTACTTTAAGAAAAGGATTATCAGTAGAAAATCTTGTATTAATATAATGATCGTAACTCAGATCCGCCCTAATATTATCTTTTATATTATAACCGAACGCTATTACCCCTACTGCATTTACATTACTGTTATAAGAGGAAGAAGTAACATCTGTGGTGTTTTGCGCTTTTGTGATACCAATATGAGCTTTAACATAAGGGTGTCCAGTTTCTAGATGTTGTGCAATTGTACTGAAGTTTATAGCAGTAATTGCTGTAATAAGAAGAAGTTTGTGCATAGAAAGTGTAATTTATAAATCTTTTTTACATACTGTACTCAATAATAATATTTAAATCATACCTAGTTAATAAATATTTTCATTGGGCAACTGAATTGTATTTTAGCAAGTAACGAAAATGTTACATTCTCAAATATAGAGTGTAAATTGTAAGTTTTTTTGCGCTAAATAAGGTTGCTTAATGTCAAAGCTAAAATACACTTACTTAGCATTTATTGATAGACTAATCCTCTTCCACACTTTCTTTTTTACGATATAAAATATAATAGTGAAAATTGATAAAAATATCATTACTTTTAGGCCCATGGATTTTCTATGTTCCATTTCTGGTTCGGCTGCCCATTGTAGAAATATAGTAACATCCCTAGCCATTTGATCAATTGTTGCCTGAGTACCATCTGAATATTCAAGAATACCCTCCATTAACGGAGCTGGCATGGCTAATTGCATACCTTCAAAATAAGGATTATAATGTAGTCCTGGCATTAAATTAAATTCTTGTGGAGGCTCTATATATCCAGTAAGTAAAGAGTAAATATAATTTGGTCCGTCATGACGTGCTTTAACGATTAAAGATAAATCAACAGGATAAGCTCCATTATTTGCAGCTCTCGCCGCTTTTTCATTTGGGTAAGGCGCGATAAATCGATCCGAAATTTGCCCTGGTCTTTCAAACATCTCCCCATTATCATTTGGCCCATCAATTACAGTTCGCTCTGAAGCTAGTTGTTTTATTTCTGCGTCCGAAAAACCTAAATCATGAAGATTACGGTAATAAACATGTAATAATCCATGACAAGCAGCACATACTTGTAAATATACTTGAGCGCCTCGTTGCGCAGCTTGGCGGTCAAATTTACCAAATATGCCTTCAAATGGCCATACAACTTGCTTCGGTTGTAATGCATTAATATTCGCATTTGATACTGATAATATAAAGGGAATAATAATTAATATCTTATATAATTTTTTCATATTAATTACCCGCTTTTTTATTCTCTATTATTTGTGACATATCATCTTCTGCTGCATGTTCTACATTAATAGGTAATGGTTTCTCATATTTTGCAATTAATGGTACAATAATTAAAAAATGCAGAAAATAATAACTAGCACAAATTCTGCTAATAGTAAGATATGGCTCTTCAGCAGGCATTCCACCAATATATCCTAAAGCTAAACAGTTAATTACAAATATCCAAAAAGCGATTTTATATAAAGGTCTGTATCTGGCACTTCGTATAGGTGACCTATCAAGCCATGGTAGAACAAATAATATTAAAATGCTACCAAACATCAAAATAACCCCCCCAAGCTTTGATGGTACAGCTCTTAAAATGGCGTAGAATGGCAAAAAGTACCATTCTGGTACTATGTGAGCAGGTGTAACTAATGGGTTAGCAGGAATATAATTGTCAGGGTGGCCAAGTAAATTTGGTTGGTAAAAGATGAAATAAGCAAAAATGATGAAATATATTCCAAATCCGAAAAAATCTTTCACAGTATAATAAGGGTGAAAAGGGATCATGTCCTTTTCTTTTAATTTGACCCCTGTAGGATTATTTGAACCATGAGTATGTAGCGACCATATATGTAATACAACTAAACCAACAATAATAAAAGGCAACAGATAATGTAAAGCAAAAAACCTATTTAGTGTTGGATTTTCAACAGAAAATCCTCCCCAAAGCCATGTAACAATACTTTCTCCAATAATAGGAATTGCTGAAAATAAGTTAGTAATTACCGTTGCTCCCCAATAACTCATTTGGCCCCAGGGCAGTACATAACCTAGGAAAGCAGTGGCCATCATAGTTAAAAATATTATTAACCCTAATTGCCATAATAGTTCTCTAGGCTTTTTGTAAGAACCGTAATATAAGCTACGAAAAATATGTAAATATACTGCTACAAAAAACATTGAAGCACCTACAGCGTGGGTGTAGCGTATCAGCCATCCATAATTGACATTACGCATTATTTTCTCAACGCTATCAAATGCAAGATCTGCATGAGGAGTATAATGCATTGCAAGTACAATCCCAGTCACTATTTGTATTACTAATGCGATACCAGCTATTGAGCCTAAATTCCACATATAGCTTAAGTTTTTGGGGGTTTTATATACTGCGAAGTGGTCTATCCAAGAAAATATAGGTAACCTATAATCAACCCATTCTATAATAGGATGGCGTTTTTGAGTTTTTTTAATGTATTCTTCCATATATTAGCCGATTTTAATTTTTGTATCTGTTATGAAACTATATGGTGGAATCCCAAGGTTATAAGGCGCTGGGCCTTTTCTTACTCTTCCAGATTTATCATAATGTGATCCATGACACGGACAAAACCATCCCTCAAAATCACCTTTATTAGATAAAGGTACGCAGCCTAAATGTGTGCAAATTCCTATGGTAACTAACCATTTTTCGTGACCTGGTATTATTCTTTGCTCATCTTCTTGAGGATCTTTCAGATCTTTCATAGGTGTAGCTCTTACTTCTTTGATTTCTGCTTCGGTTCTATTAGTAATAAATACCGGTTTGCCACGCCATTTTACAGTAATAGTTTGTCCTGGAGATACCGAGGAAATGTCCACTTCTATAGAAGACATTGCTAATACATCTGCTGATGGATTGAGAGAATCTATTAAGGGTAGGGCAGCACAACAAGCACCTACAGCAGTCAGACCGCCTGCAGTCAAAGTTACAAAGTCGCGTCTCGTGGTTTTTTCTTGCTCATCTGACATAATGATTTTTCTCACGCAAATTATCGATCATCGATATTATAATCTTAGAGATTTATATAATCAATGATTTCAAGGTATTATTTTTGATAAATTACCAAATTATTGTGCGTAAGGGTCAGCTTTTTTGTCATAATTATTGAAATCCAATAAATCTTTTGCATCTCTTTCAAAGATTTTTTCTGTTTCAGTTGGTGCATAGGATGGTGGATTTTGTAAACAATCCCAAAAACTTGGTAGGTCAATAATTTTAGGTACACAATATCTAGCAACAGCTTTTGATTCATTTAATGCTTGTGATACAGTTTTTTCGGCAGCTGCAAAAAACCCCACATCTGTTAACCCCTGAAAAACCCAATAAGTCACAAATATGGCAGGTACCATTACCATTAAATACCACTTACTTATAATCCCATATATAAAAATTACTATAGGACTCTGAAATAATAGCTTTAATTTACTAAAGATAGTCTCTAACATTTAAAAACATTTTTATTTAATGTTAATATTAACCTCACCTTATAGATATGAGCAAATTTTTTATGAGAATTTTATGATTTATATTATTTAAATGTTGTAAATATTATTTATCAGATATTGAGCGCAATATAAACTGACCGGAATTATGACCAAATTTACTCCTATCATCATGAAGATTAGTGTAGTTTGTGTAGGGACATTAATTAATATTCCTGCCAAAATTATATTTGGCAACATGAACGGCATGATTAGTGCCGACAAAAAATTATTATTACGCTGAAAATAACTTTGGATAGCGGCTATCATAATAGTAAGTGCATTGCTCATGAGCAAAATTAATATTGCTGCGCAGATAAAATTAATTGTTAATAAAAAAGAGGGAGTAAAAAATATTATAATGAATGGTAATAGATAAATTAAGCTTATTAATAAACTAAAGCTTAAGGCACAAAATTTTGCAATAATAATAGTTAATGCATGATGAGTTGTTAATAATAATTCCAGATCGCCATTGTGGGTTTCATATTTTAGCAAAAAATGATTATTACTTAATAAAAAAAGTGGTATATAAATTATACTAAGCATTAACCCAAATTCGGTAACGTTTTGCGGCGGTGAAATAATCGCAGTGCTAATTAGGGCAAATAATAAGAAGAGCAAGAAATGTTTGGTAATATGGTAAATTTTGTTATGTATAATAATTTCTTGGAGAATTAAATTAAGCATAATCATTTAAATTTAAAGTGGAAATAGTTTTAACGGGTGCCCAATCATGACTAGCTATAAAACTATAGCCACCATTATCAGCATGAGAAATAATTAATTTCGTCAGCAATTCTTTATTTGATGAATCTAAATTTGTATCTATTTCATCTAAAAGCCACAATTTTGCAGGACATAATATTAATCTAGTCATAGCTATTTTTTTTCTCAATCCTGCTGATAAGTCAGAGCAGCGTATATATAAGATATCTTCTAATTGAAAATATCTTATTGCAGCTTCGACTAGTGTATTAGTGCAAAAAATATTAGCCCAATAATTTATATTATCGAATGTACTAAGTTCATTTTTTATTGCGCATTTATGACCTATATAGGTACAATAAGGCTTTGCTAGATATTCGAACTCAAATTGTTCTTTGCTAAATAATAATTTTCCGGATGAAGCTTGTTGTAAGCCTGCCATAATTCTTAAGAAAGAGGTTTTACCAGCCCCATTCTTTCCACGTAACATTACTATCGAGGATGGTAAAAAAGTCATAGAAATATTATGAAAAAGAATTTTTTCTTCTATTTTTAAGCCTAATGATTGTAATGTTATCATTTTTACTTACAAAAATTATATTATAAAATTATAAACCCCTGTAACTATGTTATAGTTCAATTACTAATTCTGTAAACTATAAATATAAATCAGACTGCGTTAAAAAATTGTCAATTATTTTTACATGAGCAAATTACTATGAATTTAAATTCAAAATATATAAAAAAACTGAAAATTGGTAGTATTACATATACAATATTTGATATAAAAAAAGCTGCGCATGACAATGGTTTTGACTTATCAGATTTACCATATTCATTGCGTATATTATTGGAAAATTCGATAAGGCATGCAAATGATGCATCAGCTGCATATTTTAGTAAGTGGTTGAATACACAATCATCGACTGATGAAATTGGTTTTAAACCAGCAAGAATATTAATGCAAGATTTTACCGGCGTACCTGCAATAGTAGATCTGGCTTCAATGCGCGAAGCAATGTCCAAACTTGGCCTAGATCCAATGAAAATAAACCCTTCAATTGCTGTAGATTTAGTTATTGACCATTCAGTACAAGTTGATTCATTTGGTAGTAATAACTCATTTGAAGAAAATGTAAAAAAAGAGTTTGAACGCAATTTAGAGCGCTATCAATTTTTGAAATGGGGGCAGAAAAACTTTAGTAATTTTAGAGTAGTACCACCTGGAACCGGAATATGTCATCAAGTAAACTTAGAAAAGCTAGCTCAAGTGATATTTGCCGAGAAAAGAGAAGGAGAGAATTTTGCGTATCCAGATAGTTTAGTAGGTACTGATAGTCATACTACAATGGTGAATGCATTATCTGTTTTAGGTTGGGGAGTAGGTGGAATAGAAGCAGAAGCTGCAATGCTTGGACAAACTTTACCGATGATTTTGCCAGAAGTAGTAGGGTTTAAGCTGACTGGTGCACTCACAGCTGGTATTACTGCTACAGATTTAGTATTAACAGTGACACAAATGTTACGTCAGAAAAAAGTAGTAGGTAAATTTGTGGAATTTTTTGGGCCAGGTCTTGATAATTTATCATTATCAGATCGTGCAACTATATCCAATATGGCTCCAGAATATGGCGCTACTTGTGGCTTTTTCCCAATTGATGAGGAAACAATAAAATATCTACAAATTACAAATCGTTCTTCTGAGAAAATAGAGCTAATCACAGAATATGCAAAAGAGCAAAATTTATGGCGAAGTGAAAAGCAAGCTGTTTACAGCGATATAATAGAGCTAGACATGAATTTTTTAACGCCTTCTATGGCTGGACCTAAAAGGCCTCAAGACAGAGTAGATGTTAGTGATTTAAAGCAAAATATTGTTACAAATTTTCCAGAGCATAAATTTTTTCCTCAAGAAAATAGTCCAAATCACAAATTAAGTAATGGTGACGTAGTAATTGCAGCAATTACTAGTTGTACGAATACCTCTAACCCAGAGGTAATGGTAGCAGCAGGTTTGATGGCTAAAAAAGCTGACATACTAGGACTTAAACCTAAGAAATGGGTTAAAACTTCCTTTGCGCCTGGTTCAAAAGTAGTGACTGCGTATCTACAAGAGGGGGGATTAAATAAATATTTGGATAATTTAGGCTTTAACTTAGTTGGATACGGATGCACTACTTGTATAGGTAATTCTGGACCTTTAAATCCTTCAATTGAACAGGAAATAAAAAATGATCAACTGATAGTTGCATCTGTTTTATCTGGAAATCGAAATTTTGAAGGTCGAATTCATCCATTAGTGAAAGCAAATTACTTAGCTTCACCGCCTTTAGTAATAGCTTTTGCATTAGTAGGTACGGTGAATATTAATATTGAAGAAGAAGCTTTATCATATGATAAGCAGGGTAAACCTGTCTTTTTAAAAGATATATGGCCTACTTCCGAACAAATCAATACCTATATTAAGAAACATGTAAGTTCCAGAATGTTTGAAGAAAAATATCAGGATTTGTTTTTAGGAGATAAATATTGGCAAAATATTCAAGTGAATGAGAGTGGTACTTATCAGTGGCCAGAATCAACTTATATTAGAAATCCACCATATTTTGATAAAATCACTGAACAAAACCAGCCTCTGCAAGATATAAAACATGCTAAAATATTAGCATTATTTGGTGATTCAATTACAACAGACCATATTTCTCCTGCTGGTGTGATTAGTCTTAATACACCAGCGGCGAAATATTTACTTCAGCAAGGAGTTTCAAAAGAAGACTTTAATTCTTATGGAGCAAGGCGCGGAAATCATGAAGTGATGATGCGTGGCACATTTGCCAATGTGCGTATTAGGAACTTATTGTGTCCAGGGACTGAGGGCGGAATAACAATTAATCATTTAACACAAGAACAAATGAGTATATATGATGCTGCCATGGATTATAAAAAGAATAATATTCCATTAGTAATTTTTGCAGGTAAAGAATATGGTACTGGGTCATCACGCATTGGGTATGGCTAAAGGTACAAATTTACTCGGTGTGAAAGCAGTGGATTGCTGAAAGTTTTGGAAAGAATTCACTGCTCAAATTTAGTAGGAATGGGAGCTTCCAATCGTGTTAAAAAAATATTAACTATAGGGATTTAAATTTAACTGGCGATGAGAATGTTAGTATTATGGCATTACTAACAATATTACACCTATCAATTCTTTGTACATGTTATATAGAGAAACCAAATACACCTACCCAAAACTCTTCACGGAAGCAAGTCTACACCGATATTGAAGTAGATTACATCAAAATAATGGTATACTTGGTAAATGTGCAATAAGAAGATCTTTAAATAATATTTAATACTTAAGGCAATAATTATGAATATAGAATTAAAGGAATATATCCAACCAGGCAAAAAAAATATTTTTCTAATATATTTGTTATATCTATTTGGCACTGCTATAGCAATCCTTTCCTTTTAATAGGAGTAGCTTTGCTTTTTTCATATGCAGAAGTAGAAAATACTATGGAGTAGTCATTATCAATTTGCTCTACGAAATTTTAATTGGCGGAGCCAAGTATTATTGGATTCGTAGTATTTTTGTGTTTCTTATGAATGTTGGGGTTATTTTTTATCGGATTTTATTATACATCGCAATATTTGTCTGTTTAATGAGAAGCATAATTGCATTATGCTATCTCACAAATAACACTGCGCATCCTAACCCGCATAGTTTATGGATAAAATAACTACTTTATCCATAAATATTAATTGATTGGTAATATAAATTTAGGTTTTTGCCAGTTTTTTTACTACTAATAATATAATTGACCATAGTTCAAAATGCGGTCAAAAATATTGTATTTGTTATCCCACTGATGCGGTGACAAAAGCAGCATAGCCGCTACACGCGTTAACTATTACGTGGTCAATTTTTTCTGGAAATTCTTGTTTTAATGTTTTAAACATATAATCAATCACTCTCATTCCATAATAGCGAGTGCTGCCTTGAGGATTAGTTAAAATTACTTTATCATCTACAGATGATAAAAAATCTCTAGAAGTTTTTAAATTCTCTATTTCATATATTTTCATATTATTCTTACACTGTTCTTATAATATTAGTCACCACTCCCCATATATGTAGTTCAGTATTTTCTAAGATCGGAATAGGGGAGAAATTGGGATTTTCTGGTAAAAGATAAGGTTGTCTTTTTATAAAACCGAGTTTTTTTACTGTAAGATAACCATCAATAGCAGCAATTACAATCTGACCTTCTTTGGGTTCAATACTACTATCTACTAATAATATATCATCTTCATATATACCAGCTTCGATCATTGAAAGCCCCGAGACTTTGACGCAAAAAGTAGTAGAGGGGTTTTTAATTAATAATTGATTGATATTAAGCGTGTCTTCTATATGATCGTCTGCTACGGAAGGATGCCCAGCTTGTACTTTTGAACTAAATAAAGGTATTTTGTAACCATTATTCAAAGAAAAGTCTTCTACTGCATCCACTAGTGATTCTGGTACTCTAATTGCTTTAGTTTTAGTGCCATATTTCCCTTGACCAGTTGGTCGTCCAGCACCAGACCTTTTACCACCATGTTGCATAATATACCTACTAATTTATTATAGTATAGCTCATTTTGAAAACTGTACAATTATTTATATAGCACATTATTATCTCCAATATCAAATGATTTTTTCAATAAATGTAATTAAATAATATTATTGTGTTTGGTTATAATATGTGAAGAAATAGGCAGTGAGATATACAAATATTATCTGTAAATTAAAATCAAGTGAGTTTTGCGTAATTATTTTTAGTTGTCAAAAGGAATGCACGATAAATTAGTAATCATTGATATAGTCAATATATTATTAATAATGATTCTATAAAAGTTATATTTTTGTGAGAACCTATCATAATCGTATTATAATGGAAGTTTGTTGATTGCATATGACGAAAATGCTTGCACACATGGAGTGTTTATCAATATAATAGATGGATTCATAATAGTCATTTAGAGGAATTTTTAGTGGGAAAAAATTTTTATAGTAAGGATTTTTTATTTGGAGCAAACTCTGTTTTTATAGAAGAATTATATCAAAATTATTTAAAGAATAATAATTCTGTAGATCCTAGTTGGAAAGAATTCTTTGAAGAGAATCAAGGTGAATATCCTATTAAAACCACTTCTCGCATAATCAATGCGAAAATTCAGGAATTTCCTCAACAAATAACTTTACATGATAAAAAAACAGCTACGAATACTTCAGATAATAAGAGTGCTCTTTTCTTAAAAGCTCGTTTTATGGTGCAAGCTTACAGACATCATGGACATCTACTTGCAAAATTAGATCCCTTAGAGTTAGAGCAATTAAAAACTCCACAAGAATTAAAATTGACATATGAAGATTTTGAATTAGAGAATGAACAATCAGAAACAGTTCAACTAAAGGATTATTTTTATGGTGCCACACAATGTACAATTGAAGAATTAAAAAATTCTTTAGAAGTAATATATGCTGGAAATATTGGTGCTGAAATAGCTCATATTGAAGATACGGAAGAACGCAAATGGCTATATAGTAGTTTAGAGGCCGTAATAGGGAAAACTTCTTTAGATGAAAACAAGAAAAAACAGATTTTATTAGATTTATTACAGATAGAAGGTTTCGAGCAATATTTACATACAAAATTTCCTGGAGCTAAAAGATTTTCTATCGAAGGAGGTGAGACTTCTATTATATCATTAAATACTGCTATTGAAGCATTTACACAAAATGGTGTACAAGAAGTAGTGTTAGGGATGGCACACAGAGGTAGATTAGCCAGTTTAGCCAAAGTTATGGGGAAACCATATAGAGCTATTTTATCAGAATTTTTGGGCGCTCCATCTATTCCAGAAAGCTTGCAAGTCAGTGGTGATGTTAAATATCATATGGGATATTCCTCAGATCAAGTAATCGAGGGTAATAAAATACATTTGTCGCTTACCCCTAACCCTTCTCATCTAGAAGCAGTGAATCCGGTTGTTGCTGGACAAATACGTGCTAAACAGGATGATCTAGGTTCTAGGGAATTAGTCGCCGGTATCTTAATTCACGGAGATGCGGCTTTTTGTGGTCAAGGTATTGTTACTGAGAGCCTAACAATGTCTGGATTAAAGCCATATGATGTGGGAGGTATATTACATATTGTAATCAATAACCAAATTGGGTTTACAGCCAATATCAGCGATGGGAGGCGAGGGAGATATTGTACTGAAGCTGCCAAAATGATAGGAGCACCTATTTTGCACGTCAATGGTGATGATGTAGAATCGGTAATTTTAGCTACTAAAATTGCTTGTGAATATAAGAATCAGTTTAAGAAAGATATAGTATTAGATATAGTATGTTATCGAAAATATGGCCACAATGAAGGTGATGAGCCAATGTATACACAGGCTCTGATGTACCATGTGATCAAAAATAAATTAAGTGTTGCAGAAATATATGCAAAACGTCTATTGGACGAAAAAATAATTAATGAAAATTATTATACACAGTTAAAAACAAATTTTAAAGAATCTTTAGATGAAGAATTCACTCTAGTTGAAAATTATAAGCCTTCAACTCAGTGGCTAGACGATAAGTGGGCTAATATAAAAAGAAATAGTGATGAAATAGTTAAAACTGGAGTAGAACGGCAAATTTTACAAGATTTAGCTAAACAATTATGTCAAATCCCAGAAAATATAGATATTCATAATAAGCTAAAGAAATTATTTGAAGTAAGAAACAAAAATATTGAAAAAGACATAATTGACTGGTCTACTGCAGAGCAGCTAGCTTTTGCTTCATTGCTTAATGAAAATATTCCAATTAGACTGACTGGTCAAGATAGTCAAAGAGGTACTTTTTCGCATCGTCATGCAGTATTGCATTCGCAAAAGAATGGCGAAAAATATGTCCCGCTTAATAACCTTAAAAAGGATCAAGCGTTGTTTGAAGTTGCTGATAGTAATTTGTCAGAATATGGTGTATTGGGATTTGAGTATGGTTATTCTTTAGTGAATCCACAACGATTAGTTATCTGGGAGGCTCAGTTTGGTGATTTTTGTAATGGTGCTCAAATAATCTTTGATCAATTTATTTCATCAGCAGAAACTAAATGGTTGCAACTTAGTGGGTTAGTATGTTTGCTTCCAAATGGCATGGAGGGTCAAGGTCCAGAGCATAGTTCAGCGCGAATTGAACGATTCTTACAATTATGTGCAGAGGATAATATGCAGGTAGTATATCCAACTACTCCCGCTTCTATCTTTCACTTGCTTCGTAGGCAAATATTATCCAAGCAACGTAAACCTTTAATAGTGATGTCTCCTAAATCTTTGTTACGACATAAATTAGTGATATCAAATCTAGCAGAAATAGCACAAAATACTAGTTTTCAAGCTGTACTTGATGAAACAAATCAAAATATTTCTGCTCAAAAAGTAACAAAACTTATTTTTTGTGCGGGTAAAATCTATTATGATTTAATAGAAAAACGAGAAGCAGAAGGTATAAAAAACATAGCTATCATTAGATTAGAGCAATTATATCCTTTGGATTCAAAAGCGATAAGTAATGTTATAGCAAAATATAAATTTGTTAAATCATATATTTGGTGCCAAGAAGAACCTAACAATATGGGTGCATGGAGTTTTATTAATCCAAGAATAAATCTTATCTTGACAAAAGCAGGGGTTGATAAAGAAATTGAATTTATAGGAAGAGAGGATGCAGCTTCGCCTGCAGTTGGTACTATATACGTACATAACCAACAACAAGAAGTTCTGCTGACGAAAGCGTTAGATATTTAATAAATGAGGAATTATGAGTGTTAATATAATAATACCTGCTTTAGGGGAGTCTGTATCAGAAGCTACTATTGCCAAATTATATAAAAAGCAAGGTGATTTTGTAAAGATAGACGAATTATTACTTGAATTGGAAACAGAAAAAGTCACATTAGAAATAAATGCACCCGCGAGTGGTATAATCGAGTCTATTGAATGTCAAGAAGGTGATAGTGTAAATGTAGGGCAAATTATTGGCAAAATCAAAGAGGGTGATGCAAATATATCGCACAACATAGAAAATCACTCTACCGCTTCAGTGCAGCATGAAAAAGATCCTAAGGCGTCTGATATTAAAGATCTGAATATTGACAACACTGCAATTATGCCGCCATCTGTGCGTAAATTAGTGAGTGAGAATAATCTCGATATAAATAATATAAAAGGCACTGGTAAAGAAGGACGAGTGAATAAAAGTGATGTGCTTGAATATTTAGAGCAGGGAGGAGGCAGTAGCAGTGCCGCAATAAATTCTGCTTCTACTGTAGTGCAAAGCAATAATAAACCAGTAGAGCGTATTAAAATGTCACGTTTGCGTAAAACTATCGCACAAAGATTAAAAGACTCACAAAATACTGCTGCAATCCTTACTACTTTTAATGAGATTGACATGAGTAATGTGATTGCTTTGCGTAATAAATATAAAGATTCTTTCCAAGAGAAACATGGAACTAAACTTGGATTTATGTCATTTTTTACTAAAGCAGTAGTTAGTGCGCTGAAAGCTGTTCCTTCTGTGAACGCAGAAATTGATGACGATGAAATTATTTATAAATATTATTATGATATTGGCGTAGCGGTCGGTACAGAGCAGGGATTAGTAGTGCCAGTGGTGTGTAATGCTGATAGGCTGAGTTTTTCTGAAGTTGAAAAGGAAATTTCATCTTTAGCAAGCAAAGCACGAGCTGGCAAATTATCAATGTCAGATTTAAGTGGTGGCACATTTTCTATTACTAATGGTGGAGTATATGGTTCTCTTCTGTCAACCCCAATTATTAACCCACCACAAACAGGAATTATAGGGTTACATAATACTCAATCCCGACCTGTGGTTGTAGATGGTAAAATTGAAATTCGTCCTATGATGTATGTTGCTTTATCTTATGATCACCGTATTATTGATGGCAAAGATGCAGTTACTTTCTTAATTAAAGTCAAAGAGGCGATAGAAGATCCACAACGACTATTACTTGACGTATAATTTTAATGAAAATTGTTATAATTTCGGTAGGTAAATTATCTTCTGATATTGCATCTTTATGCAGTAAATATCAGAAGATGATCTCATCGCGATTAGAATATATTGAATTACCACATTCAAAAAAATCTAATATTAAAGAAATTATAGTTGAAGAAACAGAATTTATAAGAAAAAAAATTAAAAAAAATTCCCTAGTAATTTTATTAGACCGCCTAGGTCAGCAATATTCTAGTGAAGAGTTTGCCAATATAATCAAGGAAAGCTTAGAAAATAATCAAGATATAGATTTTATTATTGGTGGTAGCCATGGAGTTGATAATTCTATAATAGGCACTATGGTTGATTATAAATTATGCATTTCGATGATGACTTTTCCGCATCAAATAGTAAAATTATTGCTTTTAGAACAAATATATCGGGCACAAACAATTATACAAAATCATCCATACCATAAATAACTATTAGCTATACAACAATAAATTTGATTTAACTGGTTTAAGGTTCATTCGTATAATGATTAAACGGTCTTGTATACATGTATTCAAGTTGAATTAGCGCATTCTGATACGCAGGGGAGTAGTATAGTGAAATTTATTACAGCAATTTTCTGTAATAAATAACGTTTATTAGGTTTGCTGATAAAGCAGAAAATTTATTCAAACTATATAATGATCAAGATTAGCTGGGCGGCGTACACAAGGCATTAGTATAATATCCTCAGACCCAGTATCTATTGCTACGCAAGGGCTTTTAACTTCGTAAGGAGTACCTGCGGTGCAAGAAGTCATTATGACAGCAGAAATGAGTAAAACTAAATAATTCATTTTATCTATTAATATTATTAGTCATTTTATCTGTTATCATGATATCGTAAACTCTTTGAGCCTTCAATGTTATTATATGTCTCTTTAGTCTTTTTCTAGAGAAATATGATTACTATACCACAATCCTTTTAAATTAACTACTTTATATGCTTATAAATATTTTAGTTTCGTTCAGTTAGCAGTAAGATTAACAATTACAAATAACAATCAAAAGCTACTAATTTGCGTATGGCGGGATCTTTAAAACAGCTAATAGAATCGGGCCAATATTTTGAAGAAGCGAAAAAATGGTATCGAGTTAGCTATATACATCCTTTTTCTCAAAGATCTTTTTTGCTTATAATTAGTGTTATTAGTTTAGTAGTATTTGTTTCTATTCTGATCAATATATATAATTTATTTCCCCTTAAAAAAGAAGTGCAATATATAATTAATAGTGCTGCTATTACTGATAAAGCAGTCAAAGTTTATCAAGCAAGGTATGAGCATCATGACGCACAATTATCAATTACTAATATTTTAGTAAATAAATATATTGTAGCCCGAGAGAAATATAATTATCCAGATTTAAAAAAGCAGTTTACATATGTCAAAAATAATTCTACTAGGATTATTTTTCAAAGATTTTTATCTTTTATGAATATAGATAATCCAGATTCATTAATTCTCAAATATCAAAAAAATATAAAGCGAGATATAGAAATCATATCTGCTGCATATCCAGACCAGAATAGTGCTATAGTGACTTTTCAAACTATTGCACAAGATGTTACAGGTAAAAAATATGAAGATAAAGTTTGGCAAGTACAATTGCAGTTCGATATTGATCAAGTGGACGTAGATATTTCTTCTGGTAAAAAATTTAATTTTACTGTGACTGATTATGAGACCACCATGTTAAAAGATAATTCTAAAAAGTGACATATAGCTATGAAAAATAATATTTTAATTTTACTAAGTAGTATTATAATTTTATTTAATATTAATATTGCACAAGCTCTTAGAGAGTCGCGTCCTACACCTACTGATTCTAGAATCAGAATAATGATATATAATCCTGATGATGTATTTAAATTTACTGGGTATTATAAGTATCAGGCTAGTATAGAATTTGCAAGAGATGAAGAGGTAATTAGTATTTCTATGGGTGATACTACTTCGTGGCAAGTTGTACCTGCAGGTTATAGGGTTTTTATCAAACCTATCGAAAAAGATGCAACTACTAATATGACTTTGATTACTAATAAACGTACTTATTTCTTTGAGCTTTACGCTGAAGAAACCCTTGATATTAGGGATCCAGGAATGGTATTTAATGTCAAATTCTTATATCCTGACGAGGCAGAGGAGGAACATCTGCAAGTTTTAGCGCAAACTAGTAATAATAGTCCAGATTTGGCAAAACCAGAGAAACTTAATTTCTTTTATTCGCTAAGTGGTAATGAAGAAATTGCACCGATCAAAATTTTTGATGATGGAGAATATACATATATGCAATTTAGGGATAAAAACAATGAGATACCAGCAATTTTTGCGGTTGATGAAGATCTGAGAGAGTCTATGGTAAATTTTCGTCCAGATCCAGCTAATAGTAATTTAATTATTATTGATCACGTTTTCCCAAAATTATCTTTGCGTGCAGGTAAAAAAATTACTTGTGTATTTAATGAACATTTTGACCCGTTATAATAATTTAAGATATAGTTTTTATATATTATTTATTCAAATTATTCTTCGGGTAACAAGATTTCACGTTTCCCAGAATGGTTAGGCGCTGATAGTACAGATTTTCTTTCCATCTCTTCAACGAGATTAGCTGCTCTGTTATAACCAATTCTTAAACATCTTTGGATATAACTGATTGAGCATTTTCGTTCTCTACGAACAATATCCACAGCCTTGCTATATAAATCATTTTGATCTCCGATCATTTCTACATCAATTCCACAATTCTCATCCTCATTAGATTCAGTAATGGCGGAAATATATTCTGGGGATCCGGTATTACGCAAGAAATTTGTTACCCTTTCCACTTCCCCATCATCTACAAAAGGTCCATGAACTCTGAGAATGCTACTACTACCCATATATAACATATCTCCCATGCCAAGTAGTTGTTCAGCACCTTGCTCACCTAAAATTGTTCTACTATCAATTTTAGAAATTACTTTAAAACTGATACGGCTAGGAAAATTTGCTTTAATCACTCCTGTAATAACATCAACTGATGGTCTTTGAGTTGCCATAATGATATGTATCCCTGCAGCCCTAGCCATTTGTGCTAGTCGTTGAATAGATGTTTCTATATCTTTTCCAGCGACTAACATTAAGTCAGCCATTTCATCAACAATTACTACGATAAAAGGCATTTTGGTCATATCAATAGCAATTTTTTCAAATATAGCCTCCCCAGTGACTGGATCAAACCCAGTTTGAATTTTTCTTTCTAAATTCTCACCATTTTTGGTTGCTTCTAAAAGTTTACTATTATAATTTGCAATATTACGTACACCTAAATGTGACATTAATCTATAACGATTTTCCATTTCTTTTACTGCCCATTTTAACGCAGTAACAGCTTTGCTTGGTTCAGTAACAACTGGAGTCATTAAATGAGGAATGTTATCATAAGCTGATAGTTCAAGCATTTTAGGATCAATCATAATCATCTTACATTCAGATGGGCTATATCTATATAGTAAAGACATAATCATTGCATTAATAGCTACTGATTTACCAGAACCGGTAGTGCCCGCAACCAATAAATGAGGCATTTTAGCAAGATCTACAATTAATGGCTGACCACTTAAATCTTTTCCTAAAATTAATGGTAATTGTATATTTGGGTCGTGAAAATTTTCTGTTTCTAGAAGCTGACGTAATCGGAAAAACATACGCTGTTTATTAGGTAGTTCAATTCCTAACGCATTTCGCCCTGGAATTACTGCGATACGAGCAGAGATAGCGGATAGAGATCTAGCAATATCATCCGCTAAAGCAATTACCCTTGAAGATTTTGTTCCAGCTGCTGGTTCAAATTCATACATCGTAACTACTGGTCCTTCTTTAACAGCAATAATATTACCTTTGACACCAAAATCAGCTAATACATCTAATAATTGTTCAGATTTATTCGCCAATTCATCAGGGCTTTGTTTTTGTATATTTTTCTGGTCATCAAGATTTAGTAAAGAAATATCGGGTAATATATTATTAGTACCTTGAGCTTTTGTTAAAACTTTTCTTGCTTGATTATTAGTTTGTTTAACTGGAGTTACAGTAAAATGTTCTCGTTTGGCTTCTATTTCATAAAATGCTTTTTGGTTTTTATCAAATGAAATAACTTTGTCAATTAAACCAATTTTATTTGTAATATTTGTAATTTTTGAAAAAACCAATTTTAGAAATAGGTAATATATTTTATAACTCAGATTTGTTGATAAATGAAATAGTATCAGGCATATAAAACTTAACAAAATCGCAATATAATTTATGTAAGGTGCGGTATATGAAAATGTCTTAAGAAGATAGACTTGTCCCATGCCTATAACACCTCCAGCCTTGATCTCATAAGCGTTAATTTGGTATAAAGACAATACGCAAGCGAAAAAGCAAATAGATAATATAGAGCTCATCAAGCGTACATACTTCTGCTTTAATTCATTATTATAAAATAAATAATACGCCCACAATATTATATAAATTGGTATTAAAAGACCTGCAAACCCAATAATCTGATATATAAGATCAGCGAAGTATGAGCCTAGATAAGAAATAGCATTATTAGGAGTTGTATTAGTTGCAAGATTAAATGAGGGGTCGCCAATATCATAAGTAATAAGAGCTGCAAAACTAGTTAATCCAATAGCGAATAATAAACATGCTATAAATTTAGGATGTCTGAAAAATTTTACCATTTAACTCAGTATGTTCTATAGAAGGATAAATAATAATTATAATTCTGCAGCTTTTAATGTGCAAGTAAATACTATAATTTTTCCACGCTTTGCATTCTACATCAAGCAATATACACCGCAAAATAACAAAAGAAGAATGATTATTTTTTACTTTCGTTATACATATAAGGCGTTATAAAACGAATGAATTCACGCATTTTAGATTTCTGTATATTACTATGTGCTAAATACGAAATAATTGGCTTATCTTCTTCTGTAAGAGTAAAAGCATTGGCTCCTTGCTTTACTAATTCTATCATTAAATCAACATCACCTTTTTTTGCTGATTCAATTAATAATTCTTGTAACCTAGGATCAGGAGGATTATGCATTTTTTTCCTTAGCTATATTAAGAAACTATATTTTAATAAAATATTCTTGAGTACTAAATAATTTGCCACAAGAATTTTAATTATTATTGTATATTATAACCTTAAAGACCATGAATTAATAAATATAATTAGGCTCAAATTATTTTTTGCCGCAAGCAATCCAATAAGAGTATGTGGCTTCTTTCAATAATAAGTCGTTATCTGCCATAATAGCACTATCTACTAGATTATATTTTCCTTCTTTATTAAGTAGTTTTAGTTTAGCGTTTAATATCTCGCCAAATTTAAGTTCTTCTTTAACTAAAGAAGTAATTCCAGTTTCATCTCGTAATGCTTGCACATTATTCATAGCTTCTAACCTTGCCAAAATACTATTAGTGAATGCATGATCTTTATCTTGAGTCATAATTTAATATATTTATGAATTATTGTTATAATTATCTATTGTAAACAAATTATTACATTGTATCAATACAAATTATAAAGTTATGTTTGATTTTTGGTAATTATTTATATTATTAAATTAGTATATCAGATGTTTATCAGGATTACATGTCTGAAAATCTGCCTCATCATTATTTTGGGTAAGAATATTACTAAAAATTAATAAAACTTACTATACATAACAATCAATCTTGAATATAGTAAGAAAAGTTTAGTGAAAATTATTAGAACAAAACCTTAATATTTAATATAATCTATAGGATTTTTAGGCGTTTTGCCGTCTCGAATACCAAAATGTAACTGCGGTGAAGAAACTTTGCCCGTCTTTCCTACAAATCCTATAATTTCTCCTTGAGATACATGGTCACCTATACCTAATTCGGTACTTTTTAGATGTGCATAAGTAAGAAACATATTGCTCTGATCTAATTTAATGATAACTAAATTTCCATAAGTCGCATCATAATTAGAATATACAACTTTTCCTGCTTTGCTGGCTACAACCTCAGTACCTTCCAGCGCTGCAATATTAATACCTTTATTATGTCCAAGTTCTGTTTTATCGCCAAATTTGCTTATAATTTGTCCTTGCACCGGTTGAACAAATTCTGTTTTTTTATTTATATTATTTTGATCAGAGGAATCACTTGTATGGTTTAGATTGATTACTTCTGGTAGATCATTTTCTTGTATCACTTGAGATTTATCATAAAGCTTTAAAATCTGATATTCACTTATATCATAAGGTGGTTCGATATTATTTAACTTCGCAACATCTGAGACAGACTGACCATATTGTTCTGCTATATCCTCTATTGTTTCTTCTAATTTAACTTCATGATAAATAATTTTTTGTTTTAGATTTGCTGAAGTAACATTAAGAGTATCTGAAGATTTTATTATATTATCATCATAATCTATGACTTGACCTTGATAAGTTTGTTGTGATTGACTAAACTCACTGATCATAGATTTATGACTATGGTGATATTCAATAGGGGCTGTTTGCTTACTGACGCTACATGCAGTAAGAGTAAAAATAGTACATAACGCTAAAAACTGTATCATTATATTTGTCTTATAAAATTACTTCTGATAATATCTAGAAACTACAAAATATAATAAAAGAAAATCTCTATATATGCAAATAGCAATAGCTAATGACCACGCTGGTGTACGATTAAAAAATAAAATAGCTGAGTTATTAAAATCAAAATATAATATAGAGATAATAAATTTGGGCTCTGATAATGATGAAAGAGTAGATTATCCAGATTATGCACATTTTTTAATTGAAGAAATTATTGAAGAAAGAGTGAAGATAGGAATTTTAATTTGTGGTACAGGAATTGGCATGTCCATAGCTGCCAATAGAAGTAGCGCAATTAGGGCAGCATTATGTTGTAATGAATTTATGGCAGAACGTGCTCGTAAACATAATGATGCTAATGTATTAGTATTAGGAAGTAAATTGCAAGAAGACGAGGTTGCCTTAAAAATGGTAGAAATATTCTTAAATACTGATTTTGAAAGAGGAAGACATTTGAGCCGTATTGCTAAAATTTAATAATATATTTCTGTTATATATTATTAAATTACACTCTCCTGCGCCCTACTTGCAGTATCAATTAATTAATTGATCTTAGAATGTTGATAAGTTTTAATGATCAAGAACTAGACATATCTATTGATTGATTTATTGCCCCCTTAATCAAACTAATTTACTATAAAACTATTCTATGGATTTCGAATGGTACAATAATAGTAGAGACAATTAATGTTCGCGTAAAATAGCTCCTAAATGTTCCTGCGCTGCTTTTAATATTTTATTGTTGATAGTTTCTATTTCTTCTGAAGTTAAAGTCTTAAATTGAGCTTGAATATGCACTGAAATTGCTACAGATTTTTTAGTGTTCTCTACATTATTACCAGTATATATATCAAATAACTCAACGTTCCTAATTAAATTCTTATCAATATTTTTTATTAAACTCAATAACTTACCAACTTCTAAATCTTTTTCTACTATAAACGAGTAATCTCTCACTATAGGTTGGAATTGTGATACTTCATAATCATTACGCTTACCAAATTTACTCTTCTTTACTGGAATAGCTTCAATAAATAATTCAAATGCTAAAATATTAGCTTTAATACCAAATTCTTGTGCAATAGAAGGATGAATTTGACCAAAATACCCAAGTAATTCTTTTCCCAAACTAATTGAAGCAGAACGAGTAGGGTGATAATATGATGGTAATTGTGAAGAACTGATCTTGCATTTATTTATATCTTGACCACAATATTGTAATATAGTTGCGATATCTGCTTTGATATCAAATACATCAAACTCTCTATTACCATGTGGTGTAACAGGAAATTCTGTACCTATTCTTATTCCGCAAACATTATTGACTACTCTAGTACTTGTATCTTTAAAAATTGGGCCTACCTCGAACAAGGATAGATTACTCAGAGATCTATTAAGATTATTTGTGCAAATATTCAGTACATTTGGCAAAATAGAAGGACGCATATAATTTAGCTCTGAGCTAATCGGATTTTTTAGAAACAACTCATCTTTTAATTCGCTAAAAAACTCTAATTTCTTACTATTAGTAAAAGACCAGGTGATCACTTCATCATATCCTAATGTAGCTAATATTCTTTTTATAAGGCTAATTCTTTTGTAATCTTGTGAAATAATTCTTGGTTTAATTGTAGTTTGTAGTTGAGTGACTGGGATATTATCATATCCATAAATGCGCAATATTTCTTCTACTAAGTCTTCGGCAATATTAATATCATGACGCCAGGAAGGTATATTAAAATATAAGTAATTATCACTTTTGGTAGCTGTAAAACCTAATTTACTTAGAATCGTGATGATTTGTTCTTCATCCAATTTTATACCAGATTTAGATAACAAAAACTCAGGTGCAAATTTTATTTTATGTTGCGATTGAGCAGAGGGGTTACCAACATGTAATAGATCAGATGCTTCACCCCCGCATATATCCAGAATCATTTGTGTGGCAATATCCAATGCTTTAAAACAAAATTCTTGATCCACATGTCTTTCAAATCTATAACGTGAATCGGTGATGATATTAAGCATACGTCCGGTTTGTGAAATAGTTACAGGATCGAATATAGCAGCTTCTAATAATATATTTGTGCTATTGAGGTCACAAGCGCTGTGATTTGCCCCTAAAATGCCGGCTAAACATTGCACAGATCCTGAGTGATCGGTGATTATAAGAGAATTTTGTGGTAAATCATATAATTGTTCGTTTAGACCTTGAAAGCTAGCAGCATTTTCTACTAGGCCTACAACCAAACCATCTTTTATTTTATTTGCATTATATACATGTAACGGTTGTCCAAAGCTATATGAAATATAATTTGTAACGTCAACTGGCAAATTAACAGGAGCTATGCCAATATTCTTCAATAATTTTTGTAAATAATCGGGTGAACTTTGGTTTTTAATATTTTTAATTTGACGTATAGCAAAGAGAGGACATAAAGATTGATTTTCTATTGTTAAACTATAATCACTATTATATGAGGATTTTATTACCGGTATATCCAGCGATTTTAAAGTACCTAAACCAGCTGCTGCTAGGTCACGTGCGATGCCATATACACCGAGTGCATCAGCTCTATTTGGGGTAACATTGATATGAAATATAATATCATCTATACCTAAATATCGTGCAATTTTATCTCCGATAATTGCATGATTTGGTAATTCAATAATTCCATCTCCATCGTGTTTAAGACCAAGTTCTTCAAAAGCACATAACATACCATGGCTTTCTATGCCACAAATTTTAGCTTTTTTTATCGTAAAATTGCCAGTGGGGATCACTGTGTTGATTTTAGCTAATACTACTTTAATTCCAGCTCTAGCGTTACTAGCGCCGCAAATAATTTGTAAAATTTCTGACGCTGTCTTTACAGAACATATTTGCAATTTTTGTGAAGCTGGATGCGGCGACGTTGTTATAATTTCTGCCACTTCAAACTGATCTAATAAAGCAGCTCTGTCTATTAATTCTTCTACCTCGAGACCTATCATTGTCAATTTATCAGCTATTGCTTGAGCAGAATATTCTGTATCTAAAAATTGCTTCAGCCAAGATAAAGTAAATTTCATTTCGTTAGTCCTCCCATCAGAGTAGGTATATCAAGATTTTCAAAGTTATAGTGTTTTAACCAGCGCAAATCTCCTTCAAAAAATTGTCTTAAATCTTTAATGTTATATTTAAGCATTGCAAAACGTTCGACACCTAGGCCAAATGCAAATCCTTGATATTCATTAGGGTCGATTCCAACATTTAATAAGATATTTGGGTGTACCATTCCGCATCCAAGTACTTCTAGCCAGGCATCTTGTGTATTCATTTTAATATCTACTTCAGCAGAAGGTTCAGTAAATGGAAAGAAACTTGGTCTGAAGCGTACTTCTATATCAGATTGCTCAAAAAATATATTGATAAAATCAGTGATGATATATTTGAGGTGACCCATGTGAATGTTTTTATCTATTACTAACCCTTCAATCTGGTGAAACATCGGGGTATGAGTTAAATCAGAATCACATCTATACGTCCTCCCTGGTGCAATAAAATAATAAGGTGGCTTCTCATTTTGCATAGTGCGTATTTGAATGGGAGAGGTATGAGTACGCAGCAGCTTTGTATTATTAGCACTATTTAAGTAAAATGTATCATGCATCTGGCGTGCAGGGTGGTTTTCGTCAATATTTAAAGCAGTAAAATTATACCAATCATCTTCAATATCTGGACCATTTCTTATAGAAAAACCATATTTTGCAAAAATCTGCACTAGTTCTTCCATTACTTGTGTTGTTGGATGAATGCTACCAGATCTTCTACTACGAGCAGGAATTGATAAGTCTAATTTTTCATCTTTAAAACGTCGTTCTAAATCAGCTTGTGCAAGATTTTTGGTTGTTTCGGCAATCAAATTCTCTAATTGTTGTTTAACTAAATTAATTTGTGCTCCTACTGCTTTTCTTTCGTCGGGAGAGAGGGAAGCAAGTTTACGCATCTCCTGATTTAATAAGCTAGATTTACCTAGGAATTCAATTCTAACTTGTTGAAGATCATTTAAATCTTTTGCTTTTTCTAATTCTATCGTGACTTTTTGTACAATTTGTTGTAACATATTCAGATTTTCGGTCCAAGAGCTTATTATTTCCAAGCAACAATAATAGATTATAAGACAAAATTCAAGGACGATGATGCTAAATTACCTTACCAGAATTATATCATTATATTTGCGGTAAAACTTATTTCTTAATAGTAATATTGTATACTAAATCATATGATACAAATATATTTAATGAATTTCTTTTTGGCAATTGCAACAGCTATGGGTATGGCTTTTTTGCCTTTGCTTGTAACAGAAAATTTAGGTTTATCATTATTATTTTTAGGGATTATTGAAGGTAGTAATGAATTATTATCTAATATTTTACGCCTCGTGACTGGTCGTATTTTTGATAAAATTAAAGATAAAAAAATTATTTTTATCATCTCTGCATTATTGGCATTTCTATCGAAACTGGTTTTATTTATCCCAAATAGTTTTACTCTGATTTTATCAAAAACAATTGAACGAGCGACTAATGGAATATTTGCCGTATCGCGTGATGCTTATGTGGGGAATAATAGCCCTAATAAGGGATTGTCCTTGGGGCTGTTGACTGTGACTAAAACGTTAGGCTGTATAATAGGTCCTATATTAATCAGCTATTATACCTATCTTGTTGGAACATTGAGTGAGAATATCTCATATATTATAGCATTTACGTGCTTAATGAGTTTGATCGCGCTGTTTATCTCCTTTGGCGTTAAATCTGATAGAAGAGGACAAATAAATAATAAGATAGATATAGCAAATTTTAGAGAACTCATCTCAATCTGTTACAATATATATCCAATTTTACTACTGGGATTTATATTTTTTTTAGGCCGTTTTAACGACGGAGTAATCATGCTCTATTTAAAAAGCAGGGGGTTCCCTGAATGGTTTTATTTAGCGACTATTTCTTTTTTTAATATGGCAATGATTATCATTTCTCCTATTATAGGCAAATTAATTGATATGAAAATGGAATATAAGGCACTTTTTGTTACAATATTTGCTTTATTATTTTTCAATATAATATTCTTAAACACAGACTCAGTTTCTTATATTTTTGCATTATCAGGTTTAATTTGTTGGGGGATACAAAGGGCGGGCGCACAAATTACTTTTATTGCAATGTTATTTAACAGAGCGAATCCATCATATTATGGTACTATTGTTGGTGTATATTCGATTATTAGCGGAATTAGTGTCTTTATTTCTTCAATGTTATGTGGATATTTAGCACAGATATCTTTTGACTATGTTTTTATTTTGAGTGGTAGTGCAAGCTTAGTCACACTAGCCCTGGCGCTATACATGAAGATGAGAAGGGTTTTGTAACATACTACCTATCTTTGAAGAATTGGATTTGCAGAGGAAAAATAGGGAGAGCAAAGTGAGAGTTAGCCAGGGTAATCATCTCTAGCTTCTGTCTTACCGCTACTCTAATAGCGATACCCACCTTTTAGTCGAAACACTTTGCCTAAAAGCCGCTTGGGTCCTGTGGTCAGAGCCACGGGAAGACAAATGGGATGGTTTTATTTTTTAAGCCTCTTTTCAAAAAACAACTCTTCAAAGATAGGTAGTTATATCTCAAGCTGCTGCATACTCATCAAAATTATTGCCAAGTAAGTGAGTTAAAGTTTCTGAATCATCTGTACATAACTTGACTATAGAACCATCAATCATATATTCAGGATGTTCTTCTATTATCTCTTTCAATAACTCAGGGTAAGATGTAGCAAATTGCTCAATGCAGGTCTTATCTCTGTTGATTCTGCTCATTATACCTAAACATATAGCCTCAAAGCAAAGCATTTGAGCGATTTTGATATTTTCAGGAGTAGCTAATTCACCAAGAGCTTTTGTCAAATATTCTTCAGATAAATGACTTTTTATCCCCCAATCTCCAAAAAACGTAGGTTTACTTAGGAACAGTCCTGAACTCCAACAATTCTTACTTGCTAAGTGAGATATTGTATCCAAAACCTTTTGTTGTATGTAATCTTTGACCACTATTATGTCTTTATCTGATACACCTCTTACTAAAATAGTAGTTCTATTTTCATTAATTCCAGAAAAAGTAGGATCCAGCGCAAGAATGTTATTTTTTGTTAGTTGTGTAGCTGGATTATCTTGTCCAAGCAACTTATATTTCATAAAATAAGATTGTTTATATAATTCCAATGCTTTGGTTTTATCGCCTAATTTACTATAAGATACTCCTAGATTGTTTAAAGAGTGAGCAATATCAAGATGATTGTCTTGATGTAATGCTAGATACATTGCCAGAGCTTTCTCATTACATTCTAGACTTTTCTTAGCTTTGCCTAATTCACTATAAGATAACCCTATCTTAAATAAGGAGTGTGCAATATCAGCACTATTGCCATATAATTCTTGCGTCATTGCCAGAGCTTTCTCACAATATTTTAAGCCTTCTTCTACTTGACCTAACTTCGCATAAGCGCCTGCTAAATGAGCTAAAGATAGAACAACATCGAGATGACTGCCTTGATGTAATGCTTGCCTCATTTCTGAAGCTTGCTGCAAATATTCTACTGCTTCTGCGTACTTTCCTTGCTTATTATAAGCAACTCCGAGGTTATGTAGACAGCGAGCAGTATTTTGATTATTCTCATTGTCTGCAGGTAATGCTTGATACTTTTCTAGGGCTTGTTGTGAATATTCTATTACTTCTGTGTACTTTCCTTGCTTACTATAAGCAAATCCGAGGTTATGTAGACAGCAAGCAGTATTTTGATTATTCTCATTGTTTTCGGGTAAGGCTTTATACTTTTCTAGAGCTTGCTGCAAATATTCTACTGCTTCTGCGTACTTTCCTTGTTCTTGATAAGCTATTCCAAGAGAATGTAGACAGCGAGCAGTATCTTGATTATTCTGATTGTTTTCGGGTAAGGCTTTATACTTTTCTAAAGCTTGCTGCAAATATTCTATTGCTTCTGCGTACTTTGCTTGCTGGCTATAAAGGATTCCAAGTAAAAATAGACAACGCGCAAACCCTTTTTGATTGTCTTGAGGTAAGGTTTTGTAAATTGTCAGAGCTTGTTGTGCATATTCTATTGCTTGTTCGTGTTGATTTTGTTGTGCATACTTAATTCCAAGCCACAATATACATTTAGCAGTATCTTGATTATTCTCATTGTTTTCGGGTAATGCTTTATACATTTTCAGAGCTTGCTGCAAATATTCTATTGCTTCTACTTGGACCGGATGGCGATAAACAAATCCCAGAGAATATAGACAGTAAGCAATACCTTGATTATTCTCATTGTTTTCGGGTAAGGCTTTATACATTTTCAGAGCTTGCTGCAAATATTCTAATGCTTCCTTTTCTTTGCCTTGCTGGCTATAAGCAATTCCGCACCACAATATAAATTTAGCAGTATCTTGATTATTCTGATCGTTTTCGGGTAATGCTTTGTACTTTTCTAGAGCTTGCTGCAAATATTTTGCTCCTTCTTTTGCTTTGCTGTTGCCTTGCTTAACATAAGCAATTCCGAGCAACAATATACATTTAGCAATCTCTAAATTATGATTATCTTCAGGTAAGGTTTTATACATCTCTACAGCTTGTTGCGAATATTCTGCCGCTTGTTCGTACTGGCCTTGTTTTTTGTACTAAACTCCAAGATTATATAGACAGTGAGCAATATCTGGATGATCGCCTGAATGCTGAGAGCGCAATGCTTCTAATCGTTGTTTTTCTGCATTTATGTTGATATTTGATGACATATTATTTTGTGTTTTTCTTGTGGTTATAGAAGTTTTATAAAAATTTGTCTTAGATCTAAACTATAGAAATGATCCAAAAATATATTACAATAAACTTCAACTAAGATAATAAAAACTTTATTACCATTAATCTTTAGATGTTGCAAGTATTAATATTAATTAAAATATTATTTGTTATAATAAATTGCTCGCTACACGTATTTCGATAGTGCTTTTATAATCAAAAGTTGTTTGCACTGCTTAATATTATTGGCAGTATATGATTATAACGAGACTAAAGGCTAACCTTCTCTTTGATCAATTTGATAGTGTCTTTAATTCCATAAAGTTTAAAGAAAGAGCCAAGACGCGGGCCTTCAGTTTGGCCTAACAAAATTTGGTATATCTCCTTGAAGAAGTCGCGTAAATTTTCGTAATTTGCTTCGGTTCCAACTGTATATATCTGGTTTTGGATTTTTTCAGCACTAGCATTGTCGTCAGTTTTTTCTAATAAATCTACGATTTTGATCAGTATTAATTTTTGCTTTTCATTAGGTGCTAAATATTGTTTAGTTTTTTTGATAAAATCATTGTAGTAATTAATCGAAAATTCTGCTAGATGATCTAGATAGGGAGCCGTGTCGCGGTTTGCTGCGGGGGCGTAACGTGAAATAAAAGCCCATAATATATCTTTATTATCTGGGTTACAGACAGATGCTAAATTTAGCAGCAAACTGAAACTAATATCATAATTATTGATAACCGGGACGTCGGCGTTGTGAATATGATAAGCAGGGTTTGCTATTTTCTTCTCAAGTTCTGTGGATTGATGAAAAGCTTTATTAAATGCCAAATATTCATCTACACATTTTGGTATCACATCAAAAAATAACCTTTTAGCTCTTGAAGGTGATTGGTACATGAATAAACTCAGACTTTCTTTTGGTGCATAATGTAACCATTCTTCTACACTAATACTATTGCCTTTGGATTTGGATATTTTCGCACCTTCCTTATCTAAAAATAACTCATAAAAAAATTGTACAGGTTCTGCACCTCCCAAAATATTACATATTTTACTATATATTGATGCATTAGGCATATGGTCTTTTCCGTACATTTCGTAATCGACACCTAAAGCACACCATCTCATGCCAAAATCTGGTTTCCATTGTAATTTACAATGCCCTCCCGTGACTGGCACAGTCATTAATTCATTATCATTTGGGTCCCGGTAAGAAATACTTCCTGTTGCAAGGTTAGATTTTTCAATAGGTACTTGTAATACATCACCAGTTTTAGGACAAATTGGCATGAAAGGGGAATATGTTTGTTTTCTTTCTTCTCTGAAAGTTGGAAGCATTAATGCC